>CAYFOR010000139.1:0-6843 GCA_964344785.1 uncultured Piscirickettsiaceae bacterium
GGCGGAGCCAGCAGATTTACAGTCTGCCCCCTTTGGCCACTCGGGAACCCCTCCGAAAAAACAAGAGGCGGTATTCTCCTGACCCAGAAAGGTTATGTCAACCAAAAAACCGCTGAAAAGATAAAAAAAGCGCTCAACACCCTCTACTCTTCATCTCCTCTGCGAATCTCGTAGTCATGGGTCACCTCAACCGCCGCCTTGAGCATGTGAGAGACCGAGCAGTACTTGTCGGCCGACATCTCGACGGCCCGCTTTACCTGCTTCTCATCCAGCCCATCTCCCACCACCACATAGTGAAGATGAATCTTGTCGAATACCTTGGGAACCTCTTCCACCCGGTTCCCTTCCGCTTCAATCCAGCAGTCCTCCAGCGGCTGTCGGGCACGCTTGAGAATGAACACCACATCCATTGCGGTACAACCTGCCGCAGCCAGCAGCACCATCTCCATGGGGCGCATTCCGGTATTTCGCCCCCCCACCTCCGGTGCCCCATCGATCACCAGTGAATGTCCACTTCCAGTCTCTGCCACAAACTGCATGCCTTCTGTCCAATGCACGCTAGAGGTCATTTTGGCCATGATTACTCTCCTTTAAAAAATAACTGTTTCAACTGCAGACCGGGATCTACCGCACGCATGAATGCCTCCCCGACCAGGAACGCATTGACTTGATTGTCTTGCATCAACCGCACGTCATCCGTCGTGTGGA
Source organism: uncultured Piscirickettsiaceae bacterium (assembly GCA_964344785.1). Taxonomy (GTDB): domain Bacteria; phylum Pseudomonadota; class Gammaproteobacteria; genus Thiopontia. Next base: position 709 of record CAYFOR010000139.1, read on the forward strand.
TGCCGCTCTCGGTGACCACCAGCGTCTCATCCGGGATCAGGCTCAACAGATCAAGTGTGGTCTGTAGCGAGGTTTCAAAGGTGCGCAGATTCCGGTTATTGATCCCCACAACCGACAGATCCAGTGCCATTGCCCGCTCCAGCTCCTCTCGATCATGCACCTCCACCAACACATCCATCCCCAGCTCTTGTGCCAGCCCAGCAAGATCCTCCATCTGCGCCTGTTCAAGTGCAGCCACAATCAACAGGATACAATCCGCCTGAATGGCGCGCGCCTCGTAAACCTGATAGGGATCGACAATGAAATCCTTGCGGATCACCGGCAGTTCGCAGGCATCCCGGGCTGCAATCAGATACTCTTCATGTCCCTGAAAAAAATCACGATCCGTCAGTACCGAGAGACAGGCCGCGCCGCCTTGCTGATAGCTTGCCGCGATCTCCACCGGCTCAAACGGATCGCGCAGCAGCCCCTTACTCGGTGAAGCCTTTTTGATCTCGGCGATGACTGCTGGCTCATTCGCTTCAATTCGACGATTCATTGATGCAACAAAGCCACGGCACGGGCTGGCATCCGCTGCCCTACTCCGCTGTTCGGAAAGGTCACTACGGACCGTTCGCTCGGCAATCTCCTCCTGCTTGCGCTGCAGGATCTTGATCAGGATATCAGGTGTATCGCTCACACTTACCCCCGGTTACTACAAGCAACCAGTGCATCCAGCTTGGCGCGCGCCTCTCCACTGGCAATCACCGACTGCGCTTTTTTCACTCCGGACTCCAGCGACTCGGCAAGACCGGCCACATAGATCGCTGCCCCTGCATTGAGCGCCACGATATCGGAGGCTGCTCCTGCTACACCCTCCAGCACCTGTTTGACCAGCCCCAGACTCTCCGCTGCACCATCCACCACCAATGCATCCAGTGGAGAACTCTTCATTCCAAACTTCTCTGGAGAAATGATGTAGCTGCGCACCTCTCCATCTTTCAGCTCCGCCACCTGCGTCTCGCCACTAATCGTAATCTCATCCAGACCATCACTGCCGTGAACCACCATCACATGGCGGCTGCCCAACTGTTTCAACACCAATGCCATCGGCTCCAGCCAGGCATCATCAAAGACGCCGATCACCTGGTTGGGCGCCCCTGCCGGATTGGTCATCGGCCCCAACAGGTTGAACACGGTCCGCACCGCCATCTCCTTGCGCGGTCCGATAGCATGTTTCATCGCGCTATGGTGCAGTGGTGCAAACATGAAGCCGACCCCCACCTCCTTGATACACCCTGCAACCTGCTCTGGTGACAGATCCAGCTTCACACCTGCCGCCTCCAGCAGGTCCGCACTCCCTGAACTACTGGAGATGGAGCGATTTCCATGCTTCGCCACCTGACCGCCCGCAGCGGCAATCACAAAGGTGGAGGCAGTCGAGATATTGAAGGTCTTTGCACCATCACCGCCGGTACCCGCCGTGTCTACAAGATGGTCACCAGTAATCTCGACCGGCGTAGCCAACTCACGCATTACCTTGACCGCTGCCGCAATCTCGTCAACGGTCTCTCCCTTCATCCGCAGCCCCACCAGAAAACCACCGATCTGCGCCGTGGTCGCCTCTCCGGTCATGATTGCACGCATCACCGACTGCATCTGTTCACCATCCAGATCCTGCCGATCAATGACCGCCTGGATCGCTGCCTGAATCTCCATTTCCTGACTCCCTTGTACTCTATCTCTTTAAAAAATTACCCAACAGTGCGTGCCCCTCTGCCGTCAAAATGGACTCGGGATGAAACTGCACCCCCTCGATATCCATCTCCTTGTGGCGCACCCCCATGATCTCTTCGATACTGCCATCCTCTGCCTCTGTCCAGGCGGTCACCTCAAACAGATCCGGAAGGCTCTCTTTCTCGATCACCAGAGAGTGGTACCGGGTGGCCTCCATCGGATTTGAAAGCCCTCGAAAGACTCCACGGCCTTCATGATGAACCATCGAGGTCTTGCCGTGCATGATCGCGCCTGCATGCACAACCTTGCCACCAAAGGCCTGGCCGATGGTCTGGTGACCGAGGCAGACCCCCAAAATCGGAATCTCGCCTGCCAACTGCTCCACAACCTGCAGCGAAACGCCGGCCTGATCTGGAGTACAGGGGCCCGGTGAGAGTACAATCTGATCAGGAGTCAACGCCCTGATCTCCTCTATCGTAATCTGATCGTTGCGATGCACTATTACCTCCGTACCCAACTCACCAAAGTACTGCACAAGGTTGTAGGTAAAAGAGTCGTAATTGTCGATCATCAGCAGCATCTTTCATCTATCCTTCTGATTCTACAAATCCATTAACCGTTGTTGCTGACCGAAAGTGCCCCCCCCCCATAAACAAACAGCCGGTACTGATCCTGGCCGCTTCGGGCACGCACATTACAGCGAATGGCAAATCTTATCAGACCCAATAGTTTTCCGCTGAACAACCACTCCATTCAACCACTATCAACGTTTCACCCAGCGGTAACGTTCCAGTACCCCGACTCAGAAAACCAGCACCTTGTCAGCTTGAACGGTTTTTTCCGCAAGTACTTTCATTGTGCTACGCTGTGCACCATCAATCACATCGTCATCGGTGATCCCGCGCGCATTCATACAAGTACCGCACATCAGCACCTCGCCTTGACGGATCACCGACTTCACCATCAGTTCCAGATTGTAGAAACCCTGCGGAACACGCTGCCCCTTGCGTGCACAGGCAACGGCGTCAGCCATCAGAAACACCGTCACATCCACCTCATCCATGAGCGCCTTTGCCAGACGAAGACCGTTGTAACTTCGTTCCGTACCATATGGCGGATCATTCAATATCATCAGAATTTTCATTTGACACCCCTTTGTCAGCTGCCCGCCGATGCTCTCTATCCCATTCGCTGAACCGGCTCAACAGATCGAGCAATTGGGGATCGGGCAGACAATAAAAAACAAACGAGCCATGTTTCTCTCCCCGAACCAGCCCTGCCTCACGCAATTTACGCAGATGAAACGAGACGTTGGTCTGATTCAATCCGGTATCCGCAATGATCGCCGAGACCGGCCTGCACTCAAGCCCCAACGCATGGAGAATGGCCAGCCGATTCGGCTCGGAAAGCAGTTTGAAGATCACGGAAAGATCCTTGCTGTCATCAATACTCATTGCTATGATATGCGTCATTATTCATATGCGTACACACACATATGATAGCATACAGATTAACATAACAGGACCGACGAACCATGGGATTTGAAGAGTGGATTTTGAGGCACGAGCCCACCATACGGCTCTCTTTCTTTGTTGGTGTCTTTACCGTAATAGCGACCTGGGAGTGGCTCGCTCCCCGTAGAGAACGCCTGCTGTCACGGGCGGTACGGTGGAGCAACAACCTGGGGCTGGTCGCACTCAATACGCTGCTGCTTCGCCTGATCTTCCCAGCAGCTGCCGTAGGTGTGGCCGCAACTGCGGCACAAGAGGGCTGGGGGCTCCTCAACCACACCGATCTCTCCGTTGCCGCAAGGGTGGTTATTGCCGTTGTGGCAATGGACTTTGTCATCTGGCTGCAGCATGTCATGGTCCACGCAATACCATTGCTGTGGCGCCTTCACCGGGTACACCATGCCGATCTCGACTACGACGTAACCACCGGCGCCCGCTTCCACCCGATCGAGATCATCCTGTCGATGCTGATCAAGTTTGCAACCATCCTGCTACTGGGACCACCTGTTGCGGCAGTGGTGATCTTCGAAGTGTTGCTTAATGCAATGGCCATGTTCAACCACGGCAATATCCATCTTCCCGAACCGATAGACCGCCTGCTGCGCCTCCTCGTGATTACCCCGGATATGCACCGGGTCCACCACTCAACCGCCGAAGATGAGGCCAACTCCAACTTTGGTTTCAATCTTTCCGTATGGGATCGGCTTTTTGGAACCTATATCGAACAGCCACGCGGCGGACAGGAGGGAATGACTCTCGGCATCGACCACTACAGAGATCCCGTTGAAGTTAATCAGCTACCGGGCATGTTAATGCTTCCCTTCAAGGGAAAGATTGATGAATACGTCATCAATCGACGCCAATGGGACCGAAAGGACCACACTGAATGAGCACACAAAGACTACTCCGTAGCCTGCTTGCTCTGCTGTTGATCCTGGCAATTGGTTTGGCTGTTTTTTATCGGGACCAGTTTAATGCGGAAATTCTGGAGAGACAGTTCAATGAAGCGGGCTGGGCAGCTCCCCTGATTTTCATGGCTGTTTATGCTGCCGCAACCGTCCTCTTTCTCCCCGGCTCTGTGCTGACCCTGATTGGCGGAGCACTGTTTGGTCCACTTTGGGGCACCCTCTACAACCTGACCGGGGCGACCATCGGTGCCGGACTCTCTTTCCTCGCTGCACGCACACTCGCTGCCGACTGGATCAAGAAGAAGGCCGGAAAGCGTACACAGCAATTGATCACCGGTGTGGAGGCCGAGGGGTGGCGGTTCATCGCATTTGTCCGTCTGGTTCCACTGTTTCCATTCAATCTTCTCAATTATGCATTGGGGCTGACCCGCATCCCCTTCTGGACCTATCTGATTGCAACCTGGGTCTTCATGATTCCCGGCGGACTTGCCTACACTTGGCTCGGACATGCAGGGAAAGAGGCCGTGACCGGTGGGCAGTCATTGATACAAAACATCCTGATTGCCGTCGCTCTGGTCGCTGCTGCAGCCTTCCTTCCACGCCTGGTCAGCAGAATCCGGCAGGGAAAATCACTGACTCTTGAAGAGTTCAGAAAACTATTGGAACAGAGTGACCCGCCCCTGATTCTGGATGTACGCAACAAGGATGATTTCATGGGAAAGCTGGGCCATATCGATGGTGCGCTCAACATCCCACTGGAAGAACTTCCACAACGGGTCGATGAGCTTGAGTCCTGGCGCGAACGAACGATCACGCTGGTCTGCACAACGGATCGACGCTCCTCAAAGGCAGCTCTTCAACTTCTCCAGCAGGGGTTTTCAAATGTTCATGTTGTGCTCGGCGGAATGACCGAATGGAACAGGCAGTCACTGCCCGTGCAGCGGTCAGAAGGCGCCGACACAACCTCTGAAGAGTAAGGCCGGACGGTTCTCAAATTCAGGCCGACCTTACCTCAATTCAATCCAAAAATTCAGTAGATTACTGTATTTACGTCTATTTTGATGCAACTCTCAGAGTCATTTTTTCTGCTTTTTCTTCTTTTTTCCCTTCTTGCTCTTTTTTCCACTCTTTCCCTTCTTCTTCAACACACCAACCACTTTATGCTGATATCTCCCCTTGATGTTCTCTTTGAAAAACTCACCCTTGGACTCCGCACTCATGAATTTATCATAGGTCGAGAACAGCACTCCTTTAAAGTGGACAAGTTTGCCACTTTTGAACAACACCTCCATCACCCTGCTCTTGTCATCATACCCGGCAGAGACGATTCCTGCCTCGCCAACAGGCTGACGATCCATCGCCCAGGAAAGACCTGCAACCCAGAAGCAGATCAGGACAATCAATGCTTTCAATTTCACTATCTCATCCCCCAAAAACAACGACTAAAAAAGCATATTAAAGAATAATTTATAAAAAATATTACGAAATGGTTGCGCTACGTTTACATTCTTAGTTACAATGTAAACGTAATGATTTGTTTTGGCAAGCCTTAAATCGAAAGAGAGGCACGCAAAGCCACCGGCCTACAGAGCAGTTCGCTTATGGCAGCGGGGTTGCACTTGTCAAGACTTCCCTATTGGGCCCCACCCCTGTAGCAGGTCTGACATTTTTACTGAATAGAGCCATGCACCTCACCATGTGCATGGTCGTTGATTTGTTTGACCAACCATCAGATATACATGATGCAGGGGAAGAGGAGGCATCAATAATGGAGATTCCAGGCAGCCCGTATGCGGAAATGCTGGCGCAGCAATACCCATCCGCAGTTCAGGCAAGAGACAACAACCACATTCAAACCCAGACTGCCGAGGCCGAACAAGAGTCGAAGCAGAAGCAGCAGAAGCTGGCATCCGAGGCCATCAAGAACATGCACAGCTCCATTGATCCCGCCTTATTCACCAAATAACCCATAAAACAAGGAGGCGCGCCCTCTATTTGCT
>CAYFOR010000140.1:0-6808 GCA_964344785.1 uncultured Piscirickettsiaceae bacterium
TCACGTTGGAATGACGGCCTCGCTTCAGGGCCATTTCATATTGGACAAGACTGTATTATTCTCAGCCATTAATATTAATATTTTTATAGACCCGTAATGCTCGATATTCGTAACATGGCAGTGGTGTGCTGTTTATCCGGGAGTACTGGTCCGGAATCCTGCTGGCCATGGGGGGGATCATGAGTAGCATACATCCAGAAAAGGAGCGGCATCGGCTCAGAGGACATGTACTTGTTGCGGATGATACGGAGTCCCTGCGCCTTCTGCTCCAGCGTATGCTTGAAGGAATGGGGCTTACGGTTACTGCAGTGAGTGATGGCCTTGAGGCGTTGAATCATGCCAAATCCGAGTCCTACGGGCTGATCCTGATGGATATGCAGATGCCGAATATGGATGGTGTGGAGGCGACCAGACAGTTGCGGCTCTCCGGTAACAGTACCCCGATTCTTGCCCTGACCGGTAATGCGATGCGTAAACACCGGGTACGTTTTCAGTTGGCCGGTTGTGATGGTTTTCTGGAGAAACCGGTTGATCGGGATGAACTGGAAAAGAGCGTGGCCGAGATGCTGAATACCTCCCACAGCACCTCCAGTACTCCCCCTCCTGCTACCGCAGAGGCGCTGGAAGAGATGGTGAGCCAGGAGGCGTCGCCCAGTGACATGAGCAAGGGCGAGGAAGAGATGATCGAAATGACTGCCAAGCTGTTGCACGACTTCGGTAATTATGTGATGGCGATCAAGCCGTTCGTGCAGGATCTTGCCGAGGCGCGTAGTCAGCTGGAGCAGCTCTCCGGTGTGCTCCACAAGCAGCAGAAGGTGGCGGATGAGGGAGGGGTTCCGAGAGTTTCGCTGGGGCAACTGGGCGATGTGATGAGTGAGTTTGTCGAGAACTATCTGGGACAACGCCTCGACAACTGTTCCCAGGCTGTGGATACCATGACGGAGCGTCTGCGTACTCAGAGCCAGATCATCAAGGATCGAAGCCGTTAGTGCTCTGTGAGCGATCAGCCGGAGAGCACGGTTCCATTGTCGACACCGCAGATACCATCGAAGCACGCACGCTTTTCTGGTGATTGCGGTACAATCCGCCTCTTTTCTGAAGGAACGGGTCATGGATCAATTTCACGGAACAACCATTCTCTGTGTGCGCCGCGGTAACCGGGTGGTGATCGGTGGAGATGGTCAGGTGTCACTGGGAAATACGGTGATGAAAGGGAATGCACGCAAGATTCGACGCCTCTATCATGACAAGGTGATTGCCGGTTTTGCCGGGGGCACGGCGGATGCCTTTACACTGATCGAACGCTTTGAGGGGAAACTGGAGAAGTATTCCGGTCATATGGTGCGATCAGCCGTTGAGTTGGCCAAGGATTGGCGGACCGACCGTATGCTGCGCAGACTTGAGGCACTGCTGCTGGTTGCCAACGCCGATGAGACGCTGGTCATCACCGGTAATGGTGATGTGATCGAGCCGGAGCATGGGGCTGTTGCGATCGGTTCCGGTGGGCATTATGCATTGGCGGCGGCCCGCGCGTTGCTGGAACACAGTGAAATGGCTGCAAGAGAGATTGTCGAGAGAAGCATGAGTATTGCTGCGGATATCTGTGTCTTCACCAACCAGAGTCTGGTGGTGGAAGAGCTGGGTGAAGATTAGGAAAACAAGTAGTTGGAAGTTATGAATGAGTTGACTCCAAGAGAGATCGTTCACGAGTTGGACAAACATATTATCGGGCAGGATGCGGCCAAGCGGGCTGTTGCGATTGCACTTCGGAATCGTTGGCGAAGGATGCAGGTCAGTGATGACCTTCGCTACGAAATCACCCCGAAAAACATTCTGATGATTGGCCCGACCGGTGTCGGCAAGACCGAGATTGCCCGTCGTTTGGCGAGGCTGGCTAATGCCCCGTTTATCAAGGTGGAAGCGACCAAATTTACCGAAGTGGGGTATGTTGGGCGGGATGTAGAGTCGATCGTGCGTGATCTTTCAGATATTGCGGTGAAACGGGTGCGTGAAGATGCCTTTGAATCGGTCAAGGTACGGGCGGAAGATGCTGCTGAGGAGCGCGTGCTGGATGCATTGTTGCCACCGGCCCGCGGTAGTGCAGATAGCCTGGAGGCAGGGGCAACTGCGCTGCAGGAGAGTTCCTCGACACGGCAGAAGTTTCGCAAGATGCTGCGTGAAGGTACGCTGGATGATCGTGAAGTCGAGATCGAGGTGGCCTCTCCCTCCCTGGGAGTAGAGATCATGGGGCCGCCGGGGATGGAGGAGATGACCTCGCAGTTGCAGAACATGTTCCAGAATATGGGTGGTAAGCCGCGCAAGCCGAAAAAGGTGCGGGTCAAGGATGCACTCAAGCTGATGATTGAGGAAGAGGCCCACAAGATGGTAGATGATGAGGAGATCAAGACCCGGGCCATCGAACGTGTGGAGCAGAACGGTATCGTCTTCCTTGATGAGATCGACAAGGTTGCACAGCGCAATGAGGGACATGGTGGCGAAGTCTCTCGCGAGGGGGTTCAGCGTGACCTGCTGCCGCTGGTAGAGGGCAGTACCGTCAGCACCAAGTATGGGATGATCAAGACAGACCACATCCTCTTTATCGCCTCCGGTGCCTTTCACCTCTCCAAGCCCTCCGATCTCATTCCGGAGTTACAGGGAAGACTGCCGATTCGGGTTGAACTGGAGGCGCTGAGTGTGGAGGATTTCACCAAAATTCTCTCTGAACCGGACGCCTCGTTGACGGAGCAGTATATTGCCTTGATGGCAACGGACGGAGTATCACTACGCTTTGAGGATTCAGGTATTCACCGTATCGCCGAGTTTGCCTGGCAAGTCAATGAGCGTACCGAGAACATTGGTGCCCGTAGGCTCCATACCATGATGGAGAGGCTGCTGGAAGAGATTTCGTATGAGGCTGCGGATCGTAGTGGAGATGAGGTGGCGGTGGATGCGGATTATGTGGAGCAGCACCTCTCCGATCTGGCGGATGATGAAGATTTGAGCCGGTACATCTTGTAGTATTCAGTAATACTAACCCTGACTGATCGAGTAACAACGCACAAATCGTTATCGAGGAGCACTGTATTCAAGGAGTTTGAATCATGAGCGAAAAGAGAGACATCACCCCAACCGAGATTCGCTATGACAAGGAGTCGCGAACCCTCACCGTCAGTTATGAGGATGGAAAGTCGTGGAGTTACAGCGCCGAATATCTGAGGGTCTATTCCCCCTCTGCAGAGGTTCGGGGGCACGCCCCGGGTGAAGAGGTGCTGCAGGTAGGTAAGGAAGATGTGGCCATCGAGAAGATTGAGCCGGTGGGTCGCTATGCGGTTTCGTTGAAGTTCGATGATGGCCACGATACCGGCATCTACTCCTGGGACTGGCTCTATACACTGGGTGAGAATATGGAGACGTACTGGCAGCAGTACCTCGACCGACTCAAGGAGGCAGGGGTTGAGCGCATGACCACCTCGGAGCGGTTGGCAACCTAGCGGACGATACGAGGAGCTGCATGATGAAAGAAGAGACCACCCATTTCGGATATGAGGATGTCGCCGTCGGTGAAAAGGCGGGGCGGGTACGTGATGTCTTCGACTCTGTGGTCAACCGTTACGATCTGATGAATGACCTGATGTCGATGGGAATCCATCGACTCTGGAAGAAACAGGCGATCGAGATGAGCGGCGTGCGCAAGGGGCAGCAGGTGCTGGATCTTGCCGGTGGAACCGGAGACCTCTCTCTGCAGTTTGCCAGGCTGGTCGGTCCTGCCGGACGGGTGATGCTGTCCGATATTAACGAGAAGATGCTCCACAAGGGGCGTGAGCGGCTGATCAATCAGGGCGTACTCGGGAATGTGGAATATACTCAGATCAACGCCGAGAAGATTCCATTTGCCGATGATCAGTTCGACTGTATCACCATCTCGTTTGGTCTGCGCAATGTGACCGACAAGGAGCAGGCACTGCGCTCCATTCACCGTGTGCTGAAGCCGGGTGGTCGGCTGTTGGTGTTGGAGTTCTCCAAGCCGACCGATGATCGCCTCAAATCGGCCTACGACTTCTACTCGTTCAACGTACTGCCGCTGATTGGCAAGGTGGTGGCCAATGATGAAGAGAGCTATCGCTATCTGGCCGAGTCGATCCGCATGCATCCGGACCAGGAGACACTGCGTGGGATGATGGATGAGGTCGGCTTTATCCGTACCGAGTATTTCAATATGACTGGCGGGATTGTGGCGCTGCACCGCGGTTTCAAGCAATAAGGCACCTTATAAACGTGATTCGCCCCCGGGAGCTGTTCAGGCTGTTGACCATCCAGCGGGTGCTGGTGCGCCATGGGCTGGACGAGATCATTCTCCGGCTCCATCTGTTCCGCCCGTTGCGCTTTCTGCTCTATCTCTCACCACTGTTCTGGCTGAGGCGTGACCGTGGCCCTGAAGGGGCGCGGATTCGTCGTGCACTGGAGGATCTTGGGCCGGTCTTTGTCAAACTGGGGCAGATGTTCTCGACCCGTCGGGATCTGCTGCCCGATGAGATTGCCGATGAACTGGCTAGGCTGCAGGACTCGGTACCCCCATTCCCCACCAGCCAGGCGAAGGCGGTGGTTGAGCAGGCATTGGGTGATACGGTTGAAAATCTGTTTGCCTCGTTTGATGAGACACCGCTGGCCTCCGCCTCCATTGCCCAGGTGCATGTTGCAACCACCCTGCAGGGGGAGGAGGTGGTGATCAAGGTGGTTCGCCCTGGAATTGAAAAGCAGATTCGGCGGGATGTTGGTCTCGCCAAGCGGTTGGCAACCCTGGCAGAGCGCTACTGGTCCGAGGGGCGGCGGCTCCACCTGCGGCAGGTAGTGAGTGACTATGAGCAGGTGATCCTTGATGAGCTGGATATGATGCGTGAGGCGGCCAACCTTTCACAGGTGGGGCGCAACTTCTCCAGGGGCGAACATGTGCTGACCGTACCGGAGCCGGATTGGGAACTCACCACGGAACAGGTGCTGGTGATGAGTAGGGTGGAGGGGGTGCCGGTGGCCGCGCTGGATACCCTGCGTGGGCTCGGGGTCGATATGAAGCGGTTGGCCGAGCTTGGGGTGGAGATCTTCTTTACCCAGGTCTTTCGGGACAACTTTTTTCATGCCGATATGCACCCCGGCAATATTCTGGTGGATGCGACCAATCCCGCGTATCCAAAGTATGTGGCGGTCGATTTCGGCATCATGGGTAGTCTCACTGAGGGAGATCAGCGCTATCTGGCAGAAAACTTTCTCGCTTTTTTCAACCGGGATTACCGTCGGGTCGCACTGCTCCATCTGGAGTCCGGCTGGGTCCCGGCCACTACCCGTATTGATGAACTGGAGTCTGCCTTTCGCAGCGTCTGTGAGCCGATTTTTGAGCGTCCGTTCAGTGAGATCTCGTTTGCGTTACTGCTGCTGAAACTGTTTCGTACCGGTCGCCGTTTCGGCATGGAGGTACAGCCTCAACTGGTACTGCTGCAGAAGACCCTGCTCTATATCGAGGGATTGGGCAAGCAGCTCTATCCCGATCTTGATCTGTGGGAGACCGCCAAGCCATTTCTGGAGCGGTGGATTCGGGGCCGCAAGGGCTTTGAGGGGCTGAAGCAGAAGGTCATCCATGAGACCCCGGATCTGCTTGAGCAGATCCCCGAAGTACCTCGGGTGGTGATTGACCTGCTCAACCGGGCGCAGCAGGGGAACCTGTCGATGCAGTGGCACTCCCGGCAACTGGTTGAGGTGCGGGAGGAGATCAACAGAAGTCGTCGCTCGACCTATGGTGCCATCGCAGCGGGCGCGTTGATGATCAGCGGTGCACTGCTCTCTGTGCAGTGGGCCATGGCAGGCGGCATTACCGCTGCAGTCGGGCTGTTGGTGATATTGCGTGGCTGGCCCGCACAGGAGTAGCGTTGGCCAGGGATCACTTCTGGGAACGGTTTACCCTCGATCAGCTCACCACCGAGGAGTGGGAGATGCTCTGTGACGGGTGCGCCCGCTGCTGCCTGCAGAAACTGGAGGATGAGGAGAGCGGCGAGGTCCACTACACGGCCATCGCCTGCCATCTGCTTGATCTGGAGCGCTGCCGTTGTAGTGACTACCCCAACCGCAACCAAAATGTACCGAACTGCGTCCACCTGACAGCGGAGCGCATCGCTGACTTCCACTGGCTGCCCACCACCTGCAGTTACCGTCTGCTTTATGAAGGCAAGGGATTGCCGGCGTGGCATCCACTGGTCAGTGGATCAGCAGAAAGTGTCCATCTTGCGGGTGTTTCGATCCGCAGCTTTGCGATGCTGGAGTGCGGTGATGAAGATCTTGAAGACTATCTGCTGAGTGCGTTATGAGAGGGGTTGCCATCATCGCTTTGTCACTGTTGGTCACTCCCGCACTGTCGGCAGAGGATATCGTGCCCCACACGGTCCGTTCACTTCGTGATGCCGGCGGTACCTTTATCGAGTTGATTGGCCCCGGAAGGATGTTGGTGCAGGACAAGGTGGTCCACTATCGACGTGGAAAGTTTATCCGGTCCCGTCACATCGACTCGTTGAGTGAGGTGGATGGCCGTGCGGATCTCTGTATATTGCACTACGCCACGGAGGATTATAGTGACAATATTACCGTACAGCAGGGTTGCAAGGCGGTGATTGGGGTGATCAGCCATGCTGAAGCACCACCACCGGCTGACAAGATGAAGATGGAGCTGCCGGGACTGGTTGAGGAGCTGATTGGGGAGAAGTAGAGGTCACCGGAGTCTATTCCAATCCATAAATGGCCCTGAACAGAGAGGGTAAGAGTGAGT
>CAYFOR010000141.1:0-6679 GCA_964344785.1 uncultured Piscirickettsiaceae bacterium
CGTCATCAATAACCAATTGAATTTATTCGATTAAACGTTGGGACACCAGTGAATGCAGGAGTATCTTCGGCAACCAGCACCACCCCTTCAACATTTTGCTCTGAATTCGGCTCTCTATCCTCCTGATTTGCCTGATCCATATTGGTCATGGCTGATACCGGACGATAGGGGAGTGACAAGGTGAAGGTAGAACCCTTGCCTGTCTCACTGTTGACCGTTATCGTTCCACCCATCATCTCTGCCAGGCTTTTCGAGATATAGAGTCCCATACCGGTGCCACCAAAACGGCGACTGATCGTATTATCAGCCTGCTGAAAACGTTTGAAAAGTTGCTCCTGCACTTCTACTGTCATGCCGATGCCGGTATCGATTACCCGGAACTGTATCTGATCTCCCTCAGCCATGACCTCCAGAGTAATCTTGCCATGTTGGGTAAACTTGATCGCATTGCCGATCAGGTTAATCAATATCTGTGCAATCCGCTGTCCATCCCCGTTCAGCAGGTTTTTCTCCTCATATCCCTGCACCAGCACAAAGTCTAGTCCGACACCATTTGCCCGTATTGCAAACATGCACCGAATCTCATCAAGCAGTACTGCCAGATCGAATGGTGACTCATCGATGGTGAATTTCCCGGACTCAATCTTGGATACATCGAGAATATCGTTGACCAGAGCAAGCTGATTACGGCCTGCGGCAATGATCGAATCAACCAACTCTTTCTGATGGGAATCTATCAGCTCCTCAGCAATCAGCTCACTGTTGCCAATAATGGTTGTGAGTGGTGTCCTCAGCTCATGGCTCATGGTTGCAAGAAAATCATCCTTGGCCAGATTGGCCGCTACTGCCTCCTCCTTGGCCATCAACAGTGCCTGCTCCGCCTTTTTTCGTTTTCTAATATCAAGGGCAATACCCAGAAAGCCCAGCTCTTTCCCCACTTCATCAATCATGATCGATACCGAAAGCATCACCGGGATCAGGCTCCCATCTTTGTGTACATAGGTGTACTCATGCTGATTGGATCGCCCTGCCCTGGAATACGCGAACAGCGTATCAATACCCGGTTTAAGCGTTACTCCCAGTCTTGCGCCATATTTTGCTGCCCGTTCCACCAACTCTGTCGGAAGATGAAACCGGTCCAGGGTCATTGTTCCGATCACCTCGTCACTTCTATATCCCAACAGCTCTTCAGCAGCACGATTAAAGAGCTTGATCTTCGCATTGGTGTCCGTAGCGATAATGGCATACCCGGCTTGCTCCAGCATTGCGCCCTGCAGTGAAGTCAATTCCGCCAACCTTGCAGTACGCCGCTTTACCATCCACTGCAGTTGTCGATTCCAGAAAATCAGAATTGCGATCAGGAGAGCGGCTGGAACGAGAAATTTAAACAGCAGTGTGTAGTCAAACCCTCTATTGATTGCACCCATCCACTGCAGCCTGATCTCCTGGTGCTCCGATTCGGGAATCTCTGCCAACGCCTTGTCGAGGATATCTCTGAGAATCGGCCAATCCTTTCTCACGCCGATCGCATTGACCGAAGATGTCTCCTTTACCTTACCCTGAACCTTGAGGTTGGCAATCAGCTCATTATTGATGATATGGACGGCAACGGCGCGATTACCGACGTAGGCATCCACCTCCCCTTTGGTCAGCGCATCCAGTGCATCACTGGTATTGTCAAATTCTATAACGTTGATCTGCGGATAAAGCTCATGGATCACATTGACCAGAAAAAATCCCTGCTCAATACCCACCGTATCACCCGCCAGATCTGCCAACTCTTTCCGTATCGGGTGGTCTGACCGTGTGAAGATATTATGTGGTACCGTGATATATGGAGCCGTAAAGTTAAAATAGGGCTCTCGTTCAAGCTTGGGGGTGATATCCATCAGAGCGGGTAGTGCCCTGTTTTTTACCGCTTCGTAATTCTGCTTCCAGTTTCCTGGAACAATCTTCAAACGCCCATTGAGTGAAAGATTGAGCTGGTGAATGATCTCGACACCAACCCCCTGCGGATTGCCACTCGAATCGACATAGTCCATCGGTGGCCATGCGTCCATTATGCCGATGGGAATGGTCGGATGCTGATCCAGCCAGACTTTCTCCTCCTCACTCCACTCTACAGCACCTGCATGAACGACGACAAAGAAGGTCAGCAGAATACCGAATTGAGTGGATCTGAATATAGAGCCATTCCGTTTCATGAAGTCCCTTTCTAATGATTAACATCGATTGACCCGAAACAAACCAAGCTCTCATTATAGTGAATTATTGATTCATATAAATATATAATTTATTAGTGTTTTATTCCCGTAACATCTATATTGATATTACAATTTATGAGGCCTGTCGCTCAGTGAATGCGCATCCGTCAGGTCAATGAATCTAGACTTCGGCCTGCGCAAGGTCCTCTGGTTGACCGACTGACTCAAACTCTCTCAGCAAGGCAAAGGTCTCTTTATCCATCTCGGCGATGTGGTGGATCAGCCAGTCATGAAGGTAGTTGACCATCTCGATACCAACGGTCAATGGATTCTTCATCAGCTGCTGATCGTACTTGAGTAGCTCATTTCGAAACTGCTGATGCAGCTGCCGGTGTTGTATAAACAGGGGATGGTCATGACAATCCATCTGCTGCTCCTCGGCAGCAAAATGGATCTCTGCATATCGTCTTAACTCATACAAGGCGTGGACCACTTTACCGATCGGTTGTTGATGCCGAATCATTCGACAAAGGCCATTGAGCAATTTGATCAGATAACGATGGTGAAGATCGACAGTCTCGACACCCACTGAATAGCTGTCATTCCAGGGAAAATGATCACCTTGTTCTTCAAAATGGCCACTATCGTGAGATGACAACAGTGAGTCTGACTGCAGAATGTCCTCACTATAGAGTGATCGCAACAGACGCAAACGGGGAAGTGCACGCAGGAAGGCCGCAACTACAGCCGGATCCAGTTCAGAGCCCGATATACGTTTGATCTCAACAACCGTATTTTCCTCACTCCACGCCTCTTTATAAGGCCGACTGGAGAGCAGTGCATCATAGATATCTGCTATCTTCACAATTCTGGCCGAGAGCGGTATCTGTTCACCTGAAAGCTGTTCCGGATAGCCTTTGCCATCCCAGCGCTCATGATGATAGAGGCAGATCTCGTTGACCACCGTCATCATCTCACGCATATCCGGGAGAATTTGTTCTGAAATCACCGGATGCTGTTTCATCACCTCAAACTCCTCATCCGTGAGTACATCAGGCTTCAGCAATATATGGTCAGGAATACCGACCTTGCCAAGATCATGCAATGGTGCAGCACGTCCAATCAGTAGGGCATCCTTTTCTGACAGTCCCATCTCCTGCGCAATGGCATAACTGTATTTACCCACCCGTTCAGTATGTAGCCCGGTCTCGTTATCCCTGAACTCACCGACAAGGGTCAGAGACTCGACCATCTGTAACCAGTCCGTCTCCTTCAACGCGGCATGTGCCTCAATCATCAGTGTATTAATACTGTTTTGCATGATGGTTGCTATCAACTCACCCCAGGCAGTCATCTCGGCCCGCTGCCCTTCACTCAGCGCAATGGTCGACTCGGGAGTGAACACCCAGACAGCAAAAATCCCTTCATGGTTTTTCAGCGGGATGGAATAACTGCTCTTACCGGAGGGCAACTGTGGAATGATCCCACATGAAAGCTGTGAAAAGGGAATAACCGAGTCGCTACCATTATCAATCCGAGTACAGAGACAACCGACATTCTCCTGTCGTTCACAATGATGACTCCACTCAACCTCCTGACCACCACTGCCGGTAACCCAGACCAGGCTGCCTGTACTACATCGTAACAGTAAATCCTGTCGACAATGGACTCCAAGCGGAGACGATTCATTGATACCTTCAAACAGCACTTCCATCTGTTGATAAAAGCCGGACTCCGATCTGACCCTTTTCAACAGATTAATAAGTCCAATCGTTGGTTGCTCGCTTATTGACATACCCCCTCCATCAGCCACATCACATTACAAAAGTTCTGCCGTCGCAGCCTTTGTCTTTCCCCCAATCCGACAGCCACCCCTCATGGCTACCGTAGGATCTTATCATCAACACCCACTCGGGCCTTATCAGGTTGTTGATGTCTCAACAGCACCCTGAGTGGCCATCGATGCAGCTTCAAACTTTCTACTCATCCTACTACTCTTCAAATAGTAGTTTAACGTTGTTCTCAATACCTCACGGTCAATTGGCTTCTCAACAAAACTATCCACCCCGGCATCCTCAAAGGATTTCCTGTGTGTCAGGGCCACGTTTGCCGATAGCGCAATGATCGGAGCAGGATTACCGGCCTGCTTGAGCTGTCGGGTGGCTGTCACTCCATCCATCACAGGCATCTGCATATCCATCACGATCAGGTCAAACTGCTCTTTGGTCGCTTGTTCGACAGCCTGCAGGCCATTATCAACAACAGTTACCGTCAATCCAAACCGCTCGAGAATTCGTTTGATCAAGATCTGCATCGCCAAGGTATCTTCTGCTACCAACACAGTTCCAGTCAGTAACTCACTATCTCCACTCTGTTGCTCCTCCACTTTTGCGGTACTTTCCAGATCTTTGAACCGGGTTGGACGATACGGCAGAGATAACAGAAAGGTCGACCCCAGCCCAATCTCACTATGCGCTGTCAGTGACCCTCCCATCAATTCAGCCAGGTTTCGGGAGATAAAGAGTCCAAGACCTGTTCCACCAAAACGACGGGAGACACTCCCATCCTCCTGCTCAAAGCGTCCGAACAGCTTTTTCATATTCTCCGGCCTGATGCCAATACCATTATCCGTGACAGAGAATCGGAGCATTCCATCAACAACCTCCGTGCCCAATACGATCTTTCCCTCAGGGGTAAACTTGATTGCATTGCCGACCAGATTGATCAATATCTGACAAATGCGCTGACTATCCCCCAATAGCTGCATCGGTTCCCGGTTTTTCTGCTCGACCTCAAACTGCAAACCGAATGCAGTAGCCCGGTTGCTCATCATGCTGTGAATATCCTGCAGCAGGGTTGGCAGAGAGTATGGGATCTCATTGGTCACAAATTTGCCTGCCTGAATTTTGGACATATCGAGAATGTCATTGACCAGCGCCAACTGATTCTCACCGGCCAACTGTATGGTGCGCAGCTGCTTTCGCTGTTCCGGATCTGTAATATCCTCCACCAGCAGATCACAATATCCGATGATTGAAGCAAGTGGAGTACGCAACTCATGGCTCATGGTGGCGAGAAAGTCATCTTTGGCACGATTGGCCTGGTTCAGATTGGAGATAGTCTGTTTTAGTGTATCTGCCAATAGATTGACCTCCTCAATATGCTCGACCGGATACTGGTCCAGCCGATCCTGCCTGATTGCAGCAATCAGTCGCTCAATGGGACCAGATAAGCGCTTCGATTGCTGGCGTGCAACCCACAGCATCAGCAGCGTTAACGGGATGACTCCAATAAACAGGCTTTTCTCCAACTGGTCGATCGCCATCATCAACTCACGGCGATCCTGCTTGACCAGAATGCCCCAGCGCAGTTCCGGAATCCAGGACCAGATCGCGTAGACCTCCTGACAGCTGTAATCGAGTTTCCAGCCTGCTCCCTCTTCACGATTCAGTGCCCTGACCATTGGAAAGCGATCGGCATCATCCATCCTCAACCGCATACATGCCTGATCCGGCTGGCGATCGAGTGCGTTGCGAATACGATTGATAAAGCTGACGCTGCCATCTGCTCTGCGTTGGCCGATCATCACCTCACCGCTCTCACCAAGGCCATTGTGGCTCTCCAGTAGTCGCCTTAACCAATCGATCGAAAACGGCTGTACCAGAATACCGGTAATCTCCTCCTCCAGGCCAATTGAGGTCGAATAGATCGGCACGGCCATCAAAACGGTTGCCTGCCCCATTAGTACAGAGTGACCAAAATCTGAAACGGCAAAACCCTGTTGTTGGATCACTTGTTCAAGAAGTTTTGAGAGGACGGTCTCACCATAAAACCCGTCACTGGTCATCCGCTCGCCAATCTCATCATATAGCGGGCGCATGGAGAACAGCAGGTCTCCACTTGAGTTGAACAGAAATGTATCGTCAATACCCTGTGACTCAAAAAGACCCTCGTTGTCCTTGGCAAATTGCCGATTGATCAGCTTTAAAGATGTCGGGTTTCGGTCAGACCCCTGATAAAGGCGATTGGCCCGCTCAATAAAGTGTTGCAGTCCATAACGTTCAGAGAGTCGCTTCATCGTCTCTTTCTGCTCGAATAACTGACTGCGAATGCGTTCAACCCTGAACGATGCCTGATATTGCAAAGATTGTTTTACCGTCTGCTCCAGAATCCGTTCGGCAAACAGGTAGGCGGCACCACTGGCGATCGCAATGGATAGCAGCAACAGTATGATGCTGTTTTTTAGATAGACGGTAAAAAGAGTTGTCTTGCCCAATGAATCTGTCCATGCATACCTGAAACAACATCAGGGGCAGATATCCACTTCGGGCCATTGACTCCCCCAATACCGACAAAATCCCCCCTCCCCTCTATATAAAATAATATAGCACTGATCAAAAAAAAATATAACATTTGATTGAGCGAATTGACTCACAAAAAAAGTAACCGAAGGAGATCGATGAAATAGGTCGTTG
>CAYFOR010000142.1:0-6649 GCA_964344785.1 uncultured Piscirickettsiaceae bacterium
GTCATCAATAACCAATTGAATTTATTCGATTAAACGTTGGGACACCAGTGAGACAGACCATTTTTTCTATAGATTGACGAGAGCGGCAACCACTCCAATCGAAATCGTGTTCGCAACTCCTGACCGCTCGTCGCATAGTCCTCTCTCCTATGCCTGTTATGCCCCTGATAATACTTTGGGTGTGTTGGTGCGCTCTTATTAATCATAGTCCATCAAATGGTTAGGAGCCAGCCGAATCATGACTGCAGCTTTTGCAGATATGCATGCAGTTCGGACGCCGTGATCTCACCATAGGGTTCAATGGTCTGGTTGGCGGGAAGACGACTGAGCAGATGGCCTGCAGAGGCACGCAGGCGTCTTGCCCGTTCGCTACGTGAATCCCGTTCCAGACTGGCCGCAAGATCCAGATAGGCAGGAATGAAATTCTGGTTGAGGTAGAGTACCTTCTCCAGCAACTGAATTGCCTGCTCCGTCTCTCCGGTCAATTCCTTGAGTTGTGATTTGAGATAGTATCCCTGATAGAGAAACGGGTCATCGGACAGCACCTCATCCACCACCACTTCTGCCTGCCGATAATCGCCCAGGTTTGCCAGGCATTGGGACTGAAGCAGCCTGGCGTGTAGCGGAAAGTGGTCGGCAGCCTCTTCAGCCTCTTCCATCGCCCTGAGGTACGCACCCGAGTGGAAGGATTCAATGGCCTGTTGAAGCTGCTCATTCTGATCCATATCGCATGGTTCCGTTTCTCGCTTTTTCTGGTCTGTATCTTGATCTGTCTCCTGGTCGGTCAGCTGTCCGACTGAACATGCATCAGGAAGATCAGGCAGTGGTGCCAGTTGCAGTGATATGGAAGGAACCTTTGGGGAAACAGTGTGACCATCACTGCGCTGATAGATGACACTTTCAGGATAGTGGACTGCATGCAGTCCCAGATCATCCCCCCGGATGCGTAACAGTTCGGTATGACCGGTCAACAGATAGCCACCGTCGGCCATCCGCCGGGTGATGGTATCCACCACCTGGTTGGCCGACTCCCGGTCAAAGTAGATCAACACGTTTCGGAACAGTATCAGATCCACCTCATGAGGCCCTTTTCCCTGCTTCAGAAAACGGTCATCAAGCAGATTCAGATGTTCGAACCGGGCCATCTCCCGGATATTCTGGTGGAGCAGATACCGTTCTCGATGGCCTTCAAAATAACGCGTAATCTCTCCCTGCTCCATCCCGCGCAGTGCCCAGCCACGATAGTGTCCCGCTGTTGCCCGCTGGAGGCGTTCATATGAGATATCACTACCCACCAGCTCCAGTTGCCATTGCCGCCAGTCCGGCAGCAGTTGCTGCAGCAGAATCGCCACGGTATAGAGCTCTTCACCCGCTGCACAACCGATACTCCATACCCTGAGCCGTCTCCGGCTCTGTCGGGACTGGAGCAGATCAGGAAGAATCTGGTATCGCAACAGGTTGATTTGCCCATGATCCCTGAAAAAGAAGCTTTCACCGATGGTGACCTGTTCAATCAGTTGCGACCATTCGGATGTCGGATCCGTATCGGCATGATCATCCTGTTCAGCCATCAGTCGCTGCCGATAGTCTTCAATCCCTTCCACCCCCAACTTGCGAATACGCTGCAGGATATAGGACGCGAGCCGCGTCTGTTCAGCCGTTTTCAGGTGATTTCCACTGTATGCTGCAATCAACTGGTCCAGTGATGACCATTCCCGGTGGTCAAACATTCTGCCTAAACCATACGGTGCAGACGTTCAGCGACAGCATTCAGGCCCTCAATATTCTGTCTCACCTGTTCAATGCCGGTCATGCTCTCATTCTGTCCACGGTTGATCTCTTCCATGGTCTGCAGCATCTGTGTGATCGCATCACTCTCCTGCTGGATCGTGGAGACAATATGCTCCACACTCTCTGCCGTACCCAGATAGGTGTCGATCACCGCCCCAAACAGATCGGAGATCTCATAGGCAGTCTGCACCCCGTCCTCAATGGTCTGCAGTCCGTTGCGAGTAATCTGAATGGTATTCCCCGACTCTTCCAGAATATCGCTCAGCTGCTTGCTGATCTTGCGAACCGACTCCTTGCTCTGCTCGGACAACAGCCGGATCTCCTGCGCCACCACCTTGAATCCGGTACCTTTCTCATCGGCCCGAACCGCCTCAACGGCCGCATTGACGGACAGCAAACGTGTCTGATTGGCCAGGTCCAGCACGAAATTGGCGACATAATCGATCTCGCCAATGCGCTCTCCCAATCGCTCGATCTGATCAATGATCTCTTTCACCTGTTGTCTGATCTGCTCCAGATTGGTTGCAGAAATCTTGATCTTTTCACTGCCCTGAAGAACCACACGCTGTCCATCGGCCGCCTCCCTGCCGACAACCTCCACCTGCTCACGGGTGACCCGGGCGGTCGATTCGAGTTGATTGATCGAGGTAGTGATCTGGCTGACCGCACTCAACTGCTGATGGGCGGTACTGACCTGTTCCTCCATGGTGGTGCCGAGCTCCCGTGACGCCATGGAGAGTTCAGCGACACTGCGTGAGAGTGTGCCGGTTAGAGAACGCGACACCCACCAGAACAGCAGCAGACTGACTGTCAGCGCGGATGAGACCACCATGATGATCATGTAACCCAATGTTCTCGACTCGGCAAATATCTCCTCAACATCCATCTCGGCGGCAATCATGTATTTTTTGTCGGCAATCATCAGCGGTGCGTAGGTCCCCATCACCTCCACACCACGGTAATCCGGATAGAGCCATACTGCACCTGAGTGCTTTGACTCATCTTGCTCCAGACTTGAGAGCCACTCACTACTCAATTCGGTCTCGACCTTCTGTTTCAGGACCGCCTGCTCCTTGAAAAACCGGGATGAACTCCGCATCAACAGATCCTCACCGACAAGATAGGTCTTTCCACTTTCACCCATTTTCCGGTAATCGGTGAAGAGATCGGAAATCTCCTCATAAGGGGGTGCAATCAATACCAGGCCAATCTTCTCACCATACTCCCCGGTCACCACCTGCATCAGAAAGCCCATGATTGAGTTGTGACCAGGCAGCCACTCGAAATCGGAAAAGGTTGGGCGACCGCTCTCCAGGGCCTGCCGTGCAGCCTTGCTCAGGCGGCTGTCGGCCCACTTCGATGAAAAGAGGTTTTCACCCAGCCAGGGCACCTCGGCCACCGAATAGAGCAGATTGCCATCGATATCCATCAACTGAATATCGGTATACTCCTCTTCCTGAAGGAAGGTCTCCAGTCCCGTCCCCCACTTTGCCCGGATTTTCTCCCACTCATAGCTGTAGACATAGCCTGCTGCGTCCTGGCCACTGATTGCCACCCCATTGATGAAACCGGCAAGTGCATCACTGGTTGCAGGGTGCAGTGAAAGATAGGAGAGATCCTTTTCATAGCCATGTATGCGACTCTGGATATAGCGATTGCGAACCTCTGCCAGTGAGTCGAGGTGCTGGCTTGAGAGGCGTGTCAGGGTTTCAACGCTGCTGTTGTAACTGTAATAACCTGCAACCAGAAATGGGATCAACACCAGGCTTATGGTCCATAACAGCAGTTTGGCCCGGAACCCGCCCGACTTTGTTCCTGAAGCAGGATGTTCAGGTCGCTGCTCTGATGGCTTCATGGGTGACTTGTTCATGTTCAGGGGATTCGATGACAGCGGTCCTAGCGGCTCTGTTGAGGCTTACCACGGCTGTGAGTTACCTTGTGTTCGGCTGCAAAACGGGGATCGGCAAACCTGTTCAGATCGACCGGGGCATCCAGAATCCCCCCCTCCAGGGCGAGATCCATCACGGCTCTCATCCCATCCATATCGATATCCAGATCATGGTAGCGTATCACATCCAGCTCCCGGTTCAGGCTCTCCAGGATTGCCTGATGGTTGTGTGCCGGAATATGTTTTCGGATCAGATGCGCCATTTCATCCAACGCTGCTCCTTCCACATCTCTGGCGTAATCAAGATCAGATCCGGCCTGCTGGATGTAGCGGATGACTTCAGCAATCGCCTTCTGTTTGTTGCGGATCGCCTCATCGGTTGCGATGATGATGCACTCGACATGCCCCTTGGACGAAGGCAGTACGTCCTTGGAGTACCACGCCACCTTGCCATACCCTCCGGTCTCTACCACATCCGCCCAGGGGAGAGACTGTTCAAAGGCTGCTGCTGTGCTGCGACTGTTCTGCTGTTTGATGAACACGGGGGATCTCGGCGGCGGAACGGTAATGGCAACCACCTCCTGTCCCGTATCCGCTCTGCCCAACCCCATTGAGAGACCATGATCCTTCAGATATTTGTAGAGAATGACGGTATGGGTGGCCAGAAGCGATGGCACCCCGATCTGTACCGCCTTTCCCTCGCTGCTGCTGGCCTTGCTGATTGCAGCGGCAACCTGACCATCCGGTTTTCTGTCGGCACGACTGGCTGCCAGCCTCATCTGTGATGCCAGCACCTCATTGACTGCAAGTGCGTTTCCATCCCGGTGAATCAGGCTGACCCAACGGAAATCCGGGCGTTCATGAAACATGTCCAGCGCCATCGGCGAGATGATAAATGCCAATTCAGCTCGACCACTTCGAAAATAGGAGCGCAACAGCCGCCAGCTTTTCATTTGCTGAATCGAGAAGTCTGCATAACGCATCTGATCACGATATTTCTCGTAGGCGATAATGCCCGGGTAGTGATCTGCCAGTGGGATATAGAGCGCCTTCACACTCTCCCTGGCCATGACCTCGGTAGACAGAAGTGCGAACAGCAATGGCAGAAGCATTATGATCGCACTTCGATATCTGTCTCTCTTCATAGTCTTCCCCAACTGTGCTTACTACTGACTGTAGCAAATTCATCTTTCAGCACAAACAATTCATTAGGTCGTTTGTAATCGCCTCCGGATGGTGGTAGCTTTCATTCACAACTTGACTGAGAGGAGGTCACATGAAGAAGCGCGTATCCACCACACTGCTGCTCATCGCAACGGTTGGTATCTCCAGCCAGAGCAGTGCCTTTATAGATCCTGAAGAGTGGAAGATGGACAACTGGGGAAAATGGGATGAGTGGGATGGTCCTCCCGATATGCGTGACTGGCGACGTGACCAGTGGGGAGATCTGGACCAATGGGGAGTTTTTCCGAATAGTGATCAACGTCTGCCATGGGAGCGATCCGGCGGCTGGGGGGAGATGCCATGGAAACGTGATGGCATGCCCTGGAACAGTGGTGGTAACAACTGGGGAGGCTCTCCCTGGGGAAGAGGCGGCAGGAACTGGGGCGGTGCCCCATGGGGGGGAAACCGAGGCAATACGCCCTGGGGAAGTGGTTTTGGAAACTGGGGAAATATGCCCTGGGGCGGCAACCGGGGCGGTTGGGGACAGCAAGCACCTTGGGGGGGGAACCCAGGCTATGGCAACAATCGCTGGAACTCCTGGGGAGCGCCCCCTCAACAACAGCAGTGGGGAGGGCCGCAGCAGGGTTATGCACCTCAATTTGACGGTCCCAGATATCCTTCCCGATCAAGGATGGAGCGGGCTGGTGGTGGACAGGCAACAGAAAAAGAGGCCGGGAACCCCGCCAATCAGTGACCATTCATCCTTGGCACTCCGTTCAGCCAGGCTGAACGGAGTGGTAATCGGTACGGTACTGCCGGCTATCTGGCAGGCTTGAGGTACCGCTCCAGTACCTTTCTCAACTCCTTGCGGTCGATTGGCTTGGCCACAAAACCATCGCAACCCGCCTCTCTATACTCTTCCTGATGTTTGGTGAGTACATTGGCCGTCAGCGCGATGATGGGTATCTCAACCCCTTCGGACCTGAGCTTTCGAGTTGCATCCAGCCCGTTCATCATGGGCATCTGCATATCCATCAAAATCAGATCCAGCGGCTGATTGACCGATCTCTCAACCGCTTCAATACCATTGTTTGCGGCGATCACAGTCAATCCCATCGACTCCAGAATGCGTCGCTCCAGCAATTGCAGCGCAGGGGTGTCTTCGGCAACCAGCACGGTCCCGCTCAACTCAACCGGCTCCTGCTCGCTGTCCTCCAACTCGTCACCTGCAGATTTGATCTCCACATCGCTCGGGCGATAGGGAATATGCAGTGTAAAAGTACTGCCGACCCCCTTTTCACTCTCGACAGAGATCTTTCCATTCATCATCTCCGCAAGGTTTCTGGAGATATAGAGGCCAAGCCCACTGCCACCGAATCGTCGCGAGGTTGTACTGCTGGCCTGTTCAAAACGCTGGAACAGACGCCCGACCTCATCTCCATTCATTCCGATGCCATTGTCTTTCACCTTGAATAACAGCCATCCATCTTCCACGAAAGATGTCAATATAACAGTGCCTTGTGGTGAAAATTTGATGGCATTTCCAACCAGATTAGTGAGAATCTGGTGAATACGCTGGGGATCACCATTCAGCAGCATACGCTCTTCATAAAGGATCTCGACCGAGAATCGAACCCCGGCATCCTGAGCCCGTACCGCCAACATCTGCCAAAGTTCCTGAAGCAGCTTCGGTAGGTTGTAACGGATATCATCAATGGCAAATTTACCGGATTCGATCTTCGACATATCCATGATCACTGGTGTCCCAACGTTACAGGCCAAAAACTCATTTGACTGCATAAAACA
>CAYFOR010000143.1:0-6593 GCA_964344785.1 uncultured Piscirickettsiaceae bacterium
AGTGTTTTATGCAGTCAAATGAGTTTTTGGCCTGTAACGTTGGGACACCAGTGAACTCTCATGAATAATAAGATTTTTTACAATGCGGAGTATCAGTGGCTGAAGTATCCCTATGACCACAGGCCCAGACCCTGGATGGGATATGATGTATGGATGGTCTTGGCAGCCACAGTAAATTTGAGCATCAAAGCCGACTATGCTCGCTTCAAGCAGCTTTTCATTTCTCAATCGTAATCTGCAGCTCTAGCACGCCAATACCAGTAGAGTCGTACCGCATATACCAGCAGCAGTAACGGCAACCAATGATCGATACTGCCGAGAAAATGAACCACACCGTCCCACACTCCACCATGGTGGTCCAACCCAGGATGAGCCAGTACCGGTAGAGACATCACTAACAGCATCACTCCAATCATCTTGTTCATCACGCATTCCTCATCGTTGTCTGTTCTGTCCGATTATCCGCTCACCCTGATCTGGGTCAACTCCTCACCCTCCGGGTCGACCACATGAACTGCACAGGCGATGCAGGGATCAAAGCTGTGAATGGTGCGCAGTATCTCCAATGGCTGTTTCGGATCATGCATGGTGTGGCGATCGGCCAGTGCCGCCTCATAGGGGCCTGGCTGCCCCTTGTCATCACGTGGCCCGGCATTCCAGGTACTGGGAACCACTGCCTGATAGTTATCGATCTTCTGATCCTTGATCACGATCCAGTGAGCCAGTGCCCCTCGAGGTGCCTCTGTAAATCCGACACCACGCGCTTCACCGGGCCAATCCTTGGGATCCCACAGTTTCTGGTTATGGGTAGAGAGATCGCCTGCCTTGATATTGGCCACCAGATTGCCATACCACTCCATCATGTTGTCGGCAAAGACCTTGGTTTCCAGAGTACGGGCTGCCGTACGCCCCAAGGTAGAGAACATCGCCTCCAGTGGAGCATCAAGCGTCTTCAGTGCATGGTTGGCAAGCTCGACGGTCTGCTCATGCCCCTTGGCATACATCACCAGCACACGGGCCAGTGGTCCCACCTCCATCACCTTGTCCTTCCAGCGAGGGGCCTTCAGCCAGGAGTAGGATTGCTCTACATCCAGATGCTCATAGGGTGGTTTCGGGCCGGTGTAGTTGAGGTTGGTTTCACCATCGTAGGGATGAAGCCCTTCACCCTTGCCACCACTGTAGTCATACCAGGAGTGGGCAACAAACTCGCGAATCTGTCCGGCATCATTGGGATCGATCTCATGGATGGTAGAGACATCACGGTTGAGAATCACGCCGGGGGGTACCAGGAAGCTGTCGGTATCGTTGTTGCCTTTGGCCGGGAAATCTCCCATCACCAGGAAGTTGCCGACCCCTTCTCCCTTGGCAAACCAATCCTTGTAAAAGCCGGCGACCGCCAGGGTATCGGGTACATAGACCTGATCCACAAAGGTCTGCATCTTCTCGATGGTGCTCTTGATGGTCAGCAGGCCATCCATGTTGAGTGCCGTGTTACCAGTATCCTCGGTACTGATCGCCACCGGTGCCCCCCCCACCAGGAAGTTGGGGTGTGGATTCTTGCCACCGAGAATGGCGTGAATCTTGACCACGTCACGCTGCCACTCCAGTGCCTCCAGATAATGGGCCACCGCCATCAGGTTGGCTTCAGCCGGCAGTTTGTAGGCGGGGTGGCCCCAGTATGCATTGGAGAAGATGCCAAGCTGCCCGGTCTCGACAAACCCTTTAACGCGTTTCTGTATATCGGCAAAGTATCCGGGAGAGGATTTTGGCCAACTGCTGATAGACTGTGCCAGCTCGGAGGTTGCCTTCGGATTTGCACTCAGTGCAGAGACCACATCCACCCAGTCCAGCGCATGGAGGTGATAGAAGTGCATCACATGATCATGGACATACTGGGCACCGATCATCAGATTGCGGATCAACTGTGCATTGGGTGGAATCTCCCAGCTCAATGCATCCTCAACCGCCCGCACCGAGGCAATACCGTGCACCAGTGTGCAGACACCGCAGATTCGCTGGGTGAAGGCCCAGGCATCTCTCGGGTCTCGTCCTTTCAGGATATTCTCGATCCCGCGCACCATGGTTCCAGAGGAGTAGGCCGCGCCAATCTTGTCACCATCCATCTGCGCTTCGATGCGCAAGTGGCCCTCGATACGTGTGATCGGATCTACAACAATACGCTCGCTCATGGGAAGCTCCTCATGGATTCAAAAAGTTGTTCAATATCGGATGCTGGATGAGTAGCTCGTGGCCCAGAACACTTTCATCCAATTCCAATGATTCCTGAATTGTGGTCACCACCTGTTTTGGCCAACCACCACTGCTGATCCTGTTCATGAGGAAACCTCCACCGGTTCATCCTCCTCAACCAGGTGGTCCGCCACAATCTCCGTCAGCCCCACAACCGGCAGATCCATTCCATTGGCATCCAGCCCCTCTTCAAGCGTCAGGCGGCAGTTGGCACAGGCAGTCACCAGCGTATCCACCTTCAGTTCATCCAGCTGAGATTTCTTGCGTTTGAAGGCAACCAATTTCACCTGCTCGGCACGCTCGTTGGCGCTGACACCACCACCACCGCTGCAGCACCAATTCATCACACCCTGATCACTCATTTCAACAAAATTCTTCGCCACCTTGTTGAGCAGTCGACGTGGCTGCTCAATCACTCCACCCTTACGGGCAATCTGGCAGGGATCGTGGTAGGTGAGCCTGGCCTCTTCCATCCCTTCTGTCTTGATTAGGCCATCGCGGGTAAACTCATCCAGCACCTCAAGAATGTGTTTCACCTCAAATTGGTAGGGTCGACCAATCAGATTTGGCCCCTCCCAACGGATTGCGGTGTAGGCATGACCACACTCGGGGCTGATCACGGTCTTCACCCCCAATGCTTCTGCGGCATCCACCACACGGGAGACCAGCTCACGCGCCAGATCGGATACTCCAATCTGGATCCCGCTATTGGTTGCCTCAAAGGCAGTGGAGGCGATGGTCCATGACTTCCCTGCCTGTTTCATGATACGGGCAAGTCCTTCCAGATACTCTGGAAAATTCATGATCTCCATGGAGGAGAGCAATACCATGTACTCAACCCCTTTCTCGTCAAATGTGACATCCAGACCGGTATGTTCCTTCAGGTGGCGGATTTGTGCCTTGAGTGCAGGCAGCTTGACTCCCATCGGGCTGCCGATCTCAATCGCCCGCTGGGTTGCTCCAATCAGATCCGGTGGCGCATAACCCGCTGCCGCAAAGCCCTCGCGAATCTTTCGGATCATGCCCGAAATATCATTACCAACAGGGCAAACCTGAGAGCAACGCCCACAGAGGGTGCAGCCATCGTACACCAGGGTTTCCCACTCCTTGAAAGTCTTCTCATCAACCGGTTTGCCAAGGCCTAGCATCGATTTCAACCTGCCCAGTACGGTGTACTCCTGTTCCCATACCCTGCGCATCGGTTCCACCTTGTTGATGGGCGTGTAGCGAGGATCTTCCGTTTCGGTATAGAAGAGACAGGCCTCGGCACAAAGTCCACAATGGACACAGGAGCTGAAGAAACTCGCCACCGGTGCATCAATCTGCGCCTTGATGAAGTTCAATCCTTTCTCAATGGTCGGTCCACTCATGATGCCACTCCTCGACGCCCGGCCAGATACCCCTGGTACCAACGGGCCAAAACAAAGCTGAACATGTGGGTCAGCTTGGTAAACGGTGCCACAATCAGCAACAGCTCAACACTCAGAATATGGAGTGCCAACATCAGCGTATAGTCCAGCATCAGATGGTTGTAGGCCATATACCCGGTTACCAGTGGAAGCAGCGTTACCAGCCACCCCAGATAATCTCCCATGGTGGAGATCTGCTTCAGCACCGGGCTGAAGATCCGCATCAGCAGTGCCACAAACATCGAGAGAATCGTCACTGCAGTAATCGCATCGACCATTCCGCTGGGCAGCCCGCTCCACTCCAACCCCAGCAGCTTGATATGGGGCGCATAGAGAAAAATGATAATGAAGAGGCCGATGTGCATCACATAGCCATTGAGGATCCGTAGCGGCTCTCTGGAGAAGACACTCTTTCGCGGGAAGGTGCGGCTGAATATGGTCCGCACTCCACCCACCACACCACTGCCACGCGGTGCAGCCATATCGGCCTTGTGCCCCAGACTGAGAATCTCGAACAGCCGCAGCAGCATGCCGAACACGAAGATCCCCAGTGCCCATTCGAAACCCGGACCCCTCGCCCAGATCAATAGTTCGTTAACTTCCATGATCAGGACTCCCTCTTCAGGTCATCGACAGCAATGTCCTCCTGCTCAGCCACCGTCTTGGACTTTTTGCCCTTGTTGAGTGCAGCGGCGGCTGCACCTACACCGACACCAATGGCACCCGCCTTCAGAATCGTCTCACTGGTCTTGCCCTGCGGCACTGACAATGCCTCATAGAAACTGCCGGCATCCCAGAAGTTCGGTTCTGAACAACCCAGGCATGGATGACCGGACTCAATCGGGAAGCTGGTTCCATTGTTCCATTTCAAGGTAGCGCAGGCATTGTGTGTGGTAGGCCCCTTGCAGCCCAGCTCGTAGAGACACCACCCTTTGCGCGCGCCTTCATCATCAAATGACTTGGCAAACAGCCCCTTGTCATAGAAGGGTCGACGGTAGCAGCGATCATGAATGTTATCGCCATAGAATGCCTTGGGGCGCCCCAGATCATCCATATCCGGTAGCCGACCAAAGGTGAGGAAGTGGGCAATTGCCCCAGTCATCACCAGTCCGATCGGGGGGCAACCCGGAATATTCATCACCGGCTTGTCCTTGACCAGTGCACTGACCGGAACCGCCCCGGTAGGATCGGGCTTGGCCATCGGTAGCCCTCCATAGGCCGCACAGGTACCCACCGCAACCACCGCAGCCGCCCCGGCTGCCGCCTCTTCCAGCATACTGACATTGGTACGCCCTGCAATCGTGGAGTAGATTCCACCTTCCTTGGTAGGGATCGATCCATCAACAATCAGCAGATACTTGCCATACGCCTCTTTCATCGCCACATCACGCGCCTCCTCGGCCTGATGACCGGCAGCAACCTGAAGTGTGTGGTGATAATCCAGTGAGATAAAGTCGAAAATCAGGTTTTCTATGGTTGGAGCATAAGAGCGGGTGATCGACTCGGTACAGCCGGTACACTCCTGAAAGGAGAGCCAGATGACCGTTGGGCGCCTCGTTTCAGCCAGTGCCTTGGCCATCACCTCGGCCGAGCCCGCCGGAAGGGCCAGCGCTGCCGCCATTGAACTGCAGAACTTCAGAAAACCTCTGCGACTGATTCCATTCCTCTCCAGGTGGTCAGCGAATGTATCGCCCTTCTGGCTGGCCTCTCTGTTCTCTACAACCGTACGATCTGTGCTCATGAGAGCCTCCCATCGGTAAAACAGAATTCACTAATACCGTCTATTATTTAACTACAATCCTGACCATTTTCTAGTCCATGAATAGGCACTTGTCAAACCGATTTCGGGGTGTTATACAGCACTGACTACAGACCCATACAACTCATGTATATGCATGAAATAAAACAGAAACAACAAACCGTAACTATTGAGAAAAATCAGATTTAAGCCGCTTGACCGAACGTTCCACCTCCCCCCTTTCAGCACGTACAATGGATGGTACATCCGCAACCTCGATCAGTTCTGCAATGACTCTCTCCTCACCATCCCGGTGCACCACTCTCCAGACGCCGGGATAACGACTCTCACGAATCTCACTCACCCCCAATGTATTGAGTTGAACCATGATTTCCCCTGTGCCAAGGGCCTGATCAAGCGCAGTCCGATCAGTCGTTGAGAGTGGAAGGCTTTTCAGGTCGATCTCACCATGATCGCCATTTTGCAGATGCTGTTCAAGCAGAGCAGCAACCTCCATCATGATCGACTGGATCAACTGCCTGTTCTCCGGCTCTTCTACGGAAATCTCAATCTGATCCAGACTACTCATCCGCCCACACCTCCAGCAGCGCACCAACCGCATCAACCGCACGCTCTACAGCCGCGTCAATCGCAGGGGTCAGCTGATCGGACCAATCCACAAATTCCGGCTGAATACCGATCAGTGCACGATGTTTCGGCAGATCATCACTCAACGCACTAACCGACAGCAGATCGAGCAGGCTGACCTCATGCACACTACTCACATTTCCGGTACCCAGAAAGGCATCCATCTCCTCGCCCACAAAGACCTGCATGGCTCCAGGCTCTCGCTGGAGATTGGCCGCGTCGACCACAATCAACCGATCAGCCTCGGCAATCGGACCCGCCAGGGTGAAGCTCAAGGTTCCGCCGTCCATCCACTCCACACCAGGGGGAGACGGCGTGGATGAGAGGCGTTCGACCACACGAACACCAACCCCTTCATCTCCCAACAGGGTGTTTCCAAGCCCCAACACCAGTGTCTTTTCCATCTCACCCTTATTCCGAAATATATAGACTTCGTTGTAGAGTAACATCAACTGAACAGTGAGAAACAGCACGCATCAGTCAACTGCAGGCCGACAGTCTATTCCAATCCATAAATGGCCCTGAACAGAGAGGGTAAGAGTGAGTTC
>CAYFOR010000144.1:0-6216 GCA_964344785.1 uncultured Piscirickettsiaceae bacterium
CACTCTTACCCTCTCTGTTCAGGGCCATTTATGGATTGGAATAGACTCCATTGTGATCGCGACACAGGCAAAGTGCCACGACTACGAATTCACGCATCCACTCCAAAGCAGTCATTGATCAGTACAGCATAAAACCGCCTGTTATCGTGTGTATCAAGCCAGATTGAATGATCCATTGCTACCAGGCACCCCCTGCAAAACCAGGTCGCCGATTCATTAGATGTGGCGGAGGAAACCTGGGGCTCTCCATGGCAGAGAGATAACCATCACCATTCCGATCATGAAAATCAAAGCGGTCCGGAGGTCCGTCAAACTCCCTGCGAGAGACCCGACCATCCCCATCCCGGTCAAGCCGCCGGATGAAATGGGGCATTACCACTTCCTGGCCGCTCCCCCTGTTGTTTGTCAGCGGTACACGACTGCCCATCCTGATTTTATCGGGGTAACGGCCATCCTGTACCTGAATGTATGGCCGACTATTTCCAACGCTGCCGCCACGCACCAATCGCACCCAGTTGAGTGGCCGAACAGCATCTCCCTGAGGGCCTCGGAACATGGAGCGCCCTCTTTTGGGGGCACTACGTTGTGCTCCGGCACCATGCACATCCATGATCTCTCCACGCATCCGGCCCAGCGCTCTGCCAAATGCAATATAGGCTGCCTTGTTGGCTGGAACAGGGCCATCCAGATGGGTGGTACTGCTCCAGAAATAGGGGAAGTCCTGCTCTCCAGCTTCGTTGAGTATGATTGAGGTTTGAAAAAGAGGATCGATTGCAGCCGAACCCGTTACATCCGGTGCCCGACTGTAATCAACAATGGACTGTAGTTCCTTGATATTGGGAAGACGCCAGTCATCATACCCTGCATGCGTTGCCCCTTCTGCATAGCTCAGAGCATCCTCCCAGCTCATCTCACGGCCACTGTCCTGCTGCATCCACATCAATCCGGTGGCATGATCCGTAACTGTTCCATTTCCATTATCCTCAAACAGATTGTTTCCATAAGATGGACCACGCACATAGCGAGCATAAAATCGCTTTTCCCCGCCATGCGGACGACGATATCCGTACCCCTTGATTCTTCCGTCAGCGAAGTTCACA
This sequence comes from uncultured Piscirickettsiaceae bacterium, assembly GCA_964344785.1. GTDB lineage: Bacteria > Pseudomonadota > Gammaproteobacteria > Thiopontia. The sequence goes on from CAYFOR010000144.1 coordinate 1,101, forward strand.
CCAAACAGTGTCCGATTGCCATGCATCGTAGTTGAGACATACTCCGTTGATGAGAGCCACTGTGCATCGATATAGCGCTCTCCCTGAGAGACATCTCCATACAGGAAGTCAAAGTAGTCTGTATTGATATAGGGAACTGCACGATCGGGGGGTTGACCATGCATCTCACTCTCTCGGGAGAAGCCGGTATCCCCCCGAAAATCAATCAGGGAGTAGAGCTCCTTGATATTGGGAACCCGCCAGTCACGGTATCCCCCCAAATCCATCTGTGCAGCGATATACCCCGCTTCATGCAGACTGACCTTGCGAGGGTCAATCCCCTTTGACCACATGAGGCCAGTTACCCGGTCGGTAACCGTTCCATCTCCATGGTCCCGATAGCTTGGGGTAGGCCCCTGGTAGGCACCATCCTGTCCGCCAAACCAGCCGTCCTGAGAACACTCAATCTGCTCGGTTGTACTGTAGCAGGAAGACTGTCCCGTATCCGGAATGGTCCACTGATTAACAGGCGATTTCCCCCAACCTGGTCCGTGAAATAGTATGACAGCCAAAAAAACTGTCGCTATGAGCCGGTTACCCAAAACAGCCCCCTGTCTCAGTAGCGTTACCTATCGGCGCCAAGTATCCACCTTCTCCTGATTCCCAGATCACAATCGTGTTGGCTCATGCCTCCAAGACCTCGATCGCAACCACCAACCTGATTGTCTGTTGATTGCTGACCCTCTGATCATTCAACCACCATTTACAATCCGCGGCAGTTTAATTCGTACCACGGTCCCTTTCCCCAGCCCATCACTATGGATTGTGAGGCTGCCTTTCATGTACAGAATGAAATTTGCAGCATTATGCAAACCCAAACCGGCGTGGCTGCTTTTTGTACTGAAACGGGCCTCGGTAACCTGACTCAAAACATCCTCACTGATGCCTATCCCGTTATCGACAATCTCCAGTTGCATACTCTGCTCATCCCCTTCCGATTGTGGACCCAACACCTTCAGGGAAACATCCCCTTCCCCAACCAGCAGTGATTGTTCTCTCGATTCACGAATGGCTTCACAACCGTTCTTGAGGATCTCAAACAGTGCCGACAGCAATGATACCCGTGGGAGCTTCACTTCATAGTCTACGGCTATATCGGCAGTGAGCCTTACTACGCAATCTTCAAGGTTCTTCTTCAGCATGAACTCCAGATCCGAGAGCAGTGCGGAGCAGGGAAACAGGCTGGAGCGCATCCCCTCATCAATGATCTTGCGCTGATGTGTAATCAGCTTTTCCATCTCACGGACCGTATCGAGAAGCTTGTCTCCTTCACTTTTGAACACCTGGGCGATCCGTTCACCCAATATACCGGATAGATTATCCATGAGCCGTTCAGCCTTGTTGATCTCACCATTGATCAGCAAGGTATGACCGCTTTGCAGTACGCGTGTCAGCTCTTCAAGTGGTTTTTCGAGATCCACCAGACTTGCACTGGTTGCCTTTAACGACACCATCAGATTGCCCAGGTGGTGCAGCAGTTCCGAAGCAATCTCCACCATTCCGTTTCGATAGGAGTTGAACCGCTCTTCACTGCGCCTCTCCTTTTCCAACCGATGATACTGGTAGGCTTTCAGGTGTGCTTCAACCCGAGCCAACAAGGTATTCGATTCAAACGGCTTTTGTACATAATCGGCGCCACCGATATCAAATGCCTCACCGATATTATCTGCTGTCTCCAACGCCGTCAGAAAGATGATGGGGATTGCGTGTGTGAGTGGGTTCTGTTTAAGGTAACGGCACACATCGAAGCCATTGAGGCCCGGCATCATCACATCGAGCAACACCAGATCCGGCTTCAATTTTTCAACCTGCTGAATGGCATCTTTTCCATTGTTGGCAAAATTGACTTTATACCTACCGGTATTGCTTAGAATCTCCCCGATAACACGCAGATTATCCGGCTGATCATCCACAATCAGTATTCGGGGTATCTGAGGTGACTCAGAGGAGAGGAATACATGGGGCTGGGCTGTCATCACTGCCGCTCCTCAAGTTCCCGTTTAAGACGATACAACTGATCCAGCGCATGTTTGAATGCAAATTCATGAATGCTTGTCGACAGCACCTGAAACTGCTCCTGATGACTCGAATTGATCAAGTGAGGGGTCAACTGTTCCAGCAGCTTGATGGAATCAAACCCCTGCTCCTTGAGCTCCCGCTCAAGCCTGTTCAGTAACGGGAGCAGACTCTTGTAGTCCATGTTATCCAATGGTTGCTCCGTCTGCTGCAGTTCCCGATCTTCCCCAGTCAATGGCTGCACTGGCGTAATCCACCGCGCCATCGTGGTAAACAGCTTGTCGGTATCCAATGGTTTTTCAATCAAATCGTTCATACCTGCATCCGTTGCTCGTTGCCGATCCTCATCAAACACTCTGGCGGTAAATGCCAGAATGGGAATCTCTTTCCACTGCGGCTGTTCACGAATCTTTCTCGAAGCCGTGTAACCATCCATCACCGGCATTGAACAGTCCATCAATATACCATCAAACGCCTTCTCTTTATTCGACAGTATTTGCAGTGCCTCCTCGCCATGATTGGCGACTGTCACCACCATGCCGGCCATGGCAAGAAACTCTGACACCAACTCCTGACTATCCAGGCTGTCTTCCACCAACAGGACCCTGGCACCGGCCAGTTTTATCCGTGAAACAGCAGCATCATCGCTCAACTCGGGACTGCTCCCACTCCACTCCGCATCGGCCTCCTCCATCGAAAGCGTGAAATGAAAGATAGACCCTTTCCCCACCTCACTTTGTACCTCCAGCACACCGCCCATCAAATGGATCAACTGGTTGGCAATGGTCAGCCCCAAACCGGTCCCGCCATATTGCCTGGTCGTCGAGAGATCCCCTTGAGTAAACGACTCGAAAACGGTTTGCAGTTGTGCCTCACTCATGCCGACTCCATTGTCTCGAATCTCGAAATGGAGATCTGCCGCTTTTTCATCGTGTGAACTGGCCGTCACACCAAGAGATACCTCTCCCCCAGGTGCTGTAAACTTGATCGCATTTGCACAAAGATTGGTGAGGACCTGCATCAATCGAAGCTGATCCCCCCCCACCAACCGAGGAACATCAGGGGCCACATTGACCCGAAAGTGGATGCCCTTCTTCTCGGCTTCCATATCGGTCAGTGCACGAACCTGTTCGGTTACATCACTCACGTACAGCGATCGGTTTTCAAGCGTTACCTTCCCGGCTTCCAGTTTGGAGAGATCCAGAATATCGTTGATGATCCCCAGCAACCCTCTGGCTGCAATACTGACTCGATCGATATAGTGACGCTGTTTGCTGTCCAGTTCCGTCTGCAGTGCAAGATCGGACATGCCGATAATTGCACTCATCGGCGTCCTGATCTCGTGGCTCATATTGGCAAGGAACCGGCTTTTCATCCGGTTGGACTCATACGCCAGTGTATTGGCCTTCTCAAGTTCCTCATTCAGATCAAGAGCGTGTTTATACGCATGTTCCAGCTCTTCCTCGTTCCTTCTGAGCTGACGAATCGGATAGATACGAATCGGGATGAAGACCGCCATCGCAACGATCAGCGAGAGAAGTGCAACTTCGAGCACGCGTACAAGGAGTGGTTGCAGTCCGGCAGAGATTGAAAGCTGCCCGACCTCAGTGCCGAAATCAAAAAGAGGGACGATTGACGTTGCCTTCCACATGCCATCCAGTGAATCCCCTGCATCGGAAATGACCGTTCCACTGCTATCAACAATCTGATAATACCGCCCCCCTTCGGAGTAGACAGGATGATCGGTTATATAGTGCGTCTCCAGTGTTGCCGGAATCCGATACTGCTCATACTTCCAGAACTCGGGGGCGTTCGCAATCAGCGCAGATATATCCTTTGACGCGGCCTGTGCCTCCAGATGGAGCGCCAACTCAACCTGCGCCATCTGACTCTGAAAGTACCATACGGTAGGCAACACAAAAAACACCCCGCCCCATATCAGTGTCAGTATCTCCAGCAGTCTTGCGGTCTTTGATGACCTGCGGACCAGCGGCATTACTGCTCCAGGGTGACCCAGTGACCGTCAGATTCCAACAGGGTACGAGCCTCATCACTCTTGAGATAGCGGATGAAGCGCTCGGTTGCCGGGTCAGGATCTTCACCCGTCACGACATGAAATGTTTTGTAAAAGGGGTAGTCGCCTTTTTTCAAGGCCTCCACAGTGGGTAACAGCCGATCAATCGCCAGGGGCAGCAGATCCAATCCCTTCCCTTTAACCAGAGCCGCCGTCACCGTACCGATTGCACTAGGGGTATTGGCGATCATCTCTGCACTGTCATAGTCGGTAATTGCGATCACCCTGCCTTTCCGACGAAGAGAGCGATTGACTGCAGTCTCCATTTCCTTTGACATGGAACGCAGCACCTTGGTGTCCGAATCCTTTTCCGGCCGGGATATCAGGCGCAATGTTCGACCATCCGGCCAGCGCTTCAGCTCTCCCCTGTAGATGGCCGCATACTCATCCAGGGTAAAGCCGTCCCCAGGCTGAGCACCATCTGGACGGGTTGCGAAATGGAAAGGGGTCCGGGCATATTCGAACCACTCCATCTTGCGCATATTCAGCTCTTTCTCCTTCGGAGGTCGCGCACTGAACGCCAGATCCAGCTTGTGGTGAGCCAGCGCCTTGATCGAACCACCGCTCCCCATCGGTGGTGTAATAAAACGAAGTTTGGCCGCTGGATACCTCTTCTTGAAAGACGCCCCGATCTTGATCATGCTGGGCAGGGCAGAGCCGGTCCCACTGATCACCACGGGCTCATCTGCATGCACAGGCAAAACAGCACCCACCAGTGCGGTCATCACGCCCCATAACAAGCCTTGTTTCAACGATCTCTTTTTCATGATGTGCTCCCCTGTTTCAAAATATCGACCCCCGACAGAAAAAACCCTTATGGCCGGTACACCTCACTATCCGGATAGAACACCAGCCAAGCAAACCAGAAGGAGGATACTGCCACAATCGGCGCTCCATCCATATTGGTGGCCACGGCTGTATTGCTCTTGCTGTCATCCCGCCTTATTCACCAAACGGTCATTTCAACGGCTGACTCGCACATATTTT
>CAYFOR010000145.1:0-6210 GCA_964344785.1 uncultured Piscirickettsiaceae bacterium
TTGGGCAAGTCTGAATAGGGCCATCTGCTTCGTTGTCCTCTCTTGAATTAACTATGGTTAGTCCTGCGTTCGTCCGCCTTGCAGCTCACCCCATTCAGGCTTGCTGAGACGGTCAAAACAATGCTGTTCGAGTACTGGGATGGATACCTCACCTAATTGTAGAACAGATTCTGCCCCAGCAAACCCATCCTTTGATGAATGCGTATCGAGTATAATAATCTAGTGTTTGTGCGGGAATTTCATCAGATCGGTTACCATCGGCAACCCTGTGCTTGTGAGCCTTTGTTGGTACCTGTTGCTCCATGTTTTCTTTTAAAAACATATAATTGATTATTGTGATCGATATAATTTATGATCATGAAAATAATCATGTTAATGATATTGATTTGCATTTGTTGAGTTGCTCTGATAGATTCCCCTGCTCTTAGTAGATGTTCATTCAAGGAATGTATCCAAAACCAAAGGAAAAATGCAATGAAGCCAACCCTCTCAATGATTACGTTGATCGCCACCAGCCTGGGTGTCGCCAGTGCCCATGCAGGCTCGGATATCTATGGTAACTTCCCGGTTACGGTAAAGAGTTACACGGGCAGTAAACAGGATTCCACATCCTATACCGGACAGGCCGCACGACACGTACTGCACAATTCACTGAAGAAGCTTGCCGGAAAGGGTAATGGTCAACCGAACCCTGAGCTGAAGGCAAAAATGCTCTCCTACTACGCCGGCAAGGATGAAGGGCGGATGATTATCGACCCGGCCACCAAGGGCGATTTCAAGATCAAGCAGACCATGGTGGATGAGATTTCCAAGGGCAAGAACCTCAAGGGAAAGACCTATAAGGGGGCCGTCAACGGCTTTCCGGGGCAGATGACCGGGCCGGAGGTGATCGAGTTCATGATCGACAAGACCTCTTCCCTGAACGGCGGGTTCGATCCGCTGACCGGCTACAACTATCCTCAGCTGATTTCCAAATTCATGATGGGTGCGGTCTTCTACAGCCAGGCGGTCGACAACTATCTGGACGAGAAGCTGGAGGCGGATAACAAGCCAAACAACAAGCCATACAAGGATGGCAAGCACTACACCGGCAAGGAGCATGTCTGGGATGAGGCATTCGGTTATTTCGGTGCCCCGGCTCATACACTCAGTCTGAATGCGAAGCAGGTCTACGGCATTGCAAAGAAGAAGGAGATGGGTACGGCAGATGCAAACGGTGATGGCGTGGTCGACCTCTACAAGGAGATGACCTATGCGCACGCCTACTATGCTGCCGATGCCGACAAGAGTGGCCGCACGTATTACCTGCATACGATTGTAGGTGCCTTTGTTAAAGGGCGGCAACTGATCCGGGACGCAGGCGGTGCAGCTCTGACGGATCAGCAGCGCACCCAGCTCAAGGAGTACGCCAAGACCATCAAGACCAACTGGGAGAAGGTGATTGCCGAAGCGGCATTCAAGTATGCCGGTTCGACCTACAAGGATCTGGAAAAACTGAAGGCCATTGTTGAAAGTGATGGCAATGCGGCCAAGGCCTTTGCTGACTACGGCAAGCACTGGAGTGAACTGAAAGGGTTTCTGATGGCACTGCAGACCAGTGGTCGTGATCTGGGTGGAGCGGCCGTACGCATGAACCGTCTGGCGGGTTACGGTCCGGTTCTGCTGGGTGGTGGACAGGTGACAGGTATGGACGCCGATGGCAATCTCCAGACCGGTGGGGAACGCACATTGGGTGAGTATCAGGTGCACATGATCAAGCTGCAGAAACTGCTTGGCGATACCTTTGATCTGAAAGCACGCAAGAACGATGTCACCGGACAGATGGACGGGCTGCTGGAGTCACTGGGCACCAGCCGTTCTGCCGAAAATGACTGAGTGATCTTTGACTCATGATGATTGATCAGGCGGTACAGCTATGGATGGACGAGTGGCTGTCCGCCTTTTTCAACCCGCAGAAGCGGATCTACTGGGGCTATCTGCTCTCATCACTACTGATTGCACTACTGTGGTTGCGGTTGATCAAGCGGGTCGATCTTCGCTCCAGTGTTGGGCAGATCTTTCAGCGGAAGGCATGGGTCTCCCGTTCTGCATGGACTGATTACAGGGTGATGTTGATCAACACACTACTGATGTTGTTGGCCTCTCCGCGCCTGCTGGCAAACGCCACCGTCGCCTATCTGGTCTTCAACGGCATGCATACGCTGTTTGATGGCCGGCCCTACCTGTCGACGGATCTTCCACAGTGGGTGATTGCCTTCAGCTTCACGCTGTTTCTGTTTGTGCTGGATGATTTTGCCCGCTACTGGTTGCATCGCTGGCTACATACGGTGCCGATGCTGTGGCCATTCCACAAGGTCCACCATAGTGCAACGGCGCTGAATCCATTCACCGTATTCAGAACGCATCCTGTTGAGGCGATACTGTTCTCGGTCCGTGGTGCGCTGGTACAGGGGATTGCAACGGCACTGTTCTTCTTTTTCTTCGGGGATCAGGTGACTCTGGTGATGGTGCTGGGTGCCTCGGTATTCATCTTTGCCTTCAATCTGCTGGGTGCCAATCTGCGCCACAGCCCGGTCTCCATCGGCTACTGGAATCCGCTTGAACGCATCATCATCTCTCCGGCTCAACACCATATCCACCACTCCACCGCAAAGGAGCATATTGACAAGAATTTTGGTGTGGCGCTTGCTCTATGGGACTGGATGTTCGGCTCGTTGTGTTTTTCCAGAGCCGAGCAAAGTATCGACTATGGATTGAGCGGAGAACAGTCATCCAGACACCAGAGTTTGAAAGGGGTCTATCTGGACCCCATCCATGAGGCCGGGAGAGTTATGCTGCGGTTGCTCTCCCGTCTCTCATTTTCATTTCATAAAGAACACTCAGCATAATGTAAAGAGAGTACACATGAGAAAGATTCTGTTATCAATCCTGCTGGCAGGCATTGCTGCCATCCCCCATCCACTCCTGGCCGCCGAGCAGGTCGTCAATATCTATTCGGCGCGTAAAGAGGCCCTGATACTGCCGCTGCTCAAGCGATTCAAGCAACAGACGGGGATCAACTACCGGCTGGTGACCGGCAAGGCCGATGGTCTGTTGAAACGCCTGGAGATTGAGGGCAGCCTGAGTCCTGCCGATCTGTTCATCACCGTGGATGCCGGTCGTCTGCAAAGGGCCAAGAAGGCCGGTGTGCTGCAGCCAATTGACAATCAGGTGCTCAAGCAGCGTATTCCGGCCAATCTGCGTGACCGGGAAAACTACTGGTTCGGCCTGTCACAGCGGGCGCGTACCATCATTTACAACCGGGACAAGGTCAATCCAGATGCCTTCTCCACCTACGAAGCACTGACCGAGCCGCAGTGGAAGGGAAGACTCTGTATTCGTTCGTCCGGCAATATCTATAACCAGTCACTGGTTGCGTCGATGATCGAGGCGAGAGGCATTGAACAAACCGAACAGTGGGCACGTGGCCTGGTAGCGAATTTTGCGCGCCCTCCTTCAGGCGGTGACACCGATCTGCTGAAGGCCACTGCGGTCGGAGAGTGCGATGTCACACTGGTCAACACCTACTATCTGGGACGTCTGGCCAACAGCAAGAAAGCGGCAGAGCGGGAATTGAGTAAACAGCTTGCCGTATTCTGGCCCAATCAGGGGGCCGATGACCGTGGTGCACATGTCAATGTCAGTGGTGCCGCCATCACTCGATATGCCCGCAATGTTGCAGCTGCACAGAAACTGCTGGAGTTCATGGCTACCGATGAGTCTCAGGTCTGGTATGCCGAGGTCAATAACGAATATCCGGTGGTGCCTGGTGTGACCATTTCGGAGACACTGAAATCGTTCGGTCCTTTCAAGGCGGACAGCCTCAATCTGACCATATTGGGAGAGAACAATCCGGATGCCGTGAAGTTGATGGACCGTGCGGGTTGGCGTTAGGTTCGTGATGTATCCGTAATGATCATGCTGCTGGAGTGCTGACATTCAGGACAAGGTGCAGCCATTCGGCATAAAGACTCGATGCCGAGTGGCTGCATCCGCTCCGAATGGTCATAGGCTGCTATATCGGACAGCGTGTGGATTCCCTTCAGTTAGGCGAAGAGTGGTCGGGTTACTGGCCTGGTGAAAGGGGCGGAAGTGTGGCTGCCGGTTTTCTGTGGTTTCTTCGTGCTTGAATTGCCGCAATGGTCAAACGTGAACCGGACGCCGATGGCCTTTTCAGCCCATGGTTGCAATACCGGCTATGAAGCCCTGAATCCCGATGTTGCTATTTGCCCTGTTGATTGACACGAGACTGGGCGATGGTGCGACTCAGATAGATGACCGGTAACAGCCCCACGGCCACGATCATCAGTGCGGCGGTGGAGGAGTCCGCCAGACGTTCATCCGAGGCCAGTTCGAAGGCTCGTACCGCCAGTGTATTGAAGTCGAAGGGTCTCAGAATCAGTGTTGCCGGCAACTCTTTCATCACATCCACAAAAACCATCAGCAGTGCAGTCAGCACCGAACCTTTCATCAACGGGATGTGGATTTTTACCAGAGTTTCGCGTGGGCGATAGCCCAGGGTGCGGGCGGCATCATCCATCGACATCCTGATCTTGCCCAGCCCCGACTCCACGGTCTGCAGGCTGACTGCCAGAAATCGTACCAGATAGGCAAACATCACGGCGATGACCGTCCCGCTCAGCAACAGCCCCGTGGACCAGCCGAATGTGGACTGCATCAGTGCATCAATGCGGCCATCCATCCAGGCAAACGGAATGACGACACCAATGGCGACCACGGTGCCGGGCAGGGCATAACCGATCGAGGCGACCTGGATTGAGACCATGGTCGTCTTGCCGGGCAGCATGCGTCGTCCGTAGGCGAGAAACAGCGCCAGCAGAACCGAAATCAGGGCGGCACCCAACCCCAGCAGCAGGGTGTTCACGGTGAGCTCCACAAAACGTTCATCCACCATCTCGTCCCAGGTCTCTACCGCCCAGAACGAGAGCTGGGCTGCCGGTAGCAGAAACCCCAGAAACACGGGGAGTGCACACACCAGAAATGCCACTGCTCCCCGCATGCCTTTCAAGGGGTGTTCCGGCAGGTGAGTATGCTTGCCGCTGCTGTTATGGTACTGCGCCTTGTTGCGGGAGACTCGTTCAAGGATGATCAGTGTGAATACAAAAAATAGCAGCAGTGATGCCATCTTGGCGGCAGCAACCGAGTCGCCCATGCCGAACCAGGTGCGAAAGATGCCTGTCGTGAAAACCCCCAGGCCAAAGTAGGCGACAGTTCCATAATCGGCCAGGGTCTCCATCAGCGCCAGTGACAGTCCTGCAACGATGGCGGGCCGGGCCAGTGGCAGTGATACGCGAAAAAACCTGCACCAACTGCCACAACCGAGTGTGCGAGAGACTTCGAGTACACCGGCGGTCTGTTGCAGGAATGAGGCGCGCGCCAGAAGATAGATGTACGGGTACAACACCAGGGAGAGCATGCTGATTGCCCCCCCCATTGAGCGGATCTGCGGGAAGTAGTATTCGCCGTACCCCCAGCCGGTCCAGTCACGGATTGTAGTCTGAACCGGGCCTGCAAAGTCGAACATGCCGGTATAGGTGTAGGCAATGATATAGGCAGGCATCGCCAGTGGCAGTAACAGCAGCCAGACAAACCAGGACTTTCCCGGGAATTGATACATGGCGGTCAACCAGGCGGTTGATACCCCGAGCAGCAGGGTACCGATGGTGACACCGAGTACCAGCAGTGCCGAGTTGCTCAGATATTCTGTCAGTACGGTCTGCTGCAGGTGATGCCAGTTCTCGCCGGAGGGCTCGAAAATCGCACTGGCGATTGTCAGAACCGGGATGCTGAGTATCAGGGCGACCAGTACGATCGTCGGTGACCAGAGGCGGCCTGGTAGGTTTTGTACGATCTGTTTCATTGGATGGAAAATGGTGTGCAATCTCCATGCAGACCCGGCCACATCCGGGGCGTAACAGGGAGAGCCTGGGTGGATATTATGTGTGAATTGTAATCATTCTTAGTGCTCCATCCCATACAAATCTTGCGGTTTGGAACCCCGCCACCACCGATAGCCATTACCTTCTTTCTGCCGCAAGCAGTGTACTCAACTCTTCAATCATGTTACTGACACCGCTGACATCAAACTTGTCGGTATAGGCTCATCTCCGCTTGAATTAGTGAACTGATTCCGTATTCTGATAAAACATA
>CAYFOR010000146.1:0-6088 GCA_964344785.1 uncultured Piscirickettsiaceae bacterium
GGAACTCACTCTTACCCTCTCTGTTCAGGGCCATTTATGGATTGGAATAGACTACCGGATTGAAATCAATGGGTTCTGGAAGCCTCTGTATCACATACTCACACCAACTGCCCCAGCAGTGTTGAAGCCGAAACCTTGACAGGGCGCTTGACCGAAAAGCAATCCGCCTCTACCACTTCACCCTGCAGGTATACCTGAAAAGCATGTTCCGCACCCGTTTTATCCTGAAACCATGCGAGATGAGGATTCAGTGGCGCACTTTCGGACTGTTTCACCTCAACCAGAAACCAGGGGCTGCCATCTCGGCTCACCAGAAAATCTACCTCTTTGCCATCCTTAGTACGCAGATAGTGGAGCTCAAAATTGCCGAACCCCAGATCACTCCACCACTGCACAGCCTTCAGCAGGTGGGAGGCGACAAAGTTCTCGGCTCGTTGGCCCGCATCTTCAATGAGTGACCAATCCCAGAGATAGGTACGAGGCTCCTTGCGCAATGCGGTTGCAATATTGGTATGCCAGGGGCGAATCCGGTAACAGAAATAGAAAGACTCCAGTACCTCCAACCAACGCCGAATGGTATCCACAGAGACCCGGATGGATCGCGCCAATGTGCTGTATTTGGTCTCTTTCCCCGCCTGCTTCACAAGCAGCATCACCAACAGTTGGAGTTGCTGGATCTCCTGTATATGCGTTGTATCACGAATATCCTCCCGCAGCAGCTGCTCCTGCCTCAGTTTCTGCCAACGATTAAAGAATTTCGGGTTATCCTGCAGAAACGGCTCCGGGAAACCACCTCGCTGTAGCAGTTGCCTCTCCTGTGTAATCTCAGCCTTGGTCGGCTGCTGCAGTAGCTGCTCTGGATCGATTACACCCTGTAGTTCCCTGATCGAGAGCGGATGTAGCCGATAGGAAAAATAGCGCCCCATCAAGCTATCTCCCCCTTTGCGGTAGAGATCCAGTCTTGCGCTACCCGTTACCAGAAAATGGAACTCACTTTCATAGCGGTCAAAAAAACCCTTGAGAAAATTCTTCCACCCACTGTATTTGTGCAACTCGTCAAAAACCAACAGCGGCTTTCGCTTGAAGAGGCGATCCAATCCAAGGTACTGAATGATGGTATCCGGCCCCGCAAGAATCAGCTCCCGATGGTTGACATCATCCCAGTTGAGATAGTTCTTTTCTGAATCAAACACCGATAACAGCTGGCGGGCCAAAGTCGTCTTGCCCACCTGCCTGGGGCCTGAAAGCAGCACAATCTGCCGATTTTGCTCAATCAGTTGGGTCAGTGGCCCCACCCAGGACCTTTCCATTTTATGCTCCATCGTAAAAAAGTATAGACCAATTTACGATGAAGCGTAAATTGATAGTAGCCATACCCCCACTACTGTACGGCCCACTCCGACCGCAAATCACAAATGCCGTTGCGTAGTCCGTGCCCCTGCCATCAACTGCTCGATCTCGTCGACCGCCTTGGGCACCGCCTCGGTCAACACCTCATTTCCGCTCTCGGTGACCAGCACATCGTCTTCAATGCGAATACCGATACCCTGCCATTCGTCAGCAACCCCTTTCATCCCCTTCGGGATATAGATACCGGGCTCTACCGTCATGACCATTCCCGGCTCCAGCACCCGCCACTTTCCATCCACCTTGTAGGCACCGACATCATGAACATCCATGCCCAGCCAGTGACCTGTCTGGTGCATATAGTACGGCTTGTATCCCTCCTCCTTGATCAGGGTATTGAGATCCCCTTCCAGGATATTCAGTTCCAGCAGCCCCTTGGTAATCTCCCGAACCGCAGCCCGGTGGAAGGAGTCCCAGCGTTTTCCGGGACGAATCTTTCGGATTGCGGCACGTTGCGCTGCCAGTACAACTTCATAGAGCTGGCGCTGGGGTTCACTGAACCGACCATTGACCGGGAAGGTGCGGGTCACATCGGCAGCATAGCCATCCCATTCGGCACCGGCATCGATCAAAACCAGATCACCCTGTTGAAGGTCATCACGGTTGGCCACATAGTGGAGGGTGCAAGCATTGTTGCCACCGGCCACAATCGAGCCGTAGGCGACGGTACGGGTACCATGCCGGCTGAAGCTGTGCAGAATCTCCCCCTCCAGCCGCTGCTCATTCATCCCCACCCGACACTGACGCATCGCATGGACATGGGCGGATGTGGTGATCGCAGCCGCCTTTCTCATCGCCTGCTGTTCGGGAATCGACTTGATCAGACGCATTTCGTGAAGCAATGTATCGGGCGTGTAGATTGCCTGGGGAGACACCACTCCACTGCGGTTACGCTGTCTGAATCGCTTCATCTGCTGCAGCAGCATGGACTCTATCGAACTTCCCTCTCCAAGATTGAAATAGAGCCGGTTGACGCCGCTGAGCAGTTCGGGCAGATGCTGCTCCCACTCCTCGATCGGCCAGGCGTGGTTGATCCCCAACTTTGACACGGCACGTACTGTCCCCAACCGCTCTCCGGTCCACTGCTCCATCTCCGGATCACGCTCCTTGCAGAACAGAAAACAGGACTTTCTGCGACCCAGTCGCTTCAGCACCACGATGGCATCCGGCTCGGAGAAGCCGGTCAGATAGTGGAAATCACTCTCGGGATGGTAGGGATATTCAACATCCCGGTTTCGAATGGACTGGGGAGCGGCCGGTATCACCAGCAGCGACTGTTCGGACATCCGCCCAAACAGCTCATCACGGCGCCGTTTAAACTCTTTCGAAAGCATCAGTGAATGACTTTGCTACCGCTCGCTTCACTTTCCACAGGGCGGTTCTCCTCGTAAAGCAGCAGCGTTCCGATGCGGATATGCTCAACCACCTCGATGTAGTCCATCTCATCCCCTTCACCATCCTCCTCACCGCTGAACCGGGTCTGTGTCACCGCCATCAGATCCTCAATGAACTCCCGCTCATGATCACCCCCGGTCAGCGCCCCACCACCCAGTGCGCTCCCATATCCATAGAGAAATCCTTCACACCAGGAAGAGAGCGCCTCAAATCGTTGTGACAGCGCCTCCTCTTCGGGTAGCAGTAGCTGTAGCTGCAACAATGGGTCGTTCAACTGCGTCACTACACTGCCCAGCAGCCTCGTGACCAGTGCCACATCCTCTCTCGCCTGCAGGTTGGCCGGGTCCTGTTCCCCAATCAGCTCCAGCAGGTAGTCGCTACGGTCAAAGGCCTTGCCGGATGCCAACAAGCCGCAAAAGATACCCTGCAGTTCCGATCCATCCATGGTCAGATAGAGACGGCGCAACGCATCACTGACCGGCTGGTATTCGAACGACTCACTCATTGTTCAAGCAGTTTCAGGATATCTTCTTCCTTGAATGGTTTTTGCAGAAAGAGCCAATCCTCACCCAGACTGTTTTCGATATCCTCCGGGGTGTAGTCAAAATAGGCGCTGACAAAGATGATCCTGATATCCGGGTCCATCTCACGCAGCTTGACTGCGGTTTGCAAGCCATCCATGCCAGGCGGCATCCGCATATCCAGAAATGCATGACTGAAAGGCTCTCCCTGCTGGTGTGCCAATTGCGCGGCATGTACCGCCTCCAGCCCCTGCTCCACCAGTGTGACGTCCCAACTGGAAACCAGCGACTCCTCTTCCAGCGCTTCACCCAACACCTCAAGAAAATCGTCCAGTGCATCTGCACCGGCACCCTCATCTTCGGAATCGCCCCCCTTCAGAATCATTCGATAACGATCCAGAACAGAATAGTCATCATCCGCCACCAGAATTTTTCGATGCCCTGTACTCACTGCTCTTTCTCCACACGTTTCTGTTCTCTGCGATCCACTACCGGCAGGACCAGACGCATCAATGCGCCCTGATCATGACCATCACTCTCAACATTGATTGAACCACCAATACTGTTCACAAAGTTGGCCGCAGAGTGGAGCCCGTAACCACTGCCGTAACTCTTCGAAGTATAACCATGATTGAAGATTTTGGTCTGTGCATCCTCTTCAATTCCACAGCCATCATCCTCAACCACCAGTTCGACCATCTTCTCGTCCAGCTTGCTGGCCCGGATCTCGATCTTGCCGGAATGTGAATGTTGACGATCCCGACGATCAAGTATCGCCTCTACACTGTTTTTGGTCAGATTCAACAGCGCCTGAATCGCCGGATTTCTCGGAATGGTCATCTCCAGATCAGCGGGACAGATGATCTCATAGCCGACCCGATACTTGTCCAGCTTGTCCTGAATCAACTGCATGCTGTCCTTGAGCATGGTTTGCAGATTGAATCGGGTTGCGTTGACCTCCATCTTCGATGCCGACTGGTAGACCGAAATAATCTCGCCAATGTGGAAAATTCCCGTCTTCAGCTTGCCCAACTGTTCGGAGATCCCCTCGTCACCGGTGGCCTTTTCGATGGAATCCGCAACCAGCGTCAACCCCCGGCCCATCGCCTTTTCATCCAGCTCCCCACCGTCAAAGCGGGTTTGCATCAGGCGGACGGTTTTGGCAATCTTGGTACAGGTGGTAACATTCCGTGAACTCTTGTCCACACTGCCTTGCATGCCGGTGATGACATTGCCGATATTGTGGAGGATGGTTGCACTCATCTCGGCGATACCGGACTGGAAGGCGTTGTACTGTTCCGCCTTCTCCAGCTTCTCGCGGATCTTCATCTCCTCTTTCAGCTTCTCATTGGCGATACGCAACTCACCGGTGCGCTCCTCCACCAGCTCTTCCAGATGGTCACGGTGCCTCCTCAACGTCTCTTCAACCTGTCTTCTCTGGTCACTCTCCATCGCCAGGGCGACAAAGTCCGCCACCGAGATCGCAAAATTCTCCTCGTCAATGGTCCAGTGGTGATGGACCCCGACCGACTCATTGCAGACAACGCCAATCGGCTGGTTCCCTACATAGATCGGAGTATCGAGCATCGACTTGATCTGCAACGGCTGAAGATAAATCTTGCTGAGCTCACTGGTCCGACTATCGGTCTCCACATCCGGCACCACCAGCGCACGCTCCTCGCTCATCGCATTGAAGTAGGCAGAAAATTCCGCCACATTGAGGATGGCGCCCGAGCTGTGCTCACCTCTCGAACACTCGTAGAGATCGATGCAGCGCAGTGTGGTCCCCTCGTCCTGATAGAGCCAGATGCTGACCCGTTCCACTTCAAGGGTGGCGGCGGCGGTACTGGTAATCTCTTCCAGTGCCGTCTGCAGCGGGGTGTTGACGGAGTCGATCTTGGTCAGGGTGGCAAATGCCTCATTTTGACTGGTAATACGGTGATGAGCCTCCTCCAGTGTCTGGTTGGCGGTCTGCAGATCCTCAGTACGCTCTTCTACCAGATCTTCCAGCGAAACCTGATAGCTGTGCAGATCATCCAGTAATCGGCTGATCGCACTGTGCACCAGCAGAATTTCCTGACTGGCCGATGTGGTCGGTTCCGGCAGCTTCGATGGATTATCTCCAACCCCCCACTCCTGCAGCGACTGCGCCAACGTCTGCAGCGGCCGCAGATAGTAGGCAAGAATCGCCAACACCAGTGCCGACAGTACCGTCATCAACAACGAGAGCTGAAACAGGCTGTCGATCGCCTCTTCTTCCAGTTGCTCGAAATACTCCCGACTGTAGTATAGATTGGCAAAACCAACCATCTGTCTGACCTCACCGGCAGAAAAGATGATTGCCTCTGCCAGAAAAGAGCGCGCGATATCTACCGGTTCCGAACGAATCCAGTCGCTGCCATCCACCGTCTCGACGACCAGTCCATCCACCAGCGGTTCACCCGTTGCCGGATTGGACATCAACTGCAACTTGCTGAGCAGTAGCTGGATCTCCTGCTCTTCACCGGACTGAATCGCCTCCGAGATGACCGGCAGATAGGCCTCCAGCAACACATCGGCCTTGGCCTGCTCCCCCTCCTTGATTTGCGGGATCACCACACTGTTCTGGTAGAGATAGATCGCCCCATGGATCAGAATACCCATCATCAGCATCAACAGTGCCACTCGCACGATCAGCCATTTTTGATATGACAGTATTGAACTCATAAACAGCTCACTGGTGTCCCAACGTTTAATCGAATAAATTCAATTGGTTATTGATGACG
>CAYFOR010000147.1:0-5998 GCA_964344785.1 uncultured Piscirickettsiaceae bacterium
CCGAAGTAGTAACATCATGTCACAATTCAAGAGATTGAAGCAATAGCTGAAAACATTATTGAACAGATCATTATGGCCTGAATTGTTCAATTCCGGAGAGTGATTTCCAAAGGGTGTCATGACGAAAGCAGATCGCCCCGCCGCCCCGTTTTTCCTGTGAGGTCTGGCGATTGATATCGGCTATGCAGACCCAGTTCTCTGCAATGGAGGTAGCCCATTTCGAGTGGTCCTTGGTGTAGTGCCACTCGTAGTCGACACCCACTGTTGCAAGGTTGATATAGAGCAAGTCCTTCACGTCGTGGGTGCCATCACTATCCTCGGTATCCGGCAGGGTTCCCCGGCGCCAGGTCTCCACATTGAGGTCCACTTTGAGTTGTGGCCCCACCCAGTCAATCCAGAAGTCCTCACACCAGTGACGATTCTTCGCCAGCAGACGGAAATCCATGCCACTACGAGAGTGAAAGGAGATATCGCAAGGCGGAGCGGTCTCATTGACATTCACCCCCTGGCTCAGTTGGTAAAGGCTGCTGCCGTGGTCCAGGGCATCGAGAATAACGCAGTCATAGAGCTGTGGTTCCTGTTGGTGACGCATCTGCTCTGCAATCCGGTTGGCGGTTTCCACATTTTCCAACTCGATACAGAGATAGGTCTGTCCATACTCAAACGAGGGAGCAGGTACCTCATCCCCATCCAGTGTCGGAAACTTGGGCCAGGAATGAAGCAGCCAGAAGGCACGGTTGCTCTTGAGGTCAAAGGCCAAAACCCCCTTGCTATGGCCCATCTCTCCATTGTTCCTGTCTGTGCCGGGGCGTTCATCGTTGTAGGCGATCCACCCCATTGACTCACTCTTCTGCAATTGAGCCAGTGTTATTGTGAGCGCACTCTGTGCACCATCCAGAGGGCCTTCTGCAAGCATTAGTGGCTGTGTGGAGTGAGCATCAAGGTAGAGATATTCATGCCCGGTCGATTTTTGCTTGTCTTTGCCCCGCATTGTATCGGCTGGCTGCGTCGCATGCCTGGGCAGTTTATAGATAAACCACCAATCTACTGCCGCGCCATTCTGATCATCCAGTACCTGTAGTGGCATCTGTTCTCTCCTTAAGTACAAGGGTTACCCTGATGTGTCTCGCAGTATCGTGTCGTTTCTTCTACAGAGAGGCGGAACTTGAATTGCAGTGAATCGGGATCCGGATAGAGTAGTGAACCCTGGTGCTGCACCAGCGCACAGACTCGTGCCTGCTGCGCTTCGTCCCGCCAATATGCCTCACATGATTCGATCAGTTGTGCCGGGTTCTGTGAGGGATCTCTCGCCATCTCCATCTGCCAACGCGCGGCTGCCAGATCATCCTGCATCACCTTGACCACGGCTGGGCACTGTTCCGGCACAATCTTGCCTGAGCCCACATCACTATCTTTACTGATCTGTGCCTGTGCGTAGAAACGGTAGGGGTGATTGGCCCCCAGTACCGGAGTCTTCAGACCGGGGATGATCTCTGCCGTATCTGCACGGTTTACCCCCAGTTTACGATTATCGAGATAGAGTTCCTGAAAGGTCTCTCGCGGATGGGCACCATAGACCACAATCGGGATTGTATATTCCGAATGAGAGACACTATGGTTGAGCAGTAACTTCACCAATGCACGCTGATAGGTGTGGAAGTACTGAATCGGAATCAAGCCCCAGTGTGGATCTCCTTGCGGAGATTTTTTGGAACCCTGATCATCGGCTGCAGCAATCGGGGTGGCATCCACCACCGTCTCATAGAGCCGTGCCTGCTGCCGGTCCGCAACACCATTGGCCTCCAGCAACTCTTCCCAGCGAACCGGTACAGGATCATCCAGATAATCCCGCATCGGGTCGAGCAGGCGGATCGGAGGATAGTGAAAGAACTGCAACGAACGCTGATTGACCATCGGCAATCCCAACGGTAGAAAGAAACGCCACCCTTCCGGAGACCCATCCGGGTTCCAGTGTCCTTCCTGTTTCAAACTGGGTACAACCGTGTTGAGTGCCTCCAATCCACTCTCCAACAGCCCCGGTAACCGTGCTCCATACTGTTCGAACTGTGTTGCCAGTGCAGCAGGTCCCGACAGTATCAGCACATACTCCTCACCTTGTCGGGAGCATGTTGCGTCGGCATCCAGTGTTTTCAGATCATCCCGCTCCAGAGTCTGGCCAAACCAGTGGAGTATTGTCTCTGCCAGCGACTCATCGCTGTCTGCAATATTGGGATAGGCAAAGAGCTTTTCCAGGTTCGCCTCTCTCCCCAATACGATATTCCTCTGAACAGCCATCTCTCCTCCCCGACCCTGTGATATTTTATCTTGTATTCAAGTCGTCGTTATCATAGCCTCTGTATCTGGCTGAAATAGAAATATTACAAGATGTTACAAGTGTAACGGGCCAACTGAAAAGCTGTATATCCAGAGACCGGGGAGGAAATGAAAACAATGGATACAACTTCACGTCGTGACTTTATCAAGCAGGCGAGTCTTGCCATTGCCAGCGTTGGGGTAATCAGCAATAGTGCGCTGTCTACCGCCTATGCCGCCAGTCAGAATCAGAAGCTCACCGTTCCAGAGGGGATCAACCATCTCTCTGCCTATGAATACAGCGTCTTTGAAAAGCTGGTGGAGGTGCTGCTCCCGGTAGATGGCATGCCATTACCCGACCCAAAGGAGTTGCCGGTACTGCAGACCCTGGATGCGGCTCTGCTGGCAGGGATGGCGCCACATATTCTGGAAGGATTGAAAGGAGGCGTGCTGTTTTTCGATGAAGGGGCAAAAACGGGGGTTGGAGGCAGGAGATTCACCGAGCTGAGTGATGAGGAGGGCCGTCAGTTCTGTGATCGGTGGATCGGCAGTGACAACCCGCAACAACGGGCAATCACCATGGCACTGAAAAAACTGGTCGGACTCTCTTACTGGTCCAATCCAACAACCTGGAAGACGATTGGCTATCATGGTCCGATCGTCAAAAAGCAGGGTATCCCATCACAGGGGAATACCCCGCTGCCAGCCTGAGCCTGTCACCACTTTTTTCGGAGTCATACAACAGATGAACAACAAATTTCCAGAGAAGGGGCTGCCGGTGATCGAGGCGGCAGATATCAACGAGAAATCACTGACACTTGAGGCCGATGTGGTGGTAGTCGGCTCCGGTGCCGGTGGTGCCATCCCTGCCTATCACTTGTCAAAGGCGGGCAAGAAGGTGATCGTATTGGAGGCGGGGCCGTATGTTCCTTCCGAAAAATTCAGTGAGATGCTGGCGGTCGGCATGGGGCAGCTCTATCAGGATGATGGGGGACAGACTAACCGCAATCAGGATATCACCATTCTTCAAGGATCTTGTGTCGGTGGCTCTACGGTGGTCAATGCCACCGTCTGCTTCCGCACTCCAAAATATTATCTTGATCTCTGGGGCAAGGAGTTTGGCTTGACCAACCTCACCGAAGAGACGCTGGCGCCCTATTTCGAGCAGGTCGAGGAGCACCTTTCGATCACCCCACGCACTCCGATGGAGACCAGTGCCGATGCGCAGAAACTGGCACTGGGGTGTGAGCGTAGCGGCATTGAGTGGAAACCGGCACGACGCAACTCCAAGAATTGTGCGCTGACCGGTGCCTGTCTCTCCGGCTGCCCGGTGGACCGCAAGCAGTCGATGCTGGTCACCTATCTGCCGTGGGCGGTTGCTCATGGTGCCACCATCTACTCCGATACCCGTGTGGTGACGGTTTCGGAGGAGGGGGGCAACGTCAGTGGTGTTCAGGCCGAGGTGATCGATCCGGCCAGTGGTGAAAAGAAGGCCGATATGGAGATCAAGGCACCGATGGTGATCCTGGCGGCCGGTGCAGTCCAGACCCCGATGATTTTGCAGCGCAGCAATGTTGCCAACTCCAGTGGTCAGGTGGGCAAGAACTTCGCCTGCCACCCCAGTCTTTCGGTTGTGGGTCACTTCCCTGGCCTCAATCAGAGCTTCTATGGTGCCTGGCACTCCCTCTATGTGGATGAGAAGACGTTGCCTGAGGATGGTGGGTATATTCTGTTGAACGGCATCATGGACCCGGTCGAGTCCACCCTGAACGTGGAGCGCGGCAGTGGAAAACCCTTCATGGAGTATGTCAGTGATGCCAGGGACTACGTCCGCTTCATCTCACTGATTCACGACCGCAACCACGGGGAGGTACGCTGGGAGGATGGCAAGAAGGTGATCGACTACGACATGCACCCAGAGGACTTCCCCTACATGGTGGCCGGGATGCGGGATATCATCAAGATCCTCTTTGCAGCCGGTGCCAAGCGCATCTTCATGCCCACCTTTGACAAACTGGAGATCAACGATCCTTCCGAGGTGGAGGCTGTGTTGGGTTCACTGAAGAGTGAGGTCTCGAAATACCGTTATGTCTCCTACCATCCACAGGGTACCTGTCGCATGGGGGCCGATCCAGAGACTACCGTGATCAATCCATACGGTGAGAGCCACGATGTGAAGGGGCTTTATGTGACCGATGCGAGTCTGCTGCCGACCTCGATCGGCTATAACCCGCAGCAGACGGTCTACACCCTCTCCAGCTATATCACCGATCATATCGTCAAGGGGATGTCGTAATCGCCGGCAGTATCTTTTTTCACTGGGACAGGTGGATGACCTGAAGATTCTCTTCACCTGCGCCAATAGTTCCCGATGATAAAGAGACGCTTTCGAAGACCATCAGAGGTCTCATTTGCAGGATCTCCGGTGTAACTCCCGGCATTGGCCCCCAACTGGGGGGGCATTACTGAGCCACCATGGCAGAACATGCGTATTCAACAAGATTCGTTTCACTACGCGCCTTCAAATATAGTGGCAATCTCTGCATCCACTCTTCAAAAGCCGGTTCTTCTCGTCATTCCACTCGATAGCCATTGTACATATCGTCTTATGTCAGTGTTAACTTGAGTCTTTCCATTATGTCACCTATAATGTACATAAATAAAATAAAACATGTACATGTCGCAAGGGGTTTTTTATGCCGATTACAGCCACTGAATTGAGAAAAGACCTTTTCAATAGCCTGGATCGAGTCATTGAGACGGGTATACCGCTGGAGATTACCCGCAAGGGACACACACTCCGAGTCATATCTGATGAGCCTGCCCATCGCCTGAAGAATCTGGTACCACACAACACCATTCAAGGCGATGCCGAAACACTGGCCGAACTCTCTGTTTATGAATGGAACAGCGATACTGAAGCATGATCCTGATTGATACTCATATTGCACTGTGGCTCTATGATGCCCGGATAGATCTGCTCTCCCCAACTGCACAACAAAAACTCAACCAACAGCAGACGCTCTTGCCCCAGATTGCACGACTGGAACTGCATATGCTCCACGAAATCGGGCGCATTGATACTCCGCCAGAAGAGATCATCACATTTTTGATGCAGCAGATCGGGATGAATCAATCGGAACATCCCTGTCCCACCATCGTCGATCAAGCCGCTCTGCTGCAGTGGACACGAGACCCTTTTGACCGAATGATGGTTGCCGAGTCAGCCGCTCGTAACCTGCCACTGATTACCAAAGACCGAAACATTCGGAACCATCACAATCTGGCAATCTGGTAGCCATTCTCCCAAACCAGAATGGTTGGAGTGTTGGAATTGTCTCTTGCAAAAAAGTAACCGAAGGAGATAGAGAAAAGGGAGCATTATACTTGTGTCTAATTCCTGATATAATCACTTGGGTATTGTTCGCCTATGGAGAGACGCAATGGCATTGGCCTTTTTTGAAGATCACAAACGACAACAGCTGCTGGACAGTCTGCTGGAGCACTGGTGCAAGGACTACACCGGCTTTCAGCGTGAACAGATGGAGGAGGTATTGTTGAGAAATCTGCAAGCCTATCCTACCGAAAGATT
Organism: uncultured Piscirickettsiaceae bacterium; assembly: GCA_964344785.1. Lineage (GTDB taxonomy): Bacteria > Pseudomonadota > Gammaproteobacteria > Thiopontia. Next base: position 5,906 of record CAYFOR010000147.1, read on the forward strand.
GCAGGCAGTCATCAATGATATCGACGCCGGCTAGGCGGCTGTGGCCCCGTGCATTTTGATAACAGCTACAGCCGGCTACCGGGCCACTTTTAT
>CAYFOR010000148.1:0-5970 GCA_964344785.1 uncultured Piscirickettsiaceae bacterium
TCACGTTGGAATGACGGCCTCGCTTCAGGGCCATTTCATATTGGACAAGACTTACTGCTCTTCCCCCCTGGAAGATATTGTAAACTCAGTCTGCTGTTCTCCTGTAGGCAGCAATAGGCCTGCGGTGCAACGGTATTACACCAAATGGCAGCCATGAGGTGTGACAATTATAATGATGGTCATTCACTTAACAGGCAATGTCAACCTTAACTGCCGCTTAGCATTGACTGTGCAGCATGAAAAGATGGTTTCAGTGCGCCGTTCCGTGCAAATCTTGTATTTCAGTGAGTTGCGATGGCGCTAGGGTAATCCAGTTTTCGGTTTCCGCTATCCAGGAATATCCATGCCGAGGCGTGACGACAACCAGTTTGCAATATCCCCCGTGCAACACTCTCCTCTTGGGTTGGACTTTTCACAAAAACAGTGCTGTCCCGGTTTCATCTTGCTCTGAATCATTCGAATAACATCGGTTGTGCCGGTTCGTGCAATCTCCTCCAGCGCCTGTTTTTTCAGAACCTTGAAGCAGTAGCAGAGAGGCGTTTCAGGAGACTCATCCTTGAGGGTAACGCGGTTCTTGAGGTCGTCCGTGGTGAATGGTCCACTGTCTGTTTCATTGTAGTAGACCACATCACAGTCAGGGTTCTCACAGAAGTGGTATTGCCGGGTTGGGTCCAGCGTTACAGCGGCCCTCTTTTTCAGGGTATGTTGCGGAGTAAGAAATTTGACCTCGACTCCTTGCTGCTTGCAGGCGGGGCAGGCGATGGTGGCTCGGTGTTGACTACTGCTGCAACCACAGGATGAGGTGGAGATTGTGGTGGTGTGGATCATGATTGGCTCCTTGGGTGAACGATACAGTCATCCCTGAAAGACGAGAAACAGACAAAATCGATGCATCTTTTTTCGGCATAATCCGTCTATGGTGTCAGTAGGGAAAAATGTTCAACCTTCATCAACAGGAGCACTGTGTGGATATTGAAGCGGTCTGGAGTCGGTTTGGCGATCCGTTACGGCATTTTATTGCGGCCCGTGTATCCGACCCGGATATGGTGGACGAGCTGACACAGCAGTTGCTGATAAAAAGTTACCAGAAACTGGATACTCTGAAGGAGCACGAACGTGTTGAGGGGTGGCTGTATCGTATTGCCCGTAATCTGGTGCATGATCACTACCGGCAACAGCAGAAGGAATCTGTTGATCCATCGATAGCAGTAGAGGCGTTAATCGATTCTTCGGAAGAGAAATCGGCAGCAGAGGTGATCCGTGAGGAGCTGGGCCATTGCATTCGTCCCATGATTGATCAACTGCCGGCACAATACCGGCGTACACTGACAGCCGTTGCACTGGAAGGCAAGTCACAAAAGAGATTGGCTGATGAACTCGGCGTCAGCCACTCCACGGTCCGGTCTCAAACGCAGCGTGGACGTGCTCAACTGCAACAGCGACTGAAACGCTGTTGTGACTTCAGGCAGGATGCACGTGGGGTCGTGATGGAGTACCAGCCAAAGCCGGGGCAGTGCAATACAGACTGTCTTTGCAGTGAGCGGTTGTGAGAATGCCGGAAGATGGATGCCGCACTTCAATATATTGGCCATGTCGACACCCCGTACAAGACGATTGAGGCGTGTCCCAACAACATAGACTATACGAGTGGCCCGCCTTGCCGGTTGGTCCTGAATGAAGCATTTCGTGCCGGTTTGACAGGGCTTCGTCCAGGGCAAAATATTCTGATCCTCTATTGGTTTGAAAACAGGGATCGAAACGAGCTGGTGGTTCCTGCGGATGAGGATGGGGAGTCGGTTGGTACCTTCGCACTCCGCTCACCAAACCGTCCCAATCCGATCGTGACGGCTACATTGCCGATTGAATCGATAGACCATGAGGGCGGTGTTGTCTCTGTTCGAGGGCTGGACTGTCTGGATGGGACCCCTTTGCTCGATATCAAACCGGCAATCCTGTTGGAAGGATGATTCAGGTCTCGGCATTCATAGCCACCAGTCTGGATGGATTCATTGCCCGTGAAGATGGCGGCATTGACTGGCTGCCGAGTCCCGGTGAGTCTGATGCAGCCGATGATTGTGGATTTTCTGCGTTCTTCAACGCTGTGGACTGTCTGGTCATGGGGCGCAATACGTTCGAGACGGTTCTTCAGTTTGACGAGTGGCCCTATGAAGGCAAGCGTGTATTGGTTTTAAGCCGTTCGATGTTGCAGTTGCCTGACCCACTGCCGGGAAAGGTGGAGCTCTGTTCGGGGCCACTTCCCACACTGCTTGAACGACTTGAGTCCGAGGGCTGTTCTCGCATCTACGTCGATGGTGGCAGAACGATTCAATCCTTTCTGAATGAGGGGCTGTTGACGGATATCACCATTACCACCATCCCCATTCTGTTGGGGCGGGGGATCAAGCTGTTTGCTGAAACCGGGGGGGATATCCCGCTGGAACATCTTGAAACCCGTGTATGTTCAGAAGGGTTGGTACAATCACTGTTCAGGGTATTAATTTCTGACTGAAAATTTTCTGATCTTTACCTTCGCAGTAGATTCAGGGCGAACAGTGACTCTTTGCCTGGGGTGGGTGATGTCACCCGGGGATGGCAGCCCATCACCATCCATATCGGCAACGACCGTAAGATAGTAGTTTCCGGGGTGGAGATAGCTGAAGGTAAATGCATCCCGGTCACCTTCGATCTCTGGAAAGGCGAGCAGGGTGTTGAGCAGATCTTCACGGATATAGCCGTATTCGGTAATGAATGTTCCGTTTTTTTCGGTGAGTGCCTTGTCAGAGAGTAGTAGTAACAGATTCTTTCCTCTGGTGGTTCGGCTACGCTGAATGGAGACTTTCAGTTTGGAGAGATGGGGGATCTGATCGATACGGTAGGGGTCCCTGGCGCTCTTGCCCAGTTCCACAACACTCTTTCCTGCCTCTTCCCATAGATAGCTTGCGGAGGTGATGGGGGCATACTCTTCTCCCCAGTATGGGAGCGGCATCCCTCTGGAGAAGTCACGTTCCACCACCTTTTTGGGAAAACCGACCATCTCTGCGGCCTTTTCAGCCAGATGGGGGTGGTTGCGTTGTGCCTGAAAGCTGAAATGTTTTTTCGGTTTCAACATGCCGAAGCGGCTGGTGTAGCTGTTGAACTCCAGCATTTCTTCGTAGAAGGTCAGCTCCATCCGCATCACCTTGTCACCGCCGTAGGCATCGACAAAGCGATAGTAGCTCCCGCCACTCTGCTGTTCCACATGGTCGAGCACAAAATAGCTGGTTCGATAGATCCCATTGAGCATGCCGCCATTACGTGCCATCAAGGTCTCTGTTCCCTTGTAGTTGGCAACAAAGAAGGAGGTAAACAGATTGCCCAGTGTACCCGCTTCGTAGATACCGTGAACATGAGAGGGGGCAATGGCACGATAGTCAAAGGCCATCCACTCATATTCGGTACCCATCAGATTGAGTGAACCGATCCAGTGGCCCTGCATCTTTTCCAGAAATTCGAATCCCTTGCGATTGATATCAACCGGGGTGATGATGGGTGGTTTGAAGTCCTCCAGCTTACCGGCGATTTTCCTCGGCTTCCCTTTGCCCTTGTTGATATAGCCGCCGTCCACCCAGAGCTGAAACAGGTGACGCATATACTGCGGCATCAGGCCATCTTCCGGCATCGGGTCATCATGATCGTTGATGCGTTGTAGCAGTTCTCCTTGTTCTGCCTCTTTGCGTACCTGCGCATAACTGGTGAGTCGCAGTTTGCCTTCAGGTTTTTTGCCCGCGTGGCAACTGGTACAGAAGTTCTTCACAATCGGACGGATATCATTGGTATAGGAAATCTCATCCTGAATCGTGCTGCCTGTTGAGGCCGCCATGGAAGTTTTGGCGGGTAGTAATGCAAGAGCTGCAAATAGTGTAGTAGTGAATCTGATCATGCTGTGGTTTTTGAAAATTGTCATATTTGATGATTTACATTGTGGAGATGGTTTGATAAATTGTCAATATTGATTATTTATTGGTGTTGATCGTCATGCCGAGACCCAACCTGAAAGCGGAACGAAGAGAGATGATCCTTGATGCCATGGAGCGTTGTGTAATCCGTGATGGTGTTAATGGCGCCACTCTGGAGAGGATTGCGGAAGAGGCGGGTATGCGTCGAAGCCTGCTGCGTCACAATGTGGGTAACCGGGAGCAGTTGATTGAGGCGTTACTGGAGCGATTCATCGAGCACTCCGATCTGGCAGTGGAGTGGATGCGGGATCGTATCTACAGAACAGGAAAGGTAGCGACACTATTGAATACCCTGTTTGATGAGCGTGAACAGAATCGTCAATTGACGCTGCTGGCGCTGTCATTGACGGCTGCAGCGAGTAGCCATTCGATGATTCGTGAGCGGATGAAGCAGTGGAATGAGCAGTTTGTAGCAACGATGGATGATCAGTTGAAGATGCTCTATCCAAAGGTGACGAAACGACAACGTCATGATGTGGCGGCAGGGCTGGTTGGAATCTATTTCAATGTGGAGTCGTTGTCTGCGCTGGGTGATGTCTCCGTGATCAGGAAGGCATCGAAGAGAGCGGCAGCCAGATTGTTGGATACATTGAAGAAACGATGAAGGTGACGACTGAATGAAAATCTATCTGATCAAGGCCTCCAGCGGCAGTGACTATTCGAAATACAAGGCGGAGACCGGTGGCCCTCCACAGAATATCTTTGCAGCAGCGGCCGCTACGCCCAGGCATCATGAAATTGAAATGTGTGACGAGACCATTGGCATGAAGGCCAACCTTGGTTCGGATGCAGATCTGGTGGTGATCTTCATGTCCACGCCGGATGCCTACCGTGCCTATGAGCTGGCTGACCACTTCTACCAGCAGGGGAGTGGTGTAGCGTTGGGTGGACTACACACCCGATTCAATCAGGAAGAGGCACAGGAGCACTGTCACACCATCCTGATCGGTGAGGTCGAGCACTACTGGGAGGAGATGCTGCAGCATTTCGAGCGAGCGGTGCCGGAAGCCCGTTATGAGAGCCGTCAACCGGTGGATCTTGCGGCCCTGAACCCCTATCCCATCGATATCCTCTCTCCTGCGGTGTATGACTACACCTGGTCAGTTGTTGTCAGCAGAGGGTGCCCCTACCAATGCGCCTTCTGTCTGGTGCATGAGTTTTTCGATACCTTCAATGTACGCCCGATCGATCAGATCGTGGCAGAGCTGTGGGCGTTGAAGGAGGCGGGTGTGGAGTGGGTAGAGCTGCATTCGGACAATCTGACCCATCATAAACAATATGCATTGGAGCTGTTTGAGGCGATTGCACCAACAGGACTCAACTTCTATGGTGAGACCACGGTACTGATCGCGCGTGATGAGGCGTTGCTGCAGGCTGCACAGCAGGCTGGCGTCAAGGCGTTGCTGCTGGGTATTGAGACCCCTTCAGAGGCCGCGTTGAAGGCGCAGAAGAAATCTTTCGTGAAGCCCGCCCGGATGAAAGAGTATGTCGCAACCATTCGTAAATACGGGATCAAGGTATGGGGGGATTTTCTCTTCGGATTTGATGATCACACCCCGGAGATCTTTGAGGAGACGCTCGATTTTGTCAAAGAGATCCGGGTAGACAAGGTGATACCGCATTTTGTCATTCCGTTTCCAGGTTCTCCCACCTTTGCACAATTGGAGCGGGAAGGGCGTATTTTGACCCGGGACTGGTCACAGTATGATGGCAGTCATGTGGTCTACCAGCCCAGCAATATGTCGCCACAGGAGTTGGAGGAGGGGGTCTATTGGGTCTGGCAGGAGAGTGCCGGTTTTATCGACAAGCTGAAGTCATGGTTCTAACAACAGTAAAGAGAAGGCTCAATCATGAACAGAGTCATGGAAAATCCACTGGCCTACATCACCATTCCATTCATGCTGATCTTCAGTGTACTCAACTCACCCCGCCTTATTCACCAAATAACCCATAAAACAAGGAGGCGCGCCCTCTA
>CAYFOR010000149.1:0-5920 GCA_964344785.1 uncultured Piscirickettsiaceae bacterium
TTTTATGCAGTCAAATGAGTTTTTGGCCTGTAACGTTGGGACACCAGTGAATCAGGGTAATGATTTCAGAGATTTTATTGCTCGCCTCATTGATACGCCCCATTGCCACCACTGCATCATTGACAATTTCTGCCCCACTCTCTGCCTGCTGATTGGCCTCCGTGGACAGCTGGGTTGCATGGGCGGCATTATCCGCATTCATCTTCACCGTACCGGCCATCTCTTCCATGTTCGCCGCCGTCTCTTCCAGCGAGGCGGCCTGTTCCGTGGTGCGCTTTGACAGTGCACTGTTTCCCTTGGCAATTTCACCGGAACGGTTCAGGATCGTCTGTGCAGCCGAGCGCACATCTCCCACAATTTCCCGCTGATTGACCAGCGAGGTATTCACACTCGCCGTCAGCGCCCCCAATGCACCGGGATAATCCCCATCGATACTTCTGCTGATATCTCCCTCGGCAACACTCTCCATCACCCCGGAAACCCTGCCAATGATGGTCTCCATCGACTCCATTGCCCGATTGACCCCCTGCTCAATCTCACTCTCTCCATCGCCTTGCATGCGGTGGCTGAAGTTGCCATCGACAATCGCTCCCATGACCGACCCCAACCGCTCGGTCATCTGTTGCAGGCTGTTCAGCGCGCCGTTCACCGTGTTGCGGAAAGTCTGCAGCTCTCCTCCGAACTGTTCCTCGACTCGCTGATCAAAGTCGCCTGCCTCAACCGCCTGCATCACCCCGTTCACCCGGCCGATTGCTCCCTGAATACTCTCAACACTGTCATTGACCGACTGCTTCAGCATCCCCAGGTCACCGGCAAGATCCGACTGAATCCGACGACCGAAATCCCCCCCTGCAGAGGCTGCCATCACCTCACCGATCTCTCCAATGGCCTCTTGAAGGGAGTCGAGCAGGGTATTGTAGGTCTTGGCCATCTCACCCACCTCGTCATCCGAGGGGTCTTGCGCCCGTTGCGAGAAGTCCCCCGTCTTGCTCACCTGGGACATCATATGCTTGAGGCAGTTGACCGGCTTGACTACCGAACGCGCTATCAGCAGCGCAACCACAATCGCCAGAACCACCCCGATGACCGCCGCCAACATCAATGCGTTCCAGGCAAATTTTTGCGTTTCCAGCACTTCAATGCGAGCGGCCTCCATTTCGTGCTCAACCACCTCTCTCAGGACATGCACCGCATGCTCTATCTCGGCATCAATCCGGCTCATCTTCTCCAGTGCGGCAATCTCCTCCTGTGCTGCCCGCTCGACCACTGGCGTGACATATCGAACAATCTGGTCCAGCCGCTTGTTGGCCTTGACGACCTGACGGGACTCTCCCCGCTGGTAGTGCGACAGCTTGCGATTCCCCTTGGCCTTATCTACCTTGGTTGCAAACTTGAAGGTCTTTTTCTTGATCTTTGCATATTTGTCGAGCAACTTCTTCAGTTTGGGGTCATCTGTCTGATACTGCTGATGCCAACGCATGTAGCTATCTTTCTTCGGATCGAGATTGCCTGAAAATGCACTATCAAACCGCGCCGACTCTTCAAGCGCCTGCAGCCACACATTGAGTGCGATCCGCTCCTCCATCACAAACCCCTTCAACTCCATCAACCTTCCATCGAAGCGAAACCAGAAGGGCATGCGCTGATCATGCGCCTGGATCAGCGCGGCAAGAGACTTGGTAAAGCGCTGATAGGTCTCTGCAACCTGATGATGTTCCTGTTCAACCAGTGGAGAGTCGAGAGCCTGCAGCCACCGTTCGATATTGATCGACTCATCGTCGAGCTTTTTCAGAATCCGATCTCTCTTTGCAACATCAAGATTGAGTACGTACTCCTTGGCAAGACCAATGGTATGTCCGATCGAGGCCAGCAACAGCCCTGCAGTATCCTGCAGCGGTACCTTCTCCTCCAGGGCATGGTTTGCCGTTTCAGAGACCTCCTCAATCAGATAGATTCCGATTCCACCGGTCAGTAGAACCAGCAATGCAACTCCCAAAAAACCGGATAACAGCCGCTCCCTCAACTTCAGTGTCATCACCTTCTCCCTGTCTCGCAACTCACTCGAAAACAAATCCCCTTAGAAACCATAGCACAAAGCCAACGGCCCGAATGATTTCGAAAGAATTATTTCCTTTTGTAATCAGCCTCCTTCCATGGAGCAGACAGAGCACACGCTGATCGATACAACAGCTACCATCACCATCCGGCGAGCTTCCTTTGGCGACGAGATCACACCACTAACGCTACGTGCAGCTCACCATCTCATCGGCATCGGCTTCATCGGTAATCTTCAATTCGATCCGGTTCAGCATCTCGATGATCTCCTCCGACAGGGCATCGACCTCACCAGAACGCTCCTCTGCTCGCTGCAGATCTCCCTGACTCTTCAGTGCAAAGATATCTCCAATCAAGGTGTGGAAACGCTCAAGCAATACACCAAACGCTTTCATCTCGGCAAGATGGCCGTACTTCTTCCGTCCTTCACGGTCCAGCCACTGATCCAGTACACAATGATTGTGGGACTCCATCTTATTGCGATCCATTCTGATCGTTCCCTGCAGGTAGCCCCGGATCTTGCCCTTCCACGCCAGATGGTCTGAACGTGCCTTGACGAACTCGGCACGAACCGATGCCGTATCCACAATGCGCTTCTGCCGGTTCTGACTCAGCTTGAACAGTGAGACCACCTCACCAAGGCTGTCTGCCTGACTGTCCAGTTCCGACCCTGTAGCGGTGGTCTCTTCAACCAGTGCCGCATTCTCCTGGGTGACGGTGTCAATCTGGGCAATGGTGTTGTTGACCTGATCAATCCCCTGGGTCTGCTCCTTCGCTGCCAACGTGATCTCTGCGGCGATATCGTTCACCTTCTTCACCGAGGACTGAATTGCACCCAGTGCATCCCCACTGCCCCGCACCAGCTCACTGCCTTCAGTAATCCGTGCCGAGCTCTCCTCGATCAATCCACGGATATCACTGGCGGCATCGGCAGAACGCTGCGCAAGTGCCCGCACCTCTCCAGCTACCACCGCAAAGCCCCGCCCATGATCTCCGGCGCGTGCCGCCTCAACCGCTGCATTCAGTGCCAGCAGGTTGGTCTGGAAGGCCAACCCATCGATCATGGTGATGATCTCCGAGATACGGTCACTCGATGCATTGATTCCCTCCATCGATTCGATCGCCTTGGTGACCACCTCATCCCCCTCCCGCGCCTTGCTCAATGCCTCCGCCGCCAGCTGACTGGCTCGACCGGCACTCTCTGCATTCATGCTGACGGTACCGGACATCTCCTCCATGCTCGCCGCCATCTGCTCCATACTCGCCGCCTGCTCGCTGGTTCGATGCGACAGGTCCTGACTCCCTCTGGAGACTTCGGTGGATCCGGTCTTGATCTTGTGCGATGACTCACGAACCTTGCAGACGATTCTGGCAAGATTGCGCTGCATCGCATTGATGGCATCCTTCAGCTTGCCGATCTGCCCACTGTAGTCACCGGAGACCTGCTGTGTCAGATCCCCCTCGCCCATTTGTCCAGCCACTCCAGATACCTCGGACAGTGCCTTTTCCAGTACAGTCAAAGAGCGATTGATACCATCCTTCAGCTTGAGCAGGTCCCCACGGGCGTCGGCCTCGACTCGCTGCTGGAACTCCCCCTGCTGCATGTGGTTCATCACCTGAAGAATATCGGAGATGGAACCTTCCATCGCATTCATCACTGCAGTCGACTGCTGCAGCATCTTCAGATACTCTCCCTCGACCCCTTCGGCTGATACCTGCATCGAGAAGTTGCCCTCAACCATCGCGTTGATCACTCTGGCAATCTCACCCATCGTATAGTCAATACTTTTTGCAGAGTTGTTGACCCCATCCTTGAGTCGCTTCAGATCCCCCATCAGCTCGGCCTCGACACGGCGCTCGAAGTTACCATGGGCGATCGCATCCACCACCCCGTTCGCCTCATCAATACTATTGGAGACATCCTCCAGCATCTCATTGAAGGCAACAGACATCTGCCCCACCTCATCACGACTGGAGCGTTCTGCGCGGATCGAAAAGTCTCCCTCCTCACGAATCCGCTCCATGACGTTTGCCAGCGCAATAACCGGGCGTGTGATCATGCCGGTAATGAGCACTCCAAACAGTGCCGCCACAAACAGTGCCGCCACAATCACACCTACCAGCAGCTTGAAGGCATTCTCATCGGTCTCATGCAGCAAAAGCCTCGCCTCTTCAACCTCACCAGCCACCTCCTCTTCCAGCGTCTCCAGAAGGTGGGACATCTCCTCGGCCGACTCCTGCATCATCGCCGATGCATCCAGCTCCTGCCAGCTAAACTCATCATACAGCGGCGAAACATAGTCGATGATCTTCTGCTGCTGTTTGGCAACCCTGTTAAAGACCCGTCCTTTCGCCCTGTCGAAGTGAAACATTTTTTTCTGGGCAGTAGCACCGTTGATCTTCTTTGCAAGCTTGTACGCTTTGGCTTCCAGCTTGGCATACTTTTTCAACATTTTTCCCAGTCTCTTGTCCGAGGTGGAAAAGTTGCTGTACCAGTTGGCGAATTCGCTTTGTGATGCATCCGCCTCCTTGAATTCCGAACCAAACTTGGCTGCATCCTCCAGTGCAGCAATCCACTTCGCCTGACGGTTGCTTAGATAGTAAAAGAACGACTTGATGTCATAGCTGGTGCCTGCATAGTCGAAGTGGTAACCGGCCCGTTGCTCATGCGCCGAAATCAGAAACTCCACTGCTCCCTCGAAATTCTCAAATGCCGACAAGGCACTGTCAGCGATCTTTTCTGCATCGGCATCCGGTTTCAGAACGATGAGGTCCATACCATCCTTGACGTACATCTCACCAGCTGCGGAACTCTTGAACTCCTCTGACTCAGTGCCGAAACGCGCCATGGAGAGAAACATGTTCAAATCCCCCACGCCTTCACGCAGTGACCCTGCAATCTCCTGAAGTTTGCCCGGATCGGTGTTGAGGAGAAAGTCTCGACTCAGGGATATGGTATGTTCCAGAACAATGATCGACTCCATGGAGACATCGATCAGTGGCATCTTCTCTTCAATCACCACATAGGCATTCTCGGCCACCTTGCCCACCATCGATATCCCGGTCCAGCCGGAAACAACCACCAGAATCACAATACTGCTGAAACCAAAAAGCAGCTTGTTCTTGATCTTCCAATCCTGCCACCCCATATTCTCCTCCCATTAACATCAGATACCACAAAAAAAGTAACGGACAGCCTCTTCACAAAGGCTGTCCGTCAGTGCTTCACCCCAAGCCGATCAGTGCCTGGCGTTAATGTGTTTTAGGTGTTCCAGGACCTCTGAAAGCTCTGCCTTGACCTGTTCCAGATACTCATCATCCTTATCCTGCTGATAGGTACGAATCGCGATCACCGAGGTCGCCGGATGGACAATGGAGTCCATCAGGCTGATTGCAGGGCCAAAATGCTCGATCGACTCAGCGTCGATACCATTGCGGGAGAGGTAGCCAAACTCATGCCACTCCTCCTCAATCTGATCCAGTGACATCGACTGCATTGCCTCGGCCTGATCAACCACCAAGGTCAGCATCTTGTTGAACTCCGGGGTTGCCGCTGCATAGGCCTTGCTCGATGCGATTCCCATCTCAATCAGCTGCTCAAGCTGCTGTAGCATCTTCTGGGTATCGGCCCCTTCGCCCTTCATCGACTCACGAATAACCTCAGTTGCTGTCGCGGCGAACTTCTCCGTATCCATGAACTCACCCGCCGTCAGTGAGGATGAAAAGAGTACTGCACCGGTCACCACTGCCAACAAACCTTTTCTCAACATATCGATTTCCTCCCGTTATTTCGATCCGCAAGCTATCTATTCAATCACTGGTGTCCCAACGTTACAGGCCAAAAACTCATTTGACTGCATAAAAC
>CAYFOR010000150.1:0-5811 GCA_964344785.1 uncultured Piscirickettsiaceae bacterium
ATATTTTTGTCTATTTACAGCCTGGGACGGTATGCAATATAAAGTCTATGTACGTCGCCTGGCCTTGCAGAGACTGAGATGGCTGGTTGCCGGAAACGGACGGGTTCAATGGTTTTGCGGGAGTGGACTTGCTGACATGGAAAGGTTGTCGCCACCACATCGAAGCGTGATGAAATCAATCAGAGAGAGCGAAGGAGTTCAATACCATGAAAGGTAGCGGTGCGTATCTGGTTATTCCTGGGATGATGCTGTTATCGGCGCCGTTGATGGCAGCAGATGGTGGTGAAGGGTCCGGTCTTACCGTTCTGTTCTTCGTTCTATTTGTCATCGTTGCGATCTTCGCCGGTGTCAAAACCGTACCCCAGGGGATGAACTATACGGTAGAGCGGTTTGGAAAGTTTACCCGGGCGTTAAAGCCAGGACTCAATATCATCATTCCATTTATCGACCGAATCAGCCATAAGGTCAATATGATGGAGCAGGTGCTTGATATCAATCAGCAGAGTGTGATCAGTCGGGACAATGCTGCCATTGTTGCCGATGGCGTGGTCTTCTATCAGGTACTGGATGCCGCGCAAGCAACCTATGAAGTCAACCGCCTGGAGCTGGCCATGCAGAACCTCTGCATGACCAATATCCGTACCGTTCTGGGAGCGATGGATCTTGACACCATCCTCTCCAATCGTGATGAGATCAATGGCAAGCTTCTCGGGGTCATTGATGCGGCAACCAACCCGTGGGGAGTCAAGGTGACCCGTATCGAGATCAAGGATCTGGAGCCTCCGGTCGATCTGGTAGAGGCGATGTCCCGGCAAATGAAAGCGGAGCGTCAAAAACGTGCCGAGATTCTGGAGGCGGAGGGTAAACGTCAGTCCGAAATCCTCCGGGCAGAGGGCGAAAAGCAGGCGGCCATTCTGGAGGCAGAAGGGCGCAAGGAGGCTGCTTACAGGGATGCCGAGGCGAGGGAGCGGTTGGCCGAAGCGGAAGCCAGGGCAACCCAGCTGGTTTCGGATGCGATCAAGTCAGGCGATGCGCAGGCGATCAACTATTTTGTTGCGCAGAAGTATGTTGAGGCGCTGCAGACCATCGGTTCGGCAGAGAATGAGAAACTGGTGCTGTTCCCGATGGAGGCATCCGGTATCCTCGGTTCGCTGGCCGGTGTCGCCGAGCTCTCGAAAGAGGTCTTCAGCAAGAGGGGCGAGGGTTGATGGAGGTGATATTCGGAGATCTGACACACTGGAACTGGTTCATCATTGGGCTGATCCTGATTGTGTTGGAGGTATTTCTTCCCAGCACCTTCTTTCTCTGGATGGCGATTGGAGCGGTGCTGGTCGGTACGGTACTGCTGATCGAACCGGCGCTCAGTTGGGAACTTCAGCTTACGATTTTTGCACTGTTTTCCCTGATCTCCATTGTCCTGAGTCGCTACTGGCTGGGGTTTGGCTCACGGAATGAGAGTACATTGAGCCAGCGGGGTGACCACTATGTGGGCAATGAAGTTGTGGTTGTCGAATCCATCACCAATGGTCGGGGCAAGGTCAGTGTGGATGATACCCTGTGGCTTGCCAGCGGACCGGACACCGCCGAAGGGGAGCGCGTACGGGTGACCGGTGTAAGCGGGGTTACCCTGCTGGTTGAAAGGAGTTGAAGCAGGTTTTTACCTGCATCACCTCCACCTCAGCAGAGAGAGGGAACGGATAGCGGGGATTCAGTGAACTCCCCCTTGAACAGCAATCCCTTATGTGTTGAGAAAGCCGGTGACCTGAAGCGCTACCACAACCCATACAAGCGAGATGGCAGCCAGTCGTACCTTCTCCTGCAGGCCCTCGTCGATATGGCTGCTCTGGGCTGAAACTGTTTTTTCAATCATTCCTGTCTCCCTCGTTATGGATGCAGATGAAACTACCTTGCTGGTTGTCTTTTTCGTATCGGCCCGAATGAGGGAATGATTAATGCGGAAAAAATGTCTGGAGCCTGTTGCCATCAGCAGCGGTTTGGGTCGATAACCTCATCCGTTCTCTGTCCGTCTCCGGTGGTGATTCTTGGCACAGGATATGCTTCTTTTTCAGGATGCCGAGCCAACCATAATAACGGAGAGAAGAATGATATTAGAGGCAAACAGGGTGTACATCATTGAGAAACTGGACGCACTGAATGAGGCGATCGATGCAATCCGCCAACAGGATGGTGGTACCGAGACCTCAAAGTCGGCACGCTCGGTACTGGTCGTACGCCTTGAAAAAGAGCGTGACCGGCTATTATCCATTCTGCCCTTGATGACCGCAGTCACGTAGAAAGAGTGACGCAAAGGCGATCAGTCATCACGGGTTGTACTAGTCCGGGTGGATAGGGAACCGTTTCAATGGAGATGGGAACACGACATACACGTACCATCTCTCTGCTCATTTACTGAGATGTTACGCTACACTACACTATAGCGACGTGGCGAACCCATTAACTTTGCATCACACCTCAGTCAATGAATGTTGAAACACCTTTAGAACAATGGCGCATTCTGGCGGTCGACGACGAGCCTGAAGTACTCTATACCTACTCTCTGGTGCTATCTGATGCCATGTCAGAAAGAAAAGTGGTCGAACCGGAACAGTTTGATGGATGGAACGGAGGGGAGCAGGAAAAACTGTCTGATGGACAGCGCTTCGAGCTGGAGACAGCCCGTAACGGCATGACGGCATTGAGGAAAGTGGATGAGGCTCGTGCCGAGGGGTGCCCCTTCAGTGTGGTATTGGTGGATATGAGAATGCCTGGGGGGTGGAATGGCCTTGAGACGGCCGATCAGATTCGAAAGATTGATTCAGAGGTGCAAATTGTCTTCGTCACCGCATATTCTGATTTCACACTGAAAGAGATGAGGGACCGAATCAACTCGCGTTTCCAGTTCCTCAGAAAACCGTTTGATCAGGAAGAGCTCTATCAGCTGGTTCTTTCGCTCTCGGTATTGTGGAGCCATCAGCGGCGGCTGCTCCAGGTTGTATCAGACCTCACTGAAGTGGAATAGGACGGTTTTTCAATGTACGGTCTGTTGCATCTGTTGACAGCGGTTGCTTCGGCAGATATTCGAGTAGTAGTGTGAAACCTCTTATAATCTGCCTATGAACAGACACTCCTGGACGCTTGTCATCTCACTGCTGCTGCTTGCAGTTGCCGTATTATTCTGGCCTGCGGGTGTGGATCATGGGCCGGATGATACCCCGGTAAGGGTAGGTATCCTGCATCCTACCAAGGTCGATGTCACGACATTCAACGGCTTCAAAAGAAAGATGTCGGAGTTGGGATATCGGGAAGGAGAGAATATCGTCTATCTCTATCCCGGGCCTGCAGGAAAAGGGGATCAGTTGATTGCGGCTGCAGAGAAGATGGTTGCGACCGGTGTCGATCTCATCTTTTCATCCAGTACACCTGCAACAAAAGCGGCGAAGATTGCCACCAGGGAAACGGGAGTGCCGGTTGTATTTGGCCCGGTCAATGATCCGGTCGCTGCCGGTGTTGTTGAGTCGCTGAAGTATCCTGGTGGGAATGTAACGGGGGTTACACTGCCTGCTTCCGGTGGCAAACGGTTTGAATGGCTGAGTCGGCTGAAGCCGGATATCCGTCATGTTCTCTTTATCCATAATGTCAATTCGAAAAGTTCTCAGGCCTCGCTTGTTCAGGCCAGAGAGGGCAGTGCAGGGACAGCCATCCATCTCTCTGTACATGAGATCGGTAGCACCAGTGAAATATCGGACCTGCTCAGTGCGTTACCGGACAGCGTGGAGGCCATCTATCTTCCCCGTGATGCCTTTATCACAAGCCAGATCGAGTTGATTGCCGCCGCAGCGATTCGTGAGCGGATTCTGCTCTCCACTCCAGGGTTGATTCAGGTGGAGGCAGGGGCACTCTACAGCTACGGTTTCGAGCATTTTGCTGTTGGCGAACATGCAGCCGTATTGGCCGACAGGATCATTCATGGCAATGACCCGGCGCAGACTCCGGTGGAGGTTGCACGCAGTTTCTTCTTTTTTAACATGGCGACCGCCCAGGCCATCGGGTTGAAGATCACCGACCAAACCATCAGGCAGGCAAAGAAAATCATTCGTTGAGCCGGACTGGTACGTCATGTCTGCACCCATGAGCCTTCATCGAAACCTCTTTAGATGGTTTGCGGCAATCGGTGCGGGGCCACTGATTATTCTTGCGCTCCTTGTTTCCATGTTGGGTTTCTTCACCATGAAAGAGGGGGCAGAGAAACTGCAGTATGAGATCGTCAACCGCATCGGATTCGAAGTCGAGCACTTTTTTCTCAGATCGATCGAGGTCGTCACCGCACTCGACCGAGGGTCAGGCTTTCTAAACCTGTCTGTTGAGGAGCAACAGGCGCTGTTGCAACAGGTTCTTGCGACTGAAGAGGCCTTCCAGGGAATCACGCTGCTGGATGGTGAAGGGGCGGTTCAAATCTTTGTGGATCGGGTCGCGGTGAGACCTCCTGCAGACTTCCTCAATCGGGAGAGAAAAGGGGTGATTGCAGAGTCTGCAATGGCTCGTCAACCACTGATGGGAGAGGTGGTGTTCCATCCCGAGACAGGGCTGCCCCAGATTGTGCTTGCCGTTCCACTGATTGACCTTCGCACCGATCGGGTTGCAGGGGTACTGGTCAGTACCATCATGGCGGATGGGATATGGAAAATATTGCAGGGCAGTGCGCTGGAAGAGAAGAGAAACACGTATGTTCTCGATCGGAACAGGCGTCTCGTCGGTCACATCAACTCGACGCTGGTCTTGCAGGGTTCTTATCTGCCGCAGAGAGAGGGGTTCCTGGCGCGACTGGGTATCCACCGTGGATTGAATGGGGATCGGGTCATTCTTTCCCAGAAGGGCATTGAGGTGGGCGGGCAGCATTTTATTGTAGTTGCAGAACAGAGACTGCTGGAGGCACTGTGGGCACCTGTTCGATTGGTCATCGTTATTGCAATGCTGCTGGTGGCCGGGATCATTGTTGCGATCTATTTCTCAAAACGCCTCTCTGCAGAGATTGCGACACCACTGCGCAGATTGGCGGATACGTCGCAGAAGGTTGGTGGCGGTGACTTTTCCACCGTGATTGAGGTGACCAGAGCGGATGAGATCGGAGATCTGCAGCACGCTTTCGAGATGATGCGATCCAATCTGGAACGCTTGATGGAAGAACTCTCCACAGAGATCGCAGTTCGCAAGGAGATTGAGGTGGCGCTCATCATCGCAAAAGAGCAGGCAGAGGCTGCAGCGGTCTCCAAGAGTCAGTTTCTGGCGAATATGAGCCATGAGATTCGTACACCAATGAATGCCATTATCGGGATGTCCAATCTGGCACTGCAGACACCGCTGGACCAGAAGCAGCATCATTATGTTGAAAGTGTCAATCGGGCGGCAAAGAGGTTGATGCTGATTCTGAATGATGTTCTCGACTTTTCCAAACTAGATGCAGGTGGTTTGGAACTGGAGGCGGTTTCTTTCCCATTTGCCGTATTGTTTGAGGGGATGCATGCGCTGTTCGACTACCAGGCTGAGGCAAAACAGGTCCGGTTCACCAGCGAGATTGCCGGTGAGGTGCCGGAAGTTGTGGTGGGCGATCAGTTGCGGCTATCCCAGGTCCTGACAAACCTCTGCAGCAATGCGATCAAGTTTACTCCGGAGTCAGGGGAAGTGCGGCTTACAGCAGAGATTGAATCGTCACAGGAGGCGTTCGTCCAGATCCTGTTTTCGGTAAAGGATAACGGCATTGGAGTCTTGTCCAATATGAAATGGCCCTGAAGCGAGGCCGTCATTCCAACGTGA
>CAYFOR010000151.1:0-5728 GCA_964344785.1 uncultured Piscirickettsiaceae bacterium
CACGTTGGAATGACGGCCTCGCTTCAGGGCCATTTCATATTGGACAAGACTTGACCTATTCAATAGAATGTGTGATTATTAAAGTGCTATGGCAGTCAAGGATTACAAAAAATCGATTTTTGAGCAGTTTGCACGGACTGGCAAGGCTTTCAGCAATGCACATCGAATTGAGTTGCTGGAGATCTTGGCACAAGGCGAACGAACCGTCGAACAGCTCTCTCAGGCAGCAGGGCTGACGGTTGCCAACACCTCACAACATCTTCAGTTGTTACGTAATGCAGGGTTGGTGACTGCGAGAAAGGTGGGTCAGTACGTTCACTATAACCTTTCGGATGATCTGGTCATCGATCTGCTGGTTGCGTTGCGAAAGCTTTCAGAGCGCCACTTGGCAGAGGTGGAGCGTTTGGTCAACACCTACCTTACGGTAAAGGATGATCTGGAACCGATCCATGTGCGTGAACTGATGGAGCGGGCTGGCGACGGTGTCGTGACTGTGCTGGATGTTCGTCCTGAGTCAGAGTACGATGCGGGTCATATTGAGGGAGCGCTGGGTATTCCGCTTGATCAGCTGGAGGAGCGCCTGGATGAGCTGACCCCAGGGCAGGATGTGGTTGCCTACTGTCGTGGCCCCTATTGCATGCTTGCCTATGATGCGGTAAAAATGCTACGTGAGAAAGGGTTCAATGCACGTCGTCTGGAGGATGGTTTTCCTGAGTGGCGCAAGGCGGGCCTCCCTGTCGATTTGAAAGAAGATTGATCCTGTCTTTCGTGCTGCCTCTGCTCTTTTTTAGAGGCGGATTGAAGAGATACTCCGGTAGAATAACCGGATGACAGTATCTCCCGAGTTACTCTCCCCTGCAGGAACCTTGCAACATATGCGTGCCGCGTTCGCTTATGGTGCGGATGCGGTCTATGCCGGATTGCCGCGCTATGGTTTGCGAGTTCGTGAGAACGATTTTGATCTCTCGGGGTTGGCACAGGCCATAGAGGAGGCTCACCAACAGCAGAAACGGCTCTACGTCACAGCCAATATTCTTGCCCACAACAGCAAGGTGAAGACCTTCGAGAAGGATATTGCACCTGTCATTGAGATGGAAGCGGATGCCCTGATCATGGCTGATCCAGGTCTTATCATGCAGGTGCGGGAGCGGTGGCCTGATCAGGCGATTCACCTTTCAGTACAAGCCAATACAGTCAATTACGCGGCAGTCCGCTTCTGGCAGCAGCTCGGTGTAGAGCGGATCATTCTCTCAAGAGAACTTTCGTTGGAGGAGGTTGAAGAGATTCGTCAGCACTGTCCTGATACCGAATTGGAAGTGTTTGTGCATGGTGCGCTCTGTATGGCCTATTCGGGGCGTTGCCTCCTCTCCGGATACATTAACCATCGTGATGCCAACCAGGGTACTTGTACCAATGCCTGTCGTTGGGAATATAAAGAGGTGGCGAGTGAGGTGGGTGATAGTGGTGACCTGAAACGGGTTGAACCACAGCAGATATTGATCGAGGAGATGGGGCGCCCTGGAGAGCCGATCCAGATGGAAGAGGATGAGCATGGCACCTACATCATGAACTCCAGGGATCTGCGTGCGGTGGAGCATGTACAGCGTTTGGTAGAGATCGGTATAGATTCATTGAAGATCGAGGGGCGCACCAAATCGATCTACTATGTCAGTCGGGTTAGTCAGGCCTATCGCAAGGCGATCGATGATGCGGTTTCAGGACGAGGGTTCGACACTCACCTGCTGGCAGAACTCGAGAATCTTGCCAGTCGCGGCTATACCGATGGTTTTTTCAAGCGCCACCATAGTGAGGAGTACCAGAACTATATTCAGGGGAATTCGCAGGGACATCGCCAGCTCTATGTTGCAGAGATCATCGGCTACGATGCAGAAAAAAGGCTGGCGACCCTGGCAGCCAAAAACAAGTTTGGAACAGGGGATCGGTTGGAGCTGATACTGCCAACGGGTAATCGGGAAATTACCCTACAGAAGATCATTGACAAGCAGGGAAAACCGATGGAAACCGTACCGGGTGGCGGCTATCAGGTGCAGGCGGAAATTGATCTCACCCCGGAGCAGGGGGAATACCGGTTTGGCATGGTGGCCCGTTTTCTCTGAAGAGGTTGGGGAATGAGTGAGCAGCCTGATAACAGCAGGTGTGAAACAGAGGATATCAGGCGTATTTTGCTGGCACTGCTGGGCAGTCTGTTGATAGGGTTGCTCGCTACTACCCTTTTTGAGAACAAACATGCCGTACTGATCGGAGTGGTGTCCCTGTTGGTGATCCTCTGGACCAATGAGGGGCTACCGATGGGGGTAGTCTCACTACTGCCACTATTACTCTTTCCGCTCTTTGGTATTCTTGAGTTCAAGGCAGTCACAGTCAACTATGCCAAACCGGTCATCTTTCTCTTTCTGGGGGGATTCCTGGTCGCCATTGCAATGAAGGAGACCGGGCTCCACAAGGTGATCGCCCACCACATCCTCAGCCGCTTCCCCAACAGTGCGCGCGGTATGATCTATTCACTGGCGATCACCGCGGCACTGCTCAGCTCGATCCTCTCCAACACCACCATCACCTTGATGCTGCTGCCAATCGCTCTTTTTCTGACAGAGAACGAACGGCTCAAGGTGCGTTTTCTGATTGCTACCGCCTATGGTGCCAGTATCGGAGGAGTGATGACCCCGATCGGCACACCGCCGAACCTGATCCTGATGGGTTTTCTGGAGGATGCCGGACTGGACACCCCCACCTTCCTTGAATGGGTTTCCCTCACCTTTCCTGTGGCTTTGTTGATGCTGCTGATCGTTCCCTTTTTGCTCTCCATTGGGCTGGGACATGAACCGGTTGAGGCGCATGCCTGTCCTCCTGGTGAGCGTACCCAGGAGCAGAAACGGCTCAGCATCATCCTCTATGGGCTGATTGCTCTGCTGTTGTTGAATGCACCGCTGGAGCCGTTCTACAGCG
Organism: uncultured Piscirickettsiaceae bacterium; assembly: GCA_964344785.1. Classification (GTDB taxonomy): domain Bacteria; phylum Pseudomonadota; class Gammaproteobacteria; genus Thiopontia. The sequence continues at coordinate 2,968 of CAYFOR010000151.1, forward strand.
GACTGGGCCTCAATGAAAAGGGGTTACTGCTCACATTTGGTCTGCTGATGTTTGCACCAGGCATTGGCTTTTTACAGTGGAACGCCTTCAAGAAGATTCCGTTCGAGATTATCTATCTATTTGGTGCCGGCTTCTCCATCGCCACTGCCTTCACCCACTCCGGTATCGTCAATGAGATTACCCACTATCTACTGGTGATGGAGCACCTGCCACTCTATGCCCTGCTCTTTGTAGTGGCGTTGTTTGTCAGTTTTTCCACTGAGGTGACCAGCAATACCGCACTGATCTCCATCATGCTGCCGATCTTCTTCTCCCTGTCACGACAGTTTGGTCTTGATCAGCAGGTGGTATTGATGACGGCTACCATCGCTGCCAGCTATGCCTTCATGTTGCCGATTGCAACACCGCCCAATGCCATTGTAATGTCGAGTGGTGTGGTTCGGATCAGGGAGATGGCACGGATTGGATTCTGGATCAATCTGATCGGGGTGTTGACACTGAGTATGGTCGCCTATGGGTACTGGCGTTAACGGTGGGTTGTTTCAAATATCCGGTTGATCCTGCCACCTGCTCGAATAGCAACAGCAAGGTCAGGCTGTGTCCATGAGGGCTCCAATAAAGAGGCGTATTAAGCACCAGATTTCTGCGCTATGATTGGTGACCATAGAGATTTCAATAGCAGGGTAAGGGGTAATAACGTGAGTAATTTCGATACAGGACGGGGTCAATTTCCACAGATAAGAATGCGCAGAATGCGGCGTGATGACTTCTCCCGCCGATTGATGCGTGAGAATATATTGACCCCGGATGACCTGATCTACCCGATGTTCGTCATTGAGGGGAAGGGGCGTCGTCAGAAGGTAAAGTCGATGCCCGGTGTTGAGCGGGTCACCATTGATGAGCTATTGAAAGAGGCCGAAGAGCTGGTCGCACTGGGTATTCCCACCATCGCGCTGTTTCCTGTGGTGCCCAAGGGTAAGAAATCGCTGGAGGCTGAGGAGGCCTGTAATCCCGATGGCTTGGCGCAGCGTGCGGTACGTGCACTGAAAGAGCGGTTCCCACAATTGGGCGTGATGACAGATGTCGCGCTTGATCCGTTCACCACCCACGGGCAGGACGGTATCATCAATGATGAAGGCTATGTGCTGAATGACGAGACGGTCGAGATGCTGATCCAGCAGGCACTCTCTCATGCCGATGCGGGTGCGGATATCGTGGCCCCTTCCGATATGATGGATGGGCGTATCGGTGAGATTCGCTTCGCACTGGAGGGGGCGGATCATATTCACACACGGATCATGGCCTACTCGGCGAAGTATGCCTCCAGTTTCTATGGACCTTTTCGAGATGCCGTCGGCTCTGCGGCCAACCTCGGTTCAGGGGATAAGTCCACCTATCAGATGGACCCGGCAAACAGCGATGAGGCGGTGCGGGAAGTGGCACTTGACCTAGAGGAGGGGGCCGATATGGTGATGGTCAAGCCTGGAATGCCCTATCTGGATATTGTGCGCCGGATCAAGGATCAGTTCGGAGCCCCCACCTTTGTCTATCATGTCAGTGGTGAGTACAGTATGCTCAAGGCCGCAGCAATGAAGGGGTGGCTGAATGAGCGTGCAGTCGTGCTGGAGGCACTGCTGGGGTGTAAACGGGCAGGTGCGGATGGGACTCTGACCTACTATGCCAAGGAGGCAGCCCGCTGGCTGAGCGAGTGATTAAGGTGGTGATCATCACCATTGATATCTAGGTTACAGTTACAGACTTCATGTATACACCGTTACAGGAGTAGAGAAATGACGGATCGCTACATGGTGGTGGGGAATCCGATATCCCACAGCAAATCTCCACAGATACACACCCTATTTTCCCGGCAGTGCAATCAGGATATTCTCTATACCAAGCTCAAGGTAGAGCATGGCACCTTTCCTGAAGTGGTGCAGAGCTTTCAGAAGATGGGGGGGCTGGGGCTCAATGTAACAGTACCCTACAAACATGAGGCCTGGGAGTTGGTGGATGAACGCTCTCCAAGGGCAGAGTTGGCGGGTGCAGTCAACACCATACAGATCCGGGAAGATGGCTCCCGTTTTGGGGACAATACCGATGGTGTTGGACTGTTGCGGGATCTGACCGAAAACCACGGTATCCAAATCAGGGATCGAAAGGTACTGGTATTGGGTGCTGGCGGCGCGGTTCGCGGCATTCTTGAGCCGCTGCTGGCAGCACAACCTGCGCAGTTGACGATTGCCAACCGCACAGCAGATCGGGCCGAGCAGTTGGCAGAGCTTTTTTCAACCTATGGTAACGTTGATGGGGGTGGTTTTGATGAACTGGATGGACAGCATTACGATCTGGTCATCAATGGTACTGCAGCAAGCCTGAATGGCAAGATGCCACCATTGCCGTTTGACCTTCTTGCAGAGGAAGCGGCCTGCTATGACATGATGTACAGTGCTGAATCCACACCCTTTATGTCCTGGGGTAAGGAGTACGGTGCTGCACGGGTGTTCGATGGACTGGGGATGCTGGTGGAGCAGGCGGCCGACTCCTTTCTTCTCTGGCGTGGTGTCATGCCTGAAACCGCGCCGGTGATTGAATCGATCCGTAAGGAACTGGTTGATGAGATTGTGGGCTGATCCATACCATGCCATGATCCTGTCAGTCTGTGTACAACTGTCGTTACAGCTACAGGCCCGGTCCGTAATATAAGCCTCCACTGGTGTCCCAACGTTACAGGCCAAAAACTCATTTGACTGCATAAAACACT
>CAYFOR010000152.1:0-5711 GCA_964344785.1 uncultured Piscirickettsiaceae bacterium
GCCCGAAAACGATAATGATTTTCTTCCACACCTTCACTTTTTCAGCCCTCTAACGTCAAGCATCAGCCGCCGCAAAAAGCAGAGCGACGATAGGAGCGGCGCTTTTTGCGGTCGGCTGGATGCGCATGTTAGATGATTTATTGATTGACCACATTCTCCTGCATGTCAGAGATTTTTGAAACGATTGCTAGTAACAGCCAAGCAGTTAAAATGCTGACAAGATCGGATACAATTGACACGCTTGTAGCGGCCTCCAAAGATGATTTATTGGTTGCCGCCATAGCCATTCTGAATGATATTTGACCAAGTATTCCACCAATAATCCACATCGCCCACCACCATCCAAGAAGTGCATTTCCTCCTTGATTTAGCCAGTTACTAGGATTATTTGATACTTGCCATATTTCCTTTAGAGCCTGATATGGTTTAAATAGGTTCATGAAAGGAACAAAATACCACCCGACGGTCCATCCTGGTGTAAATTTCATTCCATCTGCACCGAACCCACGACAGTTGACGTTAGCTCTATACGTCCACTTGAAAAATGCTATCCCGGTTACAATGAAAACTACCAAGAACAATATACCAACTGCACCTTGTCTCGCGTCATTAGCTTCCGCTTCCGATTGAGAAAAGCTCGATGAAAGTAAGTTCATCTGCATCAAATCGGATATCAAGTATATTATTCCAGTTGCAATTGATATCCATAACATCACTTTAACGAACTTCGTCAATGAACGAGGATCTTTTGTGTAAATTTGATTCGTGTTTGCATTCTCAGTTGTCATGGTTTTCTCCTCATCTAACAGTTAACTAGACAGAAGAAGATATTATTGGACTAGACAGATTCTGTCTAGTCCAATAATATCTACAACTTGAAATATACTGTAACAATCATTAGACGTTTACTATCAATTGGATAACTTGCATACCAACTGGGACCGATTTTTGGAAACCATGCTGAAAGCCCGTGTTGCCGAGAAAGCACGCCCTTGGTATGTAAAACGTATTCAGCAAATGCAATCTGTATTTTCAGGTCGACCACTATCAGACCTGTCCAGTGCTGAGGTGCAGGGTTATCTTGAACAAAAGGGGCGTGAAAACCTGTCAGACTGGCAATTTCGCCAGGTTGTACATGCAATTGAGCTCTATTTAACACATGTATTGGCTTCTCCGGTTGCATGCCAATTGGATTGGGGATACTGGAAATCTGCTGCACAGGCACTGCAGCACCAACACCCAACCATTGCAAGGCATCATGAGGGGGACGGTGGAGAGGCGTGGTATCAGAAAAAGAAAGGCGATCTTTTCCAGCAGGTCTACGCCACTTATGGTGACAGCCTGGATCGGCTTGTTGAGCTGATTCGACTGCGCAACTACTCCATACGCACTGAGCACTCTTATATCGATTGGGTATGCCGTTTTCTGGAGGGGAATCTGGATCGCAATCTCAGTGAACTGGGATCAAGAGAGGTCGAACAGTTCCTCTCATATCTGGTAATGAAGCGGAATGTTTCGGTAAGTACGCAGAATCTTGCACTGACCGCTCTCTCATTCTTCTTCCGCGAGGTGTTGAACCGTTCGATTGATGATCTGAAATTCACTCGCTCCAAACGTCCAAAACGTTTGCCTGTTGTACTTTCACGGCAGGAGGTACAGCAACTATTGACAACCATGGAAGGCACGTACGAATTAATGGCCGGTCTGATGTACGGTACCGGTATGCGGCTGATGGAGTGTGTGCGCTTGCGGGTCAAGGATGTCGATTTTGACTATAGCCAGATCACGGTACGTGACGGCAAGGGAAAGAAGGATCGTCTGGTACCTTTACCAAACCGATACAGCCCCCCTCTCCATGAGCATTTGTTGAAGGTAAAACAGCTTCATCAGGATGATATTGAGGCAGGTTACGGTGAAGTATTTTTGCCAGACGCATTAAGCAGGAAGTATCCCAATGCTGCGCGGGAGTGGGGTTGGCAATATGTCTTTCCGAGCAGCCGGATTTCCGTAGACCCACGTAGTGGGACAGCGCGCCGACACCACCTGCACGAGAACTCGCTTCAGCGTGCCATCAAGCGTGGGGCGAATGCAGCAGCCTTGACCAAACAGGTGAACAGCCATGCGCTACGACACTCCTTTGCAACGCATCTGCTGGAGTCGGGACAGGATATTCGTACCGTTCAGGAGCTGTTGGGCCACGCGGATGTATCAACCACCATGATCTATACCCATGTACTGAACCGGCCGGGTCTGCCGCCGGTGACCAGCCCAGCTGACTTCTGATCCCCGGGCAGACCTCTCAAATCTTACGGCGAAACCGCCAACATCCGCTCCAAGGCTAGTTTGGCCTGTTCGGCCACGCCTTGTGGAACAGTGATGCGGTTGACCACATTCCCTTCCAGCAGGTTCTCCAGTATCCAGAGCAGATGTGGAGGATCGATACGGAACATGGTGGAACACATGCAGACGGTCGGGGACATGAAGTGGACCGATTTTCCATCCCCCTTGTTCTGCTCGTGCAAGCGATTAACCAGGTTCAGTTCGGTACCGACCAGCCAGCGGCTGCCCGGATCACTATCGGCAATCATCTTGATGATGTATTCGGTGGAGCCGACATAGTCGGACTTCTGGCACACCTCGTAGGAGGATTCCGGGTGGGCGATGATCTGCGCCTCAGGATACTTCTCCTTGAACTGGTCGATCTGCTCCGGTTTGAACATCTGGTGGACCGAGCAGAAACCCTTCCACAGGATCATCTTTGCCTTGCGGATCTGCTCTTCTGTCAGACCACCCATCGGCTGGTCGTAGTCCCACACCACCATCTCGTCCAGCGGAATACCCATCATTGCGCCGGTATTGCGCCCCAGGTGCTGGTCGGGGAAGAAGAGTATTTTCTCACGCTGACTGAAGGACCACTCCAATACATGACGGGCATTGGTGGAGGTACAGACGATGCCACCATGACGCCCGCAAAACCCTTTCAAGTCCGCTGCCGAATTGATATAGGTAACCGGCGTGACGTGCTCATCGGGGTCGAGAACAGAGGAAATCTCCTGCCAGGCCCGCTCCACATTGGGAAGATCGGCCATATCGGCCATGGAGCAGCCTGCACTCATGTCGGGGAGGATGGCAGTCTGCTCCGGGCGGGAGAGAATATCGGCCACCTCGGCCATGAAGTGGACACCACAGAAGACGATGTACTCGGCACTGGAGTTGGCTGCCTCACGAGAGAGTTTCAGTGAATCACCGGAGAAGTCGGCATGGCGGAACACCTCTTCACGCTGATAGTGGTGCCCCAGAATGACCAGCCGTTCACCCAGCTCTTCCCTGGCAGCGACAATACGCTGCTGGCACGCCTCGTTGTCCTCGATCGAGAACGGATCATCCATGATCATCGTTTCTGTTATGCCTCGCTGGCGGTTTCGCTGTTCTCTGCCTTCGGTATCTTGCGCAGACGGATATTGAGTTCCCGCAGTTGTCGCTCACTGACCTGATCCGGCGCACCGGTCAGCAGGCAGTTGGCGGATTGTGTCTTGGGGAAGGCCATCACATCGCGGATCGACTCGGCCCCGGCCATCAGCATCACCAGTCGGTCCAGGCCGAAGGCCATGCCGCCATGGGGTGGACAGCCATACTTGAGTGCATCGAGCAGGAAGCCGAACTTGTCCTGTGCCTCTTCTTCGTCGATCCCCAGCACCTTGAGTACCCGCTGCTGGGTCTCCGGAGTGTGGATACGGATGGAACCACCGCCAATCTCGCTGCCGTTGAGCACCATGTCGTAGGCACGGGAGTAGACCTTGTGCGGCTCGTTCTCCAGTATTTCGAGGTGGTCGAGGTGTGGTGCGGTGAAAGGGTGGTGCAGCGAGACCCAGCGCTCGGTCTTCTCGTCCCACTCGAACATCGGAAAGTCGATCACCCAGAGCGGTTTCCATTCGTCGGACATCAGCCCGCGATCTTCGCCCACCTTCACACGCAGCGCACCGAGCGCCTCATTGACGATCTTGGCCTTGTCGGCACCGAAGAAGATTAGATCCCCGTTGTTGGCACCGGTACGTTCCAGAATACCGGCGATGGTCTCATCGGGGAGGAATTTGACGATGGGCGACTTCAGGCCATCACGCCCCGCCTCGACATCGTTGACCTTGATATAGGCAAGCCCGCGCGCGCCGTAGATGGCGACAAACTTGGTGTAGTCGTCGATCTCCTTGCGGCTCAGGCTGTTGCCATCGGGCACACAGAGTGCCGCAACCCGTCCGTGCGGATCGTTGGCAGGGCCGGAGAAGACCTTGAACTCCACCTCCTGCATCAGGTCACCCACATCGGTCAGTTCGAGTGCAACCCGCAAGTCGGGGCGGTCCGAACCGAAGCGGCGCATCGCATCATCGTAGCGGATCTCCTCAAAGCGTTCCGGCAACTCCACATCGAGCACCTCCTTGAAGAGGCCGCGCACCATGATCTCCATCAGTTCCATGATCTCAGTCTCGTTGAGGAACGAGGTCTCGATATCCAACTGGGTGAATTCAGGCTGTCGGTCGGCACGCAGGTCCTCATCACGGAAGCAGCGCACAATCTGATAGTAGCGATCCATTCCCGAGACCATCAATAACTGCTTGAACAGCTGCGGGGACTGCGGCAGTGCAAAGAACTCGCCTGCATGGGTACGGCTGGGCACCAGGTAGTCCCGCGCACCCTCCGGGGTAGCACGAGTCAGCATCGGGGTTTCGATATCGAGGAAGCCGTTGTCGTCGAGGTAGCGGCGCATGTAGCGGGTGACTGCCGCACGCAGGTGGATGCGCTCCTGCATCACCGGACGGCGCAGATCGACATAGCGGTAACGCAGCCGGATATCCTCGCCCATGTTGTCGTCATCGATCATGAATGGCGGGGTCTCGGCCCGGTTGAGCACATCCACATCGTTGATCAGAATCTCGACCTTGCCGGTTGGAAGCTCCTCGTTGATGGTCCCCTCGGGGCGCTCACGCACTACCCCGTTGATGTTGAGCACATACTCGGAGCGAACATGTTCGGCGATCTCGAAGGCCTCCTTGTGGTCGGGATCAAACACGATCTGGGCAATCCCGCTGCGGTCACGCAGATCGATGAAGATCACTCCACCATGGTCACGACGCCGGTTTACCCACCCGGCCAACTGAATCTCCTCACCAATCAGTGATTCATTGATCTCTCCACAGTAGTGGCTACGCATCTATTCCGTCCTTACTCTATAACTATCTGATCTGATGATTATTAAAATGCTCCCGTTTCCAATGGGAGCCGTGCTGCGGGCTAGTCGCAGGCGCAGCAGCCACCGGTTGCGCAGGAGGGTGCTGCCTCACTGGCGCTGTCACTGCTGCTGCCCTTGTACCAGCCATCGCCATTGAGAATGAAACCACCTGCTGAAACCAGCTTGGTCAGGCTCGACTTGCCGCACTCCGGGCAGTCAGTCAGTGGGGCATCGCTCATCTTCTGGAGCTTCTCCATGCGGTGACCACACTCGTCACACGCGTATTCGTAGATTGGCATCTTGTTACTTCCTTCAAACAGTGACACTACCCACCTGAAACCGAACATAAAGATAGACATGCGGGAACAAAGGAGAGTAGCTGTCAGTCAAAACGATCGTCTATTATACCGAAACAGTAATCTGACGTGACAGTACCAGTCTTGTCCAATATGAAATGGCCCTGAAGCGAGGCCGTCATTCCAACGTG
>CAYFOR010000153.1:0-5684 GCA_964344785.1 uncultured Piscirickettsiaceae bacterium
AATATGTGCGAGTCAGCCGTTGAAATGACCGTTTGGTGAATAAGGCGGGCTAACGAAGAGCCAAGTTTTGATGGGTGATCCACGACTGTCATATCAATGTCCGAATATTCCAGGATTTCAAACGCAATCGAAATCATCAATTCAGTGGCATCATCACCAAATACGATCACTCTCTTTTTCATCTCTCAGCACAAGCCTTGTTATTTTTAAACCGAACTCCACCCTCCATGGACAAATATTCACTAATACTGGAGATATTCTGCATTCGAGCATTGGTAATTATTCGACCATAATCAATAATAATATCATTGCTCCTCCATAACGATGCTCCGTTATTGGAGCAATTGAAAATAGCCTGCATGCGAACATTCGGTTCTCAATGGAGAACTATCAAAACATTCTTGGACCTTGCATTAGAGAAATAAGACAGAGAAGTGATCTTACTCAAGAACAGCTTACTGCCCGTTGCAACCGATTGGGCTGGGATATTAGCAGAGGAACGCTGGCCAAGATTGAATCACAGGTCAGGCGTATTACCGATATTGAAGTCGAGTTATTATCATCTGCATTGGGTATCAATACCTGCAAGCTGTTTGAATACCTGTCCCAACACGAAACAAGACATAAAAGTAAATGACGGGCTCAACTTCCTCTCCGCTGGAACAGCCCATGGACCTTTAGTCCATAGTCGTTAAGCTTCAAATTAACTACAAGATTCACGCGCTCACATTCCCGTTATCATATGCCGATGAAAAAGCATATCGAAAGCCTGCTGCAGTTTGACCGGGACCATCTGTGGCACCCGTACACCTCCATGACCACGCCATTAACGGTCTATCCGGTACGCAAGGCCGAGGGGGCTACCCTCACCCTGGAAAACGGTGAAGAGTTGATCGACGGTATGGCCTCCTGGTGGTCGGCAATCCATGGCTATAACGTGGCCGAGATCAATGCCGCACTAAACCATCAACTCGAACACTTTGCCCATGTCATGTTTGGTGGCCTGACCCACAAGCCTGCTGTCGAGCTTGGAAACCGCCTGCTCAAACTGACCCCTGAATCACTACAGCACCTGTTTCTGGCTGACTCCGGATCGATTGCCGTCGAGGTGGCCCTGAAGATGGCCTTGCAATACTGGATCGGAACCGGCCACCCCGAGAAGCAGCAGTTTGCTGTCTTGAAAGGTGGTTACCACGGAGATACCTTTGCCACCATGGCGCTGGCCGACCCACAAAATGGGCTCCATACCCTGTTCGGTTCACTGCTCCCAACACACCATTTCATCGAGCGCCCCGCCATCCCCTTTGGCGAAGAGTGGAATCCTGAAGCACTGATTCCGTTGCAGCAGACACTGGAGCGCCACCATCAACAGCTTGCTGCGCTCATCCTGGAACCGGTTGTACAGGGTGCAGGGGGCATGTACTTCTACCACCCGGAATATCTACGCCAGGCACGGGCACTCTGTGACCAGTACCGGGTATTGCTGATTGCCGATGAGATTGCCACCGGTTTTGGTCGTAGTGGCAGGCTGTTTGCCTGTGACCACGCAGAGATCCATGCGGACATCCTCTGTCTGGGCAAGACGCTCACCGGCGGTACCATGACACTGGCGGCAACACTGACCACCTCTGAAGTGGCCGAAGGCATTTCAGCGACCGGGCCATTCATGCATGGCCCCACCTTCATGGCAAACCCGCTGGCCTGCAGTGCAGCCATTGCCAGCATCGATCTGCTGATGAACTCCCCATGGCAACAGCGTGTTGAATCCATCGCCACAGGTCTTCACCACGGTCTTTCTCCATGCAGCGAACTGCACATTGTTGAAGATGTCCGCACACTGGGGGCGATCGGTGTGGTGGAACTCACTGAAGCGGTTGATATGGCGCGCATTCAGCCGATGTTTGTGGAACGTGGCGTCTGGCTCCGGCCATTTGGCAAACTGATCTATCTGATGCCGCCCTATATCCTGAGCGATAGTGAGTTGAAACGGCTGACTACCGCAGTGGTTGATGTGCTACACCACTATGCTGCATCCATATCATCATGTCGCCGAAGTATCTGAACTGAGCGGCAGCGAGAGGGAGACGCAAACACCAGTTGACTCGGTTCGATTGGAGATCTCCATTTTGCCTCCACTCGCCTTGACGAAGTTGGCAACGTTATGAAGCCCATTGCCAGAGCCTCCCCGCTTGGTTGTAAAACCGGATACCACCACTTCACTGAGATGTTCTGGTGGAATACCCGAGCCATTGTCCAACACCAACAGGTTGAGCCACTGCTTTTCCCCTTCAACCTCATGCTGGTCAGCTATGATTTCAATCTTTCCACCATTGAGCCTGATCGCTTCGATACTGTTGGTCACCAGGTGAATCATCGCCTGCAACAGCAGATTTCTGGAGACGGTCAGCCTTTCCACACGCAACGTGGCCTGAGCACTAAACAGGATCTGTTTTGCATCCAGCTTGTCCCGCAGTAACGTCTCCACATCATTCAACAAATTTTTCAGGTCGAAGTCTTTCTGTTTCGCCTGACTCTTTCGGGAAAGCGGTGTTGCCTGGATCACGGAAGTGATGTGCGTAGTGAGGCTACTGATACCATTCAATGCCCCACCAATCTCATCACTCGCAATATGATTGATGGAGTCACCAGACTTGGACAGCACACTCGGTGCCTTGTCGAGAACACTCCCCTTCTTCAGCGTCAGACTTTCCAGTTCATCCGACATGCTCTGAGAAAATTTGTGGAGCAGCGATGAGACCTTTTTCAGGTTCTTGTTCTGTCGTTCGATCCGCAACAGCTCTCCATTGATCCCGGCCAGATTGTTTCCGATATTGTGAAGAATATTGGCACTCATCTCATTGACCCCCTCCTGGAAAGAGCGGTAGCGCTCCCCCTCTTCGGCCCGTTTCAGCTCTCTCAGGTCCTGCGCAGTAATGACCGTGAAGGTAAAGCCATCCTCATTTTCCACTCTCGATGCCATCATCAACACGGGCAGGCTCTCACCGGATGAGGTCAACAGGTTGAACTCTTCTCCTGTCCGGTTCTGCTCCACAATCATCTGTCGCAGACGCTCCTTGTCGGCTTCATTGGTCAGGAGAATACGCGCATCGCTATTCAGCAACACATTCTCCTGATACCCCAACAGACGTTGGCTCGCCGGATTGGTCAACTGAATCTCGCACTGTCCATCCACCACCAACAGGATTTCAGACATTGAAGAGATGATACTCTGCAGCGACTGATTGGCCTGCTCCAGTTGCACGGTCCTCTCGGCCACTTGCCCTTCCAGAGAGGCGTTGAGCCGATTCAACTCCTCGGTGGAGTGTTTGAGTGCCAGCGACATCTGGTTGAAAAAGTTGACCGTCTCTGCAATCTCGTCTCTTCCCTTGACCGGAATCTGCACCCCCAACCTGCCGGAGGTGATCTCACTGGACGCGTGACGAAGGGTCTCCAACTGCCTTACCAGCCAAGTACCCAACAGATATGAAAAGAGTGCCGAAAGCAGGATCTCGGTAATCGCCAGTGAGCTGGTCTTCCAGGTCGCATCACTGATCTGTGCCTCCAATTGGTGTGTGGAGATCCCCAGTTCAACATAGCCATACTGCTGACCGGCTTCTTGAATAGGAGACATCACATCGAACACACCATCACTTACGGTATCCAGTGAGGTATCCGCAACAAACGGCTGACCGGGGTCGACTCTTATGCCGGCAGCGGCCAACATCTGCTCCTGATCGTAGACACGAACATAGACCAACCCCTCATTGTTCATCAGTTCGGTCACAAATGTCTCCAGCGTCGCCAGATCGTAGGAGAGCAGACCATCCTTGACCATGGATGCAAACAGGGTGGCCGTGGTATCCGCACGCTGCACCAGGAGCTCCTCGCTGGAACTACGCATCAGAAGCATGCTGTTCCAGACCAGAACAGCCAGCAGCGTCACCTCGATCAGCGCGACTCCCAGAATTGTCTTAAGCCGAAAAGACATCCAGCAGGACCATCAGATTAAACCATTCACCATTCGATGAAATGGTTGCCATTAGAGTGTGTCGGCAGAACCGGAGAGAAGCTGTGTGGATATCACTTCTTGAGGTCGTCCAGCAGATCAATCTTCAGCGCACGTACATCATCCCAATCACCATAAGAGGCCTTTTCAATCCCCTTGAAGTTGATTGACTTCAAGAGTCGGTCCGCCTTTGGATCACTGTTCATTCCCAGCATCGCATCCTGTATCCGCATCACCAGTTCTGAATCCAGCGCCGGATGCGCCGCAAAGGCGTGCGGGGTATACGGTTTGGTTGTCCAGAAGATCTTGAGCTGATCACGGATCTCGGGCTCGGTGTTGTTGAAGGTACGCACCACCCCTCCACCGGAAGGGAACAGCCCCTTGGCTACCGCCCGATAGACCGAGTCGTGTGATTTGACATACTTCGGAGCGAAATCAACACCAATCTCTTTCAGATAGGCCCGGGTCAGAATACTGGCTGCAAATGCCGCTGGTGCCGGGAATGCAAGACTGCTCCCATCAAGATCATGCAGATCCTTCATCGCTGTATCCTTGCGTGCAACCATGATTCCCTTGATCTGTTTGTTTTTCTGTTTGGCGAATGCACGATATCCCGGTTGATCTCCAAACACGGTATAGTGGTAGGGGTTCATGTAGGCAAGGTCATACTCTCCCTTGCTCAAACGGCGCTCAAACTCGGGGATGTTGGGGGCGGTCTTGAAACGGATCTCTACCCCGCTCTTTTCACCCAAATACTGGAAAATGGGTCCCCATTTCCGCGCCAGTTTGTTCGCAGCCTGTTGTGGAACCACGCCAAACGAAAGTACCTGCTGTTCTTCTGCCGCCTGCAGTGAAGGGGTCAAGGCAACAGCCAATACAACCGTCCAAAATCTGATTATTCGTTTCATTATCGACTCCTCAAACATCTGACTTCACAATCACTCAACACCAGTAATGGTACCGAAAAGTTATAATTACTTATAGCTGGTGCCGCCCCTTTTTACCCACTGACAGGCACTCAGTCACTCTCCTGGCCGCTCTTGCATGCCTTGAGTTGCATCTCCAGCCGTGCAACCTTCTCACGCATCATTGCATCTCTGCCCCACATTCTGGAAAAGGCACGCGCCACTTGGTACAGCTCCTCTGTGACAAACGGCTTTCTCAGATAGATGAACTCATAACCGATATGGGTGTTGATCTCATCCAGAGAGTAGTCGGAGAAGGCCGAGACAATCACGATGTAGACACGTGGGTCCAGCATCCGGAGCTGCCCGCTGCACTCGATCCCATCCATCCCCGGCGGCATACGCACATCCATGAAGACGGTCGAGAACGGCTTGTTATGACTCAATGCCTCCTTGAATTTCTCGATCGCCTCTTCCCCTGAGTTAGCAACAACGACCTCAAAGGTGGTCTTTGCATTTTCAATGGTGAGTTCACTCTCATCCTCGCCCAGATCAAAATCCTCCATCAGCAGATGACGGAGTTCGGATGTCTGCTCCTCACCGGTCTCAACGAGTGTTTTCAAGTAGGATGCCCGAACCATGGGGTCATCATCCACAACCAATACTCTGGTATTTGCCGCACTTACGTCTGACATAACATTCTTATTCCATCACAGTAGTTAATTCTACTTTGTCAGATTGTTATCATAAGAAAACAGTCTGTTACGGTATAA
>CAYFOR010000154.1:0-5666 GCA_964344785.1 uncultured Piscirickettsiaceae bacterium
TCACGTTGGAATGACGGCCTCGCTTCAGGGCCATTTCATATTGGACAAGACTTCGAGTTGACATTCATCAGAGGTATCTGTAAAGTTCGCGCACCTTTTCTGATACGAGAACGCCTCATATTGCCTGGGTGGCGGAATTGGTAGACGCGCTAGCTTCAGGTGCTAGTGATCGCAAGATCGTGGGAGTTCAAGTCTCCCCCCAGGCACCATCTTATTAACCTCTTCACAATAATTAACGATAACTAACTGTTATACCAGTTGTTTTTGTGTATTTCGATGGTAACAAAAAGTAAACAGGCCTACTGCTATCCCCCTCGTCTTCCCCCCCTCGATTCTGCTCTGAAATCTGTACATAAATCTCAGATGCAACCCCTCTAAGGGTAAATCTGTGAGCCTCCCAGCTCAGTTGAAGATTCATTTTCGACAAATCTAGCTGTCTCAGCTTAAGACTTGCTAGATCAGCCTCTACAGGACGAACGATGTGATCCCTAGAACAACCTCTAGGGGTTGTAGAATTGGTAGAGTGCGGCGATCTATACCTCCCTAAGATAGATTCCCAATAAAATCCCGCTGCCTGTTAACAAAGCTCTCCAATCCCCACTTTTTACAATAACCCCACACAATTGCAAAATAAGCCAGTGGGCCACTCAAGATTAAGTATTCCATATCGCACCCATAATCAATTCAGAAGATCTGGGGTATTCTACATAGTTATACAATAATATCAATGTATAATTATATATAGATCCAGAGAGGGCCAAACCACCAACCTATATCAGAGTTCACTATATTGGGTTTGTGGATATTTATTTTGGGATACATCCGCTGATGTAACTTTATTTATACGCATTTCACCGAAAACCGGCAGTTTAATGAATTTTAGAATCATCTTTAATAGTTTTGCTGCTTACACAGTGAATCAGTATGTTAATTGGAATTTGTGATTTGATTTATTGACGCAGTTCTCAAAGTCTGAGTATCACAATAAGAAATAGAGTTCTCCACAATACCTGTGGATATCTTTGTGAGTAAATGTTTTGTGATGCTCTTAGTGCTGGAAGAATGCCACATTCTGCCTATTTGATGAATTAATAGGCAATCGCTGATGAATAACTTGATTTATGTGTGTATATAATGATGTGCTACTGTCAACTCCAGTAACTAAAGTGACCTGACCAGTTAACTTGCAGTAACCAGTCAGGCCTTTTTGCTATTTATCCTCGAATAGATTGTCCAATCAGGACGTGTGTTAACTTATCGATCAGATAACTTGAACATGATTGACTACCATTCCAAGGAATAACTGACAGACAATCCTTGGCCACTACTGGTGATATTTGTCAGATCCATAGACAGGCCATCACTGCTGTATAGCTTGGCTGACCCCTCATGCGCAATTTGTGCAGCAACTCCAGCAACACCCAAGACTTCTTTTGATGCGCCTGTTGAACGAAGATAGTCTGTGACCGATCCTCTGATGAAAGACAGGTTATCTTGGACTAATTGATTATAGCTATCAACTGTCAGGTCTGTAGGGGTCCAATTGAAAGAGGGGGTGTCTCCTTGTGCAGATACATAGGGAGAAAACATGATAATTCCACTGAGCAATGGTAGTAGCGCTTTCATCAAATTCTTAGCAGGTGGATATTATTAAACCCAGAAGGACAATCCAACTGCAACCATCATCAGTAGAAGGAATATCTTTTCTTTAGTTGTGAGTTCTGATTCATACATGACTATTTCATTATGTCCACAAGGCTATCGCTCCATCAACTTTATTACGATTTATTACAAATATGATGAATTAGGCCGCTCTTCAGATAGGTAGAGAATTCTACAGAGCTTCGTCTTTGGTCACTGAACTACTTCAACTCAAGCTACTTTGGACATCCCTTCAACGTATGGCTTATATGCCATATCTTCAAGCAGTACATGTTTGAGTAGCCATTCTCGCAGAATCGATATAGCACGCTGCTGTTGTTCAGATTTCGATACTCCCCTACTCATCAGACCCACTAGACCTTCCTCAACTCCATGATGAGATTTCTGCTGCAAATCAAGCCCAGGATAACAAATTGATGCAAGCATATTTTCTTCACGCAGATAATGCTCTCTAAACAAGTACACAAAATCGATGAGACCAGCCACAATATCATGCCTAGTATTAATGCTTACCCCATCTTCAGATTCGACCAGAACGATTAGCCGATTAAATATTTCAATAAGTTTTTGATGATCACGGTCCATCTCCAAGTGACCAACACTAAACTCATCGGTCCAAACGATCCTGTCAGTCATCCTTTGCCCCCTCTCAACTATTTATATCCCCCTATTAGTCGGACTATACAATTGAAACGGTGAGATCACAAATAAAAACCATAAATTTTGTGCACAAATACATCGGTACAATCAAGAAAACTCATCATATCTGCCACCGATCATGAATGGCTTTCTCATGTTCTGGGAATATCGTCACAACGTATACCCAGTACTCGTCACCTGGCCTGAAGATCAGATAGCAATACTTGGACACAAGAAACATCCGGTCAAGCACCGTACAATTGACAATCGTCCCGTAGTGGACCGATCTACATGCGTTCACACTCTTCCCACAGCAATCAGTCCAACAGACTAAACAGCTCGTATTTCGTAAGAGTCTCTACCCCGCAATCGCTGGCGACAACATCATAGCTGAACAGATCATCACCGGTCTTTTCGGCATAGTAGTTGTATTTCAGGGTTATCCCCATTTGCAAAAGGATTCTGACATCAGTTATCAAGCAAGCGTTGGTTACGCCCTGCTCTCTCGTAACCCTCTGCGCCTCAGCCAGATCCTGATCTGGAATTTCGAGCTTGTCATCGATCTCAACCCCATAGATAACCGTGTTCATTTGGGGCATGTATGTTGCGAAAGTGATGATTGAATATTGGTCAAGCCGGTGAGGCAACATGGCCCCCGCTGCTACCATCTCCTGCGCCATGAAGTCATCCAGCTTCTGCTCAACCTCTTCATCCAACTGTTCGCCTTCCAGTGCATAAAGAGGTAATACCACACAGGCAAGCAGTACTGTCAAAAATCCCTTCAATCTCGGTTTCAATCGTATGGTCATGCCCAGCCTCCAGAGAGCAGGCGCCACTATACACTGCATTACCAATTCAGTAAGTTACGAAATATTACAATCAGTAACAGTCTCCCTCATTCAATCAATCCATTGAAAACATAAATACAACCTATTGCTAAGAGGAAATATTTATTTCATTATTCAATTGCTTACTTGTATACTGTTCGAAATTGTTGAGGAGGACATGATTCCTCGACACCAGATTAAAAACTTTTGAGGAAATGATGATGAAAAAGATTATTGCTACTATCGCTCTCGTTGCTGTTGCTTCTAGTGCTTCTGCTTTCTTCGGTGGGTCTGATGACAACCAGTCCGGCTACGGTGCCGGCTCTGCTGACGCTGCTTTGGACGGACAGGGGCGTGGTGCTGGCAAGGGTGCCGCTGATGCAGAGGGTAACTTCAGCATGACCATCAACGCTTCTGGTAAGGGTTCTTCTGACATGGAAGCGGATATGGACGCTTCCGAAAGTGCTCGCTTGAACGGAACCACTGATGTTCGCACCGAGTCTCGCCCCAGCTATCCATATGCTCCAGTAGCTCCGGCCAAGTAAGCAACTTCAAGTATGTACCCTCATGGGCTTTATTGTCCTCGCTGAGCTCCTCCCCCTCCTCCTCTCAGAGTTCACTTGGATCGCCCATGAGGGTCTCTCACTTGCTGCCTACTGCCTACACGTGGTGATTGAGTTTTCCTCTGCACACCTTGCTTATTGACTCCAGACATTTCTTTCATCACTGCCTTCTTGAACATCTCCCGCAGTTCCACAATATAGACCTCTGACCTGATCATCCCCAGATTCGAGCTCAGTTAGACCGCTTTTTTTTATTCCAGTACCTGCTCGCCATCCTTTGGGTCATCTAGACACTTCGAAGTATGAACGGAGCCAATCACTATTGCATTACATGCTGATGTACCTCTCAGTACATCATCACGAGGTTGATAGCTTCTGCGTTGATTCCGCCCTATCTTGTGGATATCTATTTTGGCACACCTTTCTGGTGTAACTTTTTTTATACGTATTTATCCAAAAAACTGCAGCTTAATTAAATCTAGAAAAAACTTTAAAAATTATTCCAGTATGACAGCAAATCAATGTGTTAAATTTTATTTATAATTTGATTTATTGACTATTCCATCAAAGTCCGAGTATTCATGGAAGAAATAGAGTTCTCCACATTGCCTGTGGATATCTTTGTGAATAAGTGATTTGTGAAGGATTTATTGCAGGAAAATCACAGCGCACACCCTATTTGATCAATTAATAGGCAGTCCTTTGGAGATGCCTTAATTTATGTGCATATATAATGATGTGCTACTACCAGACACAGGATGGCCCCACCTCGATAATGGCTGTTCTTGCTTGGCTTCCAACCGTTTTATCTCATTTCATTTCTGTACCGCTCGTTTGATAGACGCTGTGCTGTTGAAAGTTGTGTTTTCGTCAGCTCTTTTGCGATCCACTCTTTTGTGGTGTTTGCTTCATCAATCCCTTTTGCGGCAGCCAGGTTGGTCCATATATATGCCTGAATATAATCTTTAGAACCACCCTGCCCCGTATAATAGAGATACCCCAGATGATACTGAGCCAGCGCATTTCCCTGTCTGGCCGCCTTTTCAAACCACATCAGTGACTCACGGTTATTTTCTGGAACGCCTTTTCCTTCCGCATACATCATGCCAAGGTACAGTTGGGATGCCGCGTCCCCTTTTCTTGCCGACTTGAGAAACCATTTTGCTGCTTTTGGATAATCCCTCATGACTCCTTCTCCTTGATAGAGCATGAACCCCAACCTCTGCTGCGCTTTCCCATTTCCTTTTTTTGCCGCCTTGCGAAACCATGTCACTGCCTCCTGATCATCTGCAGCCACACCCTCCCCCTTCAGATACATATCAACAAGCTTGTTTAAGGCTTTTGCATTTCCTTTCTTTGCCGCCTTTTTATAGTTCACCAACGCTTTCGCATAATCACCCCGTTCGTATGCACCTTCAGCTCTGATGTATTCCTTGGCAAATACCGAGGTACTCAACACCATTAAGATACACAGCAAACTTAACTTGATATTACAGGCCATTCCATTTCACCCTGAGACAAAGAGAAGTTGTTCCGCCTACAATATAATATACAACACCCGACAGGTGCATAAAGGCAAGAAAGACCTGACGAAGACAGTGGTTTCAACGTACCACTATTGAGCTGACAGCAGACAACCAGTACTTGTAAGGCGGCTATCTTGAGTCCGGCTCCTTACATCCGACAGAGATACCTGACATTGAAATCATGCTGTCTCAATCCTCGTATTCCGTCAGATGATCTGTCACTTGGTAACAGACGCATCGCATGACAACAATATCTTGCTCACACTGCTGACTCAGCGGTCATCATGCTTAGAATATCCGCCCACCCCACCACCTCTTTCACCACCATATATTCCCGTTGCAACCGCTCTATCCCTCATCAACAGAGATATCCAGAAACCTACTCGCAGGAACTATTGAACCCGCCTTATTCACCAAATAACCCATAAAACAAGGAGGCGCGCCCTCTA
>CAYFOR010000155.1:0-5386 GCA_964344785.1 uncultured Piscirickettsiaceae bacterium
CTTGCAGTGAGGAGACACCGACACTCATGGTATCACCTGACTCCCAACCCTTCTGGACAGTGAATGACCCTGTTCCTGTCGAGGTTAAACCTCCACTAAGCACCTGAAACCCATTGAACTTGGTCTTCTCGATCACACCACCGATCTCATCAGCCAGTTGCGCAAACTCCTCATCCAGATACCCTTTCTGAGTGCTGTTGTTGGTTTCATTCGAGTATTGCACCTTCAACTCACGAATCCGCTGCAGCATGTCGGTGATCTCTACCATCGCCCCCTCCGCAACCTGCACCAGCGAGATGCCGTCGTTGGAGTTGCGCACCGCCTGATTCAGGCCCGTAATCTGCGAGGTCATGCTGTTGCTGATCGCAAGACCTGCCGCGTCATCACGAGCCCGATTGATACGCGACCCTGACGAGAGTCGCTCCATCGCCGTCTGCTGCTCCGCCTGAGTACTACTGATCGCACGCTGTGCATTGAGCGATGCCATATTTGTATTAATGACTTGCATTGTTCTCTACCTTCTTCTTTATTGTTATTGGATCTGTGGCGGATAAGTCACCTGGCTACTCAAATGGACCTTGTACTTTTACCGCCTCCACGCTTCCTTTTTATTTTTCAATTTCAACTCCTTCTCCCAAACCGCATACCGACATTTATCCGTTATTGGCACGATGCCTGCATACTATTTGGTACAACCATAATAAAGCCTGGGGCTATGTATCCTGGGCATGCTCTCTACTCACACAGTAGAGAGCACCAGGGCACCAATCAGGGGTTCCTTTCACCTTTCCCCTTTCGGTGGCCTTCGAGTCGTGAGACTCTTCACTCTACCTATCTGGTGGGATGTGGCAGCATCCCACCAGCTATTTTTTTCAGCCGGTTCTGCTGCTTTTTCCCTGTTTGCTCTCTATTTTCGTCACTTCTGACGGCCATTGACTCCTTATTTCATCTATATCCGGACGTTTCTGTCCTGTGAAACCATTTGTATCCTGTTGACTACCCTGTTCCTACTACTTGAGCAGTGACAGTACCTGTTGTGGTGCCTGATTGGCCTGGCTCAGCATGGCCATTCCTGCCTGCTGCAGCACATTGGTGCGGGACAGTTCTGCCGATTCAGCGGCAAAATCTGCATCCATGATCCGCGAACGGGCGGCCGAGACGTTCTCGGAGACATTCTTCAGGTTGGAGATGTTGTGTTCCAGACGGTTCTGCTGCGCACCCAGCTTGGTACGGGCATCGTTGATGGTATCCAGTGCCGCATCAATCTCCGTCAACGTGACCTGCGCACTGGTCAATGAGGTGGCGGTTGCTGCACCGGTATCGGCTGTAATCGTACCCACCACATTGGTGATCGATGCCGTTGACTGCAGTGTCGCACCGATGCCTACCGACATGGTGTCTCCACTCTCCCAGCCGGTCTGGATATCAAATGCCTTGTATGCACCTGTCGCACTGGCTCCACCACTGAGCACCTGGAAACCATTGAATTTGGTACCTTCGATCACCCCACCGATCTCATCGGCCAATTGCTCGAACTCTTCGTCCAGATAGCCTCTCTGGGTGCTGTTGTTGGTGTCGTTCTCATACTGCACTTTCAATTCACGAATACGCTGCAGCATGTCACTGATCTCTTCCATCGCACCCTCAGTGGTTTGCACCAGAGAGATAGCATCATTGGAGTTACGAACCGCTTGATTGGCGCCACGAATCTGCGAGGTCATGGTCTCGGCAATCGCCAGACCTGCCGCATCATCACTTGCTCTGTTGACTCTCTTGCCCGAGGAGAGGCGCTCCATGGCGACCTGTTGGGCATCCTGGACGCTGCTGATCGCACGCTGTGCGTTGAGCGAACCCATATTGGTGTTGATTACCTGCATTGCTGTCTCTCCCGGTTCCTGCGGAACTCTTCTTGTTTATTGTTATTATGTTGCTGCTTTTGCAGCTTTTTATTATTTCACCGCTTTTCTTTTGTTGTGCGGTGTTGTTATCTTGTGTACCCCTATTAACGTCCTCCTATCGGAACTCTTTAGATTTTTTTTCAAAAAACACGATCAGGCCGTCTCTCCGTTCGAAGAGACCGCCTAAACGGTTGTTGAATTGAGGGTCAACCCGCCCCCTCTGAAAAGAGGAGACGGGGTTTACTCTTATCTAAGCAACGAGAGTATCTGCGCAGGTTGCTGGTTAGCCTGGCTCAACATCGCCATGCCTGCCTGCTGCAACACACTGGTCCTGGAGAGTTCAGCCGACTCGGCCGCGAAATCTGCATCCAGAATACGGGAACGGGCTGCCGTGATATTCTCGGCCATGTTCTTCGCACTGTTGACGCTATTCTCCATCCGGTTCTGCTGGGAACCCAGTTTCACACGGGCATTGTTGATCGAGTCCAGTGCCGCATCAATCTTGGTGATTGTGGTACTGGCCAGCGAGGTCTTTGATGCATCACCGGTATTATCAGTAATGGTACCGATTGCAGAGGTCACCGCAGCATTGGCCTGGATGGATGAGACGCCGATGGAAATGGTATCACCAGAGGCCCACCCTTTCTGAATAGTCATACCGGAACTGCCACCACTCAGTACCTGCATTCCATTGAACTTGGTCAGCTCAATCACTCCACCGATCTCGTCAGCCAACTGGGCAAACTCTTCATCCAGATACCCTTTCTGGGTACTGTTGTTGGTTTCATTTGCGTACTGCACCTTGATCTCACGAATCCGCTGCAGCATGTCGGTCACCTCGACCAGCGCCCCTTCAGCCACTTGAACCATCGAGATACCATCATTGGTATTGCGGATCGCCTGGTTCAATCCGTTAATTTGAGAAGACATGCTGTTACTGATCGCCAGACCGGCTGCATCATCCTTGGCACGATTGATTCGTACGCCGGATGAGAGACGCTCCATCGCAGTACGTTGCATATCCTGCGTACTACTCAATGCCCGCTGAGCATTCAGCGAGGATATATTGGTATTGATAGATTGCATCTTGATTTCACCTTTTAAGACTACTTACTTCACTCTAAGCGGAAAAGATTGTGGTGAAGGACCAAGTAGCAGCTTGGCCTCTTCTCTTATACCGCCTCCAGTTGTGTTAACGGCAGAGAAAGTGAATCACTTAGCACTCTTTAACTGAAATAAGGGAAATCTGAGGCACACCCTATCCCTACACCCCCAAAGCGGGCCGGACAACCATTTTTCTGGTCCCCATACTCTTGCATGAGAACGTGGGAACGAAAGGGATGGCGCACCAAACGGTGAGCAGCTGCCGTAGAGGCTGTACGCCATGTGAACGCTGTCAGTTTATATTGAAAGAGGATACACTCTTCAACGATGCATCAAGCCATTCAAAAGAGTCGTGAGAGGAGGAAGCAGGCAGAGATCCAGCGGATTCACGATGCCTGCTCGCCGCTATTGCAGGGAAAAAACGCCAGGATTTATCTGTTCGGTTCTTATGCTACCGGCCAATTCTCTTCTCAATCCGATGTCGATGTATTGATTGTGACCGATGCCGAACAGGCTGCCCGCTCCTGTATAGCCCGTCTTGCCGGAGATGCGATTGCGGTTTCACCCGATCAATTTCATGCAAATATCGAGAAATCGGTATTCTGGAAAAATATTGATCGTGAAAAGGAGATGATCGGTGAGTTCAGTGAATGACTATCAATTGTGGATTCGTCAGGCAGAACAGGATCTGTTGCAGGCTGAAGACTCCTTTCAGGCCGGGCGCTACGATTGGGCAGCGTATGCCGCCCAGCAATCGGCCGAGAAAAACCTCAAAGGGATTCTGATTCTCTCCGGTATCAAATTTGACTATACGCACCAGCTTGCCCTTCTAGCCAGACAGATTGAAGAGGCCGAGATTCCAATAGATGAGCTTCCAGGACAGGATGATCTCCTTTTCCTCGCAGAGCAAAATCAGCTTGCCCGTTACCCAATGAACGACCTTGCTCCCAGAGATGCCATTACCGAGCGCCGTGCGAAGAGTGCGATTCAGGTTGCGCAGCGAGTTGCCCGATTTGTGAAGAACCTGCTGGAGAAGTAATCCCACAGGCTTGTGGCACAGACTGTCATCACAGGCGAGGGTCAACACCCATCTTCATTGCTCTACAGCATCTTTGAAAACACCCGAGCAAAGTCCCTGAAATCCGACAAATGGTGCCGACAAACTTGATGAACAATGGCCCAGTTGATGGCCTCATAGTTATGTACAGCTATATTCCTGAAGCCTACCGCTTTCCTCATTCGCTCACTCTGCTCCAGAGTCAGAATACCCAACTGGTGGAGCTGTATAAAAGCTTCCCCCATCGTTTGGGGAGGAGGTATGGATGCACCAGAAAGGTAGTGTGCCGCAATATCAACAGAAAGCTGTACGGCACGTGTAAGGTTGAGCGCAACGATATCCTGACGATCAAGATCTTCCTCAAGCAGCCGAAGCTGTTCCGGACAACGTGATTCAATGCGTTCAACACAGCGCCTCAATGACTCCAGTTTTTCCGCCACTAACTCCCGATCCATGCTGCCCTTCTCTCAGCCAGAATCCGATCACGGTACGGCATAAAATCAGCCTGTTCAATGAGGTGATAACTCAGCAACTCACCATAATCACGGTCACTTCCATATAGACGCTTTCCTGTATGGAGAATCTTTCCCAGAAGTGGCTCACCAACGGTTGACAGATCAACCAGGTCGATGGGCCTACCACAAACAAGCGCGGTCTCTTCAATGATCTTCATTCTGATTTCAGCACTCATTGGTTTCTGAAACAGCACTGCCAGATCAATGTCACTCTCTTCATTTTCATCTCCTCTGGCTGTTGATCCAAACAGGATGATGACCCGAAGATCAGCTTTTGCAGATATCAACTGAACCAGCTCTTTTTCAATTTCCAGCATCATTACTCAACGCAAAAATCAGGAATACTCATGGATATATTACCCAAATCCTCAAGCAATCGTGTCTGACATTTACAACACATTGACTCATGAAGATCATTTGAGAACACACGGTATACTTGTCCGTAAGAGGACCGCGCGTACTGCTCGTAGCGTTATTGATATACCCAAGATTGATATACCCAAGGGAGCAAATATTGCTATACGGTGCTGATTGACACACCATAAAAAAAGCCTGAGGCATTGCGCCTCAGGCAACTCCAGTCGCTTTACACGACGGAGAGACAGTTGCTTTCAGGCCACGGGCCTGACACTCAAATCAAACTTGTCTTGCAGATAACAGCCAGTCTGAGCCTTCCAGAACAGCATCATTCAATGCCACTCAATGGTTCAGCATGACATAGCCACCAAAACCTCTGGCTCCCATCACTACAACCGCTATGGCTCATCTCCGAATGATTGAGTGAGCAAGGAGACAGTGGCACCGCCCAACTC
>CAYFOR010000156.1:0-5301 GCA_964344785.1 uncultured Piscirickettsiaceae bacterium
GACCTATTTCATCGTTCTCCTTCGGTTACTTTTTTTGTGAGTCAATTCGGTCAATTCGCCCTTAATTTACATGCGTGAATCAAGGTCTATAATAAGGTATGCAGCCGCCGGCTCGACAAATAGCAGTTGTCTCCCAATTTCATGCATCTGCAGGGGCGGTGGTTGCACCGGGAGAGCACTACTGATCGTTCAACAGCTCCCTGACCTGTTCATTTTCGATCGACTGCTGGAAGACCCTGCGACCCAACAGAACCGACAGGTTCTGAAACAGCATCATTGAGATTCGTGGATGAAACCGTCCCAGTTCATCGATGCTCTGCCACTCGATCATCAGCACCTTTGCATATTGATCGGCCGACACACTGGAGTAACGCTGCTCACCCGCAAGGGAGGAGATCTCTCCAAAGACCTCTCCAGGACCCAGATTCCTCAACGTCAGTACCGTGCCATCCTTTCGCTCTTTATGGATGAATTTGACCCGTCCTGCAAGGATGATATGGAGACCGGACCCCTCACTCTCCTGTTCAAGCACCACCTCTCCATCCAGATATTCGTGGATGGTTCCGGAAAAGATCACCTTCTTGATCTGCAGGTCGCTCATCCCCTGAAAAAGCGTACTATGCTTGAGTACCGAGGATTTCACGTTCAGGGAGAGCATATCCCACGCGGTGGTCAGACGGACAAACGAGAGCAGTATGGGCGTCAGTACAAAATTGGAGAGCAGTGCAAGCACCATCACAAAGGCGCTCAACGCCCCAAAATAGACAATCGGCTGAAAGCTGGAGAAGGTCAACGTCAGAAACCCCAGCGCCAGTGCAATCGATGTGGTGGTAATCGGGGTTGCCTCATGAATGACCGTATCCATCAGTGCCTTCTCGACATCCTGCGTGCCCTGAGTGAAAAAGTGGTAGCGATGCAGGAAGTGGATGGTGTCATCAACACAGACGCCGAGCGCAATGACGGCAACCATTGCGGTTCCGATATCGAGAGGAATATCGAAATAGCCCATCACGCCAAACAGCGCAATGACCGGAAATACATTGGGCACCAGCGCCAGCAGCCCGGCACGCAGATCGAAGAAGAGCAGCGATACCAACAGAAAGATCACAATGACAATCATGATCAGCGACTGAAATTGCCCCACCGCCATGATATCTGCTGCATGTTTGGTCAGAATCGAGTCACCGGTATAGCTGATGTCCAGCGGTGTATCCAGTTCCGTCTCGACGAACCGCTGAATCTTCTCCACCTCCATTTTCAGCGCATAGGATGAACTCAGGTTGTGTCGCACCAGGATTCTGCTTCTGCTGAAGTCGGCGCTGACATAGTCCTTGACCATCTTGAACTGCACCAGCCCCATATAGGCCTCAATCAGGTCATCCTCCTCAGGCAGCAGAGGGACTTCAGTACCATCCATCACCTGGTGAATCAACTTGACATAATCTACATAAGAAACTGACTTATCGAAACTACTTTGTGTATCTATAAAGCGCTGCAACTGCTCGATCTCTTTCAGATAACGGGCCTTCAGGAAGGTGCCCTCAATACCGGAATCCAGCACGATCGAGAAGGTCTGCATCCCGGATAGTTGCCGATGCATCAGATCGGCACGCTGCCGAATCTCCGACTGCGGCGAGAAGTAGGAGAGCGTATTGTTATTCAACTGGATGAACTGTCCGCCCCATAACAACAAGATGGTCGATGCCGCCAGCAGCACCAAGACCCCCCTCTTGTAACGGCTGACCACGGAAAAGACGGTTCCTACTGCCTTCTGGTATATATTGGCTCCATCGATCGAGTTGATTTTCCGGGTTCCAAACAGCATGAGGTATGCCGGTACAAACAGTGCAGTGACCAGAAAGTTGGTTGCCAGACCGACCGAGGCGATCCAGCCAAACTCTCTCAACAGCTCCAGATCATTTACCACAATCGATGAAAATCCGATGAAGGTGGTGATGAAGGCCAGCAGAATGGCCGTTGCCTGGGTATTCGAGAGCCCTGCCACCGCCTCGTCCCGGCTCGCCCCGGCCCGAATACTGGCATGGTACTCTGCCATCAAATGGACATCTTCGGTTGAACCGATGATGATCAACAGTGCCGGGATGATCGAGGTCAGCACATTGACCGCCACACCAAACAGGGACATCAATGAGAGGGTGACGACAATACTGATCAGTGCAGTGGAGAGCGGCACAATGGCACAGTTCACCCGCCCCAGACTGACACCGAGAACCACCACCAACACCAGTACCGCAACAGGCATGATCCTGTATTGATCCTCCTGTATCTGGTCGGTAATTCTGTCCCGGACCGAATGCGAGCTGATCTGAAAGACGATATCCAGCTCCTCCATCAGCGGTTCCAGAACCGATTCAATCTGCGACGTAATCCGGTGGTCATCATATTCCTGTACCACCGCTGCATGCTGCTGATGCAAGATCAGATTGACCGCCATGGTTTTGCCATCCGGCGAGATCAGATTCCTCAGTACCAGCGGATTTGAAACCGCATCATCAATGATCCTGCTGATTGCTTCATTATCATCGGGAATCCGGGCAATGAACGGGTCGATCACCACGACTTCATCCTGCTCCCGGATATTGGGTGCACTGAAGAGGCTGCTGCTACGGGCAACAAAATCGAGTGCCTCCAACCGCTGAATCACCTGTTGAACCTGCTCCAGTTTTTCCGAAGAAAAGAGCAATTCATCGTGGAGCATGATGAGCACCGTGCTGTCGGAGCCGAAGGTACTCAACATCTTTTGATATTGCTCCCACAGCGGGTCCCCTTTCACCATCATGCTCTGTGCGGAGACCTCGACTCTCAATTGTGTGAGTTGCGTAGAGGCTAGTGCAGTGATGGCGAACAGCAGCAGAATGACTGTCCTGGGATAGGTTGCCGAGAAGTGGAATAGACGCTTCAATGTGTAGTGAACTCTCCCGGCAGACGAAACGAATCAGTGGATATCGGTCCGTCGACCATTTTTCAAAACAGGCTGACTGCTGATGTGAATCATACCAAAACGGACCTGCCTTTCCGTCCATCAAAGTGGCCTGCAATATGCATATATTCTACCGAAGTGTGCCGCTGCCACCGGAACAGATTCAGGAGTTCGCCATGACCACGTTGATCGTACTATTGATTACAGCTCTCATTGAGACACTACTGCTACGCCGGGTTCGACATATCTCCCATGGTCACTGATTCCCGACGCAGTGACCATTGCCGATCATGTTATCGGAGCACAGTGAAGCCTGCCGGCAGAATCTGCTTAATCATTAAGCAAGCAGCATCTCCCTTGTCATTTTTCTGCCCCCCATCCTTCATACAAACCTTTATTCACAATGTTATCCACACACAGTGTGGAGAACCCGATTTCTCTTTTTAATGTTGATCAATTGGAAAGATAGAAAATAATTCAAATCAACAAAACACAATAACCAGTTGATTTATGGTTCCACAATCCTGTTTTTTGTCAACAATCTAATGGAATATGGTAAGTTTATGATTTTCTGTAAAAAGGACAGGTCACAGCAGAACCGGGCGCTGTCAGAACGAAAATATCCACATTTATTAATATTCAACAGACCCATAGGGGCATAACCCCATTCATGCGGTAATCTGCCCCATGGCACCAGGATGGGATATTAGATCTTTGGTGTATCTCCCCAAATTTCCGTCAGTCGCTGATCGCGGCCGCACCGCCATCGATAGTAGTTGTAACGGACCGGGCTGTGCTTGTAAAAATCCTGGTGATAGCTCTCCTCTCCCTGAATCGGGTAGAAGGTGGATGCCTGCAGAATCGGGGTGACCACAATCTGATCCGGGAACAGCGCCTTGACTCGCTGCCTGGATGCGATCGCCAACGTTTTCTCCTGCTCACTGGAGACAAAGACGGCACTCAGATAGCTCTCCCCCTTATCACAAAACTGTCCATGACTATCAAATGGATCGATGTTCCTCCAGAAGTAGTTCAACAGCATTTCGTAGCTGACCACAGTCGGATCATAATGGACCTCGACCGTCTCATAATGGCCGGTATGGTCCCCTTCATAGGTCGGATTCTCACTGCTACCCCCGGCAAAACCGGATATGACCTCGGATACCCCTTCGAGCTTTTCAAAGTCCGACTCCATGCACCAGAAACAACCTCCGGCAAAATAGGCCACCTCTGCCTGGGCAACACCGCTGAACAGGATCATCAGCAGTCCCTTGATCATGTTTCTCATTTTCATTGCTTCACACTCCAGCTTATCGATGATCTGAGCACTCCAGCAGCCCGTGATACAGCGTCTCATCCTCTTCACTGAAGCAGCAGGCAATGATATGCAGATCCTGCTCATGATATTGGTGGAAGAGGGAGACAGCCACCGCTGCTGCCAACGGCTTCGGATACCCATAAACACCGGTACTGATTGATGGAAACGCTATTGATTTGACCTTGTAAGAAAGTGCCAGTTCCAGACTGCTGCGGTAGGCGTCTTGCAGCAGTTGCTCCTCACCACTGCCGCCACCACACCAGACCGGTCCAACGGTATGGATGATCCACTTTGCAGGTAGCCCGAAGCCGGGGGTGATTTTGGCCTGTCCGACAGGACAGCCACCCAACGTTTTCGTCAACTCCAGCAACTCGGGACCGGCCGCCCGGTGGATGGCTCCATCGACACCCCCGCCACCGAGCAGAGACTCATTGGCAGCATTGACGATCGTGTCAATCTCAAGGGTTGTGATATCGGCCCGAATAACCTCAATCACCAGACATCATGCAAGCGGCATTGGCTGAAGCATCCGGCATGTGCATGATGGGGTGTGGTCATTTACCCAGATAGGGCTTGAACTTCATGTCTTCCACCAGAATATGGTACTCAAGCCACTCTTTCAGAAATTCGGCAGCACTATCGAGTTGTGCAAGATCACATGAGGTCACCAACAGGGAGGCCCGCTCTGAAAAGGCGACATGCTCTTCACGCTGCTTGTTGTACTCGGGGTATTCGATGGTCGCCAACAACCCCTCCTCGGCCTTGAAGTGGTAGTGCGAATAGTCACTCACCTTCATCAGGATCTTCAGATAGTCCCGCTTGGTTGGGGACTCCTGCTCAGACAGGTCGATCACCTCATTCACGATCTCCATCAAAATCTGATGGTGATGGTCAATCAACTCATGACCGATCCCATACTTCTCACTGTCCCAGACAAATTTATCCATTCAAACACCTGTCACTAGTAACGCATCGATTTTCAACGAGAAATCACTGGTGTCCCAACGTTTAATCGAATAAATTCAATTGGTTATTGATGACG
>CAYFOR010000157.1:0-5274 GCA_964344785.1 uncultured Piscirickettsiaceae bacterium
TTATCCTGCGGTTAGTTGTTGATAGAACGTCGAAAATAATTATCCACAGTCACTGTAATGATGATTGATATCGGCCATCCATTAACGCATTCGCATGCGCCATCATGTCCCGCCGGGCGGCTCCTGCTCAACATCCACAATAATGACGACACGGCGGTTTTTAATCTTCTCTCCACCATTTTCGGCCAGGGGTCTGGTGGAGCCATAACCTACGGCTGCAAGCTGTTCTGGCGGAATACCATGTCTGACCAACTCCCGAACAACCCGGCTGGAGCGGTAGATGGAGAGTTCCCAGTTTGAAGGGAAAAGCCGGGTCTTGATGGGTTCATCATCGGTGTGCCCCTCCACCTGAATCATGTAATCGGTCTCTTTCAGAGAGTCTGCAATGCGTTTCAGGGTGGGCGTCGCGGCGATGGAGAGGTCAGCACTACCGGACCGGAAGAGAAGATTGCTGTCCAGTTCGATTGTGATCAGGTTTTTCCTTTCGCGAACGAAGCTGGATTCATGACCACCATCCGTTACACCGCTGCCAGGCCGTGCAGGAATGATCATCGGAGCATGTCCCGGCCTGTCCGGTATAAAGGGTGCGGAGGGTCGTGGAAGAGACTGAGGCTGTTTTGGCGGTACTGGAGGCTCCTCAACCGGTTTGTCCGGGGTGAAGATCTTGTTGATCTCCGCTACCACCTCTCTCATATAGCTTTCGGTATAAAACGAGGAGGAGTAGAGTGCGGCAGAGAGGGCAAACAGTACGGTCATGAAATCCGCATAGGTGATCATCCAGCGATCCCGTATTCGTAGCTGTGTACTGTATCTGCGGCGAATCATCACTTGAAGTTCTTCAGCTGGCTTTCCAGTGACTCGGAGATGTCCTGAGTGGTGGAGGCCTCAATCACAATCAGCACCCTTCGGTTGAAGCTCTCATCCTGGAGACGTGAGCTCTTGATGATCTGATGGGAGCCATAACCAACGGCAACCAACCGCTTCGGATCGATGTTGTTGGTGATCAGTTCACGGACCACACTGGTTGCACGGGCCGCAGAGAGCTCCCAGTTCGAGGGAAACTGCACGGTACGGATCGGACTTGCATCGGTGTATCCCTCCACACGCAGGACATGTGGAATCTGGTTGAGCTTGAGTGCCAGACGGGCCAGCATCTGTCTGGCCGCACTGGTCAGCTCGGCACTCCCTGCCTTGAAAAGGACGCCACTTCTGAACTCGATCTCGATCCGCTCCTTCTTTTCGCGGATATGGCCACTGTTGAGTGCCCCTTTGGTCGCCTCGCTCACCGCAGATGGGTATTTCGGTCGCCCCACATCCTTATCAGCCTTATCCAGGGCTGCCTCTTCATATGACTTCAGGTCATCCATGAAGGACTCCAGCTCTTCCCGGCTGTTGAACTCAGCGGGAGAGTCGATGGGGGTCGGCAGCTCCGAAAGGTACTGGTTAAACCCCTGTCGCTGAACGTCCGAGGAGGCATAGAGCACGAGAAAGAGGACAAAAAGCAGCGTAATCAGGCTGGAATAGGTCAACAGCCAGCGATCCTGGTTCGGGGCCGTCTGGACATTGTCCGAAATCGATTGGTAGGTACGGTATCCCATGCTGCCCTACTCCTCGGCCTTGGGATGGAGAGGAATCGCAATATCCTCCCTGTTCCGGCTGACATAGGTGTCGATCTTGTTGTCAAACTGTTCCAGATGGTCACCCATCAGAATGGAGATCGCTCCGGCCATCACCATCTCATGGTAACGGGAGCGGAGGATCACCAGTGCACGGATCTTTTCGGCAATCGGGATATAGATCAGATTGGCAAAACCGACCCCATAGATGGTGGCGACAAAGGCGACGGCGATGCCCTCACCGAGAGCCTGCGGGTCCGTCATGTTGTTGTGCATCACCTGAATCAGTCCGAGAATGGCACCGATGATGCCGATGGTCGGACTGTATCCCCCCATGCTTTCATAGACCTGGACAACCTGTATGCCGTCTTCATGGCTCTGCTCGATCTCCAGCTCCAGCACCTCTTTTGCACGATCGACCTTGAGCCGCTCGTTGAACACCTCGATCACCTTGACATGAAAGGGGTTCTCCTGCGAAAGGATCAGTTGGTCAATCTGTTCATTGGTACCATGCTGGGTGATGCGCCGCCACTCCCAGAGGTTGGGGACGGTCAATTCACACTTGCCATGGGCACGAAAGATCGCCTTGGGGAACATCATCAGCGCCCGCAGAAATACATCCGGGCAGGTCTGGGTCATTGTGGCACCCAACGTACCACCAAAGACGATCACGAATGCGGTTAGCTGAAAAAGAAATGAGGGGTCACCCCCCTCAAGAATCACCCCGAAAATGACTGCACTGATCCCGACAATCAGACCGATGATTGTCATGAAGTCCATGGCGAGATACCCCGTACCGGATGTTTCATGTGCCCTACCCGAGAAGCAGGAATCATGGGATCAGAAATATCGGAATGAATCAGATATCCGTAAAGAGCGGCTTGTACTCCATGTCCTCATGCAGAATATGGTCGACCCACCAATCCGCGACAAAGCGAATACCCTCACTCAGGTGCAGTCCGTTACAGTTCGAGATTTTATCGGCCAGCCGTTTCGAGAATTGATCATGTACATCCATGTGTCTCTCATAGAAATCCGCCTTCTCCAGGCGCAGGATCGCCTCTTCCGCACCGAAATGCTTGACCACAAGCTGAGACAGTTCCACAAAAGCACCTCTGGCCTCCTGTACCGAATACTCCGTCTCGGACAGATCAATCAGACCGTTGATCGCTTCAAGAATTTCCTGATGCTGATCATCCATCAAGAGATACCCTACACTATATTTCTTTTGATCCCACTCGATCTTTTCCATTTTCGCACCTGTTTGAATGTCTCTGGTGATAGAGATAAAACATGACTGAACACATTCACCGAAACCTGCACACAAAAGCCCTTTTACCTGCATTCAGCGTTACCACGGACTCAATCGGCCATTGATCCTAATCTCCTTCACCGATCATTCTCACCGAAAGAGGCACCCTGTGCAAACCGCCTACCGCTCCAGTGCCCTACCTCTATTGTTGACATAGAACCAGCAGCAGATCACAAACCAGTAGAGCAGCAGCCACTCATCCGGCTTCTTCAGGTCCTGCATCACGGAATAGACAATCAGGCCAAATGCCGAGATACGGGCATATTCGAAACTTTCACCCAACATGTTTTCCCGGTACAACTTGATCGCCACCCTGTCCAGCCCTGCCTTCAAGGCAGCAATCACCACCGCAACCGCCATACCGTAGAAGAACAGGGTTGCCAGATTCATTGCCCCCTCACACTCACATGATTACACTCATATTTTCAAACACATACAATGATCATAGCACTGTATTGACGGCAGACAATCAGAATGGTGGCACAAGGGGCATGAATACACCGGATTCCTGATCCCCTGACCCAATGGCCACGACCCCAGGCCGATGCGGCGCGGACAACGACTACTCCTGCAGCAGTTTGCGAATCAGGTTTTCAGCATGGTCGATATCAAATCCACCAAACTTCTGAAAACGGATCACCCCACTCTTATCGAGAATGGCCATCGCAGGTGTGCCGAGCGTACGGTACCTGCGCATGGTCACCGGGACTTCATCATCGCCAACATGACGATCAATTCCAACGAGATGATCCATTCCCTTTTTCCGGACAAATGTACGCAGCTTGTCCGGATTCTGGAAGTCATGGCCTTCGAAAACGGTATGTATACTGAGCTGGAACAGCGCCCCATTCCGAATCTCATCGGAAAAGTCACCCGCCCACTTCTCCATCAGGGGGATGGAGAAGTTGTTGCATCCCGGACACCAGAGCTGAAAGAACTCGATAATCACCACCTTGCCGCGCAGTGACTTCAGGGTGACGCCATCCCCATTGATCCACTCAGCAATTTCAAGTGCAGGCGCCTGCTCGCCCACTGCCGCATGGGATACAGGAAGATGAGCCCAGAAAAACAGCAGCAGTGCAATCAATCCGATACCACCACCCCGTCCTTTCGAACCTTGAAGTGGGTGATCGGTCACATCTTCGCTGCCCGTTGCGGATTCCCCTCGTTCAATGGTGCTGCCAACCATCCTCCAAAGCCTCTCAGGTATCACCATCTTCACTCGCGGTATCCCCGGGCATCCTCAAACGATCAATGCATCGCATGAACAAGCCGTAATTGAGCAAGTGGTTCTACAGAACCCTATTCACTGATTACGACTACCAAATATCTCGCGCTTTCCATCCTTCGCGAATGAAATGATATCGTACGGGTCGTTTCGGTGACCTTCCATCCCGGGTGACCCCATAGGCATCCCCGGTACCGCCAGGCCGCTGATTGCAGGCTCCTCCTTCAACATTTTGGCAATCAGGTCTGCCGGCACATGCCCTTCAACAATGTAGTTGCCCACCCTGGCGGTATGACAGGAGCGCAAATCACGGGGAACACCCAACTCCGTCTTGACGAGCCCCATCACATCGGAATCATGTGCCTCAACGGTGAAGCCGTTTTCCTTCAGATGATCAATCCAGCTGTTGCAGCACCCACATGTCGGGCTTTTGTACACCACGATATCTGCAGCCTCTATTCTGGATACACCTAACAAAACAACCCCTACCAGCAATACCAATCCTGTAACCGCCTTCATTGCACCATTCCTGTTTGGTTAAAAAAACGAGACTACCACAAATACCCCATGAGCCCGAGATGGCCCCGCTTCACTGCTGGATGGAGCCTTCTGCCCAGACGTGGCCTGGAGTGTCTCCGGTATCGGAAGCAACCACCTTCTCAACCAGAAACCGCTCACCGGAGTAGACCACTCCAACCACGTTTCCCATTTTCCATTGCCCATCCACAACGTGTGGGCGGTTGTCCCGCAGGTTCACTGCCCGGCTTGCCGCCACAGCATCACCGGCAACCGGAACCTTCTGAACATCAAAATTCGATGCAACCGGGCCCGACATCCCAAACTCGCCGACATACACCCACTCGGCCAACACCGGCTTGAACATGGTGCTGACCAGAATCACAAGACACAAGACGCTCTTTTTCATCATCCGCCCTCCTTGAAATAAAATTTCACCCAATGCTCCAAAAATGATTCGAGCACGGGTTCATTACCAGTTTACATGCAGCGGGGAACGGCTGTCCAAGATATGACGTGTGAGCACAACCACTGATATCCATTCGATTCCATGAGAGAATGGCTGGAAAATGGTTATCGGATAATGGAGAATCACAATGCAT
>CAYFOR010000158.1:0-5263 GCA_964344785.1 uncultured Piscirickettsiaceae bacterium
ACTCACTCTTACCCTCTCTGTTCAGGGCCATTTATGGATTGGAATAGACTCCATGAATAGGCCATTTCTGCCCATATATCAGCAACATCTATCAACAGGCACTGCAATGGCATCAGTTCGTGTTATAAACCCCCAACACCTCATTATCTGACACATCCCGTTTGCACTTCTGTTCATCGGAACGGGTCTGTTCCAGCGCTCCCAAATAGTCGTCATCGATATCACCGGTAATGTAATTGGCATCGAAAACCGATGTATCAAATCGTTTGATCTGCGGGTTCCCTTCACATACTGAATCGACCAGGTCTTGCAGGTCCTGGAAAATCATACGATCGGCACCAATCCACTCTGCCACCTCCTTTTCCGTGCGGTTGTGTGCGATCAGCTCGGATGCCGCCGGCATATCGATACCATACACATTGGGGTAACGAACCGGGGGGGCCGCCGAGGCGAAGTAGACCTTGCGAGCACCTGCACTGCGCGCCATTTCGATGATCTGGGCGGAGGTGGTTCCACGCACGATGGAGTCATCCACCAACAGGACATTTTTCCCCTTGAACTCCAGCCCCAACGGATTGAGTTTCTGCCGTACCGATTTTTTCCGTTGCTTCTGTCCCGGCATGATGAAGGTTCGACCGATGTAACGGTTTTTGATAAATCCCTCCCGATAAACGATATCAAGTGTGTAGGCAAGCTGCGATGCTGCCGTACGACTGGTATCCGGTACCGGAATCACCACATCGATATCGTGCTCGGGCCATTCACGCAGAATCTTGGTGGCCAGCTTCTCCCCCATCCGCAGTCGTGCCTTGTGCACATGCACATTATCGATAATGGAGTCTGGACGAGCGAAATAGACAAACTCGAAGATACAGGGCGAGTGAACGGGGTTCTCCGCACACTGCTTGGTGTATAGCTGACGCTCTTTGCTAATGAAGACCGCCTCTCCCGGATCGACCTCCCGAATCAGGCGAAATCCCAGCGTGTCGATAGCCACACTCTCCGAGGCAACCATGTACTCTTTCTCACCGGATTCATTCTCCCGTTCACCAATGCAAAGCGGTCGAATCCCGTAGTTGTCGCGAAAGGCAACGATGCCGTAGCCGGTGATCATTCCTACTGCCGCATACCCTCCTTCACAACGCCGGTGTACTGCGGAGACTGCCGCAAAGATATCGTCCACATCCAGACGCAACTTCCCCATATGTTGCAACTCATGGGCGAACACATTCAGCAGGACCTCAGAGTCCGAGTCGGTATTGATATGCCGAAGATCCTCCACATAGAGATCACGCTTGATCTTGGCTGCATTGGTTAGGTTGCCATTGTGTGCCAGCGCAATGCCGTACGGTGAGTTGACATAGAATGGTTGTGCCTCAGCCGTAGAAGAACAGCCAGCAGTGGGATAACGCGCATGACCAATCCCCATATTGCCGTTCAACCGCAACATGTGGCGCGTATGAAAGACGTCCTTGACCAGCCCATTGGCCTTGCGCAGAAAGACCTTGCCGTTGTCACAGGTCATGATCCCGGCAGCATCCTGCCCACGGTGTTGCAGTACCGTCAGGCCGTCATAGAGTGCCTGATTCACCGGAGAGGTCGAGGTAATGCCAATGATTCCACACATAGATATCAATCCTCAGAAAAGGAGTTTCCAGTAACTGTTCAGTTCACCCCCGAAATCTGCCATTTCTGCGTTCAAAAATGGTCATTTACACTTGTAAACTCACATTTTTTGCCTTGAACTGGCAGATTTCATGGGCAATCTGAATCAGTTACGTAAAGTTCAGTTAAGGGTCATCATGGATTATACGGAAAATAGTCTTTCAATTCCGCCGGCAGCATCTCCAGCAACCACTCGGTGATCTGCTGAAAATGGGGCAGTAGTGCCGAGTCTTTCCACCAGAGGTCCTGCGCCAGTGGAGTCATTCCTGCCGCCATCGCCAGAAATGAGACAATCAGAATCCCTCGGGCCGCACCAAACAGCCCTCCCAACAGATGGTCCATTCCGCCAAAGCCGGTAAAATCGACCACCTCCTGCATCGCTCGGTTGATCAGGGAGCCCAGAATCAGTGTGGTCAGAAACAGGATACCAAACGAGGTGGCTGCCCGTAGCGAAGGGGTTGCGATCAGTGACTCCAGATAGCGAGTCTGGTCTGCAGAGAAGTTGACCGCTACCCAGAAGGCGGCAATCCAGGTCGCCAGCGAAATCGCCTCCTTGAAGAAACCGCTCAACAGACTCAGACCGGAGGAGATCAGGATGATCGCCAGTATCGCGATATCAACCCCATTCAGTCCCGTCTGCTCAATCACTGTTTGCGCCCGCCTATGACCCAAGTGGCCGCATGTGAGGGAACAGCAGTACATCACGAATCGACGGTGAGTCGGTAAAGAGCATCACCAGACGGTCGATACCGATTCCTTCCCCCGCGGTAGGCGGCATCCCATGCTCCAGCGCGATCACGTAATCTTCATCATAGTGCATCGCCTCGTCATCCCCCGCCTCCTTTTCAGCCACCTGGGCACGGAAGCGTTCGGCCTGATCCTCATAGTCGTTCAGCTCAGAGAAGCCGTTGGCAATCTCCCTACCACCGACAAAGAACTCGAATCGGTCGGTCACAAATGGGTCTTCATCACTGCGCCGTGCCAGTGGGGAGACCTCGGTCGGGTAGGCGGTAATGAAGGTGGGGTTCATCAACCGGTGTTCAACCGTCTTCTCGAAAATCTCGATCTGCACCTTGCCAAGCCCATAGGTCGATTTCAGTGGAATCCCCAACCGCTCAGCCACCAATCTCGTCCGCTCCAGATCATCCAGATCTGCCTCACTCAATTCTGGATTGAAGTGGAGAATCGACTCTTTCACCGTCATTCGGGCGAACGGGCTGCCGAAATCATAGTCATCCCCCTGATAGTGGACAGTGGAGGTACCGAGCACCTCCTGGGTGATGCCTCGCAGCATCGCCTCGGTGGTGTCCATCAGATCATGATAGTCGGCGTAGGCCTCGTAAAACTCGATCATGGTAAATTCCGGGTTATGGCGGGTCGAAAGCCCCTCATTCCGAAAGTTTCTATTGATTTCATAGACCTTCTCAAAGCCCCCCACCACCAACCGCTTCAGATAGAGCTCCGGTGCTATACGCAGGAACAGGTCCATGTCGAGAGCATTATGGTGGGTGGTAAAGGGACGTGCTGTGGCACCACCGGGGATCGCCTGCATCATCGGCGTCTCCACCTCCATGAAGCCACGCCGGTTCAGAAAGTCGCGAATGTACTGAATCACCTTGACCCGAACCCCAAAGACCTCCCGTGAGGCTTCATTCATGATCAGGTCGATATAGCGCTGACGATAGCGTGCCTCGGTATCGGTCAATCCGTGGAATTTTTCAGGCAGCGGACGTACCGATTTGGTCAGGAGCCGCAGCGAATCCACCTTGACCGACAATTCTCCGGTCTTGGTCTTGAACATCACCCCCTCGGCACCAATAATGTCGCCCAAATCCCATTTCTTGAAGGCGGCATAGACCCCTTCCGGCAGCGCATCACGTTGCAGAAAGAGCTGGATCTTGCCGCTCATATCCTTGATATGGGTAAACGCTGCCTTGCCCATCACACGCTTGGCCATCATCCGCCCGGCCACGGCAACCCGGATACCCTCTGCCTCAAGTGCCTCTCCCTCCATCGGCTCATATTGGGCATGCAGCCCCCCTGCCAGCGCATTCCGCCGAAAATCATTCGGAAAGGCATTTCCTGCATCGCGCAGCAGAT
Source organism: uncultured Piscirickettsiaceae bacterium (assembly GCA_964344785.1). Classification (GTDB taxonomy): domain Bacteria; phylum Pseudomonadota; class Gammaproteobacteria; genus Thiopontia. The sequence continues at coordinate 3,766 of CAYFOR010000158.1, forward strand.
CCAGTTTCTGTCGGCGCTCGGCAATCAGCCTGTTCTCGTCTACCTCTACATTTTGATCTTTTGACATCTGCTAAAACCTTCAAAAATTCCCTTTTCCAACACTTTCGTCCTGGAGAAAAAACTATAGCCCAGACTTGAGGCTCTCCTCGACAAAGGAGTCCAGATCTCCATCCAGCACTGCCTGGGTATTGCCCGTTTCATGTCCGGTCCTCAAGTCCTTGATCCGTGACTGATCAAGTACATAAGAACGAATCTGACTACCCCACCCGATATCTGATTTGGCATCCTCTGCAGCCTGTTTCTCTTCGTTCTGTTTCATCAACTCCATCTCATAGAGCTTGGCGCGCAACATGCTCATCGCTGTTGCCTTGTTCTTGTGCTGTGACCGTTCATTCTGGCACTGCACCACGATCCCACTCGGTTCATGGGTGATTCGTACCGCCGAGTCCGTCGTGTTGACATGCTGTCCTCCGGCCCCCTGGGCGCGATAGGTATCGACCCGTAGATCGGCAGGGTTGATGTCAACATCGATATTCTCGTTGACCTCAGGATAGACAAAGACCGAGGCAAACGAGGTATGACGCCGGTTTCCAGAGTCAAACGGAGACTTTCTGACCAACCGATGTACCCCCGTTTCAGTCCGTAACCAGCCGAATACATATTCACCCCTCATCTGGATGGTCGCCGACTTGATTCCAGCAACCTCACCTGCAGAGGCCTCCATCAGCTCCACATCGAACCCCTTGCGCTCACCCCAGCGCAGATACATCCGCAACAGCATCTCGGCCCAATCCTGCGCCTCGGTGCCACCGGAACCCGACTGGATATCAATAAAGGCGTTGGATGCATCCTGCCGACCGGAGAACATCCGCTGAAACTCCAACGTTTCTATCTGTTGGGACAACCGCTCCAGATCGGCAATCACCTCGTATACGGTATCCTCATCCCCTTCCGCCTCTGCTATCTCCAGTAGCTCATGGGCGTCCCTGGCACCGGAGGAGAGCTCATCCAGCCCATTGACCACCTTTTCCAACATCGAGCGTTCACGGCCCAGTTCCTGAGCACGTTCCGGATCATTCCATACATCCGGAGTCTCCAGTTCACGACCAACCTCTATCAACCGCTCTGCTTTTTCAGCATAGTCAAAGGTACCCCCTCAGAGCCTCGGTACGCCCTTGCAAGTCCTTGATCTGTGCATAAATCGGATTGACTTCAACCATTCATCCATTCCTGTAAATTCAAGGGCGCGATTATACCTGCCAGCGAGTTATATAAATACCGTTTACTAGTCCTGTTACATACCCGATGCAGGGCAACTGTGTGAATGTCGCGCCTACAGCAGTAAACACATCATAATAGTAATGATAATCAAATCAACACTAACTAATTTTATAATTCAACAGATCCATGCATTACAAAATATTTCAAAGGTAGTGGATACACTCAGGGAGTCTATTCCAATCCATAAATGGCCCTGAACAGAGAGGGTAAGAGTGAG
>CAYFOR010000159.1:0-5181 GCA_964344785.1 uncultured Piscirickettsiaceae bacterium
AATAGAGGGCGCGCCTCCTTGTTTTATGGGTTATTTGGTGAATAAGGCGGGATCATCATGGTGCTGATTATTGGCATATCTGCTGCTGTACCCATGGTTCTGGATGGCCAAGCCTCAACCCATTTTCCTGGCCATTCGAATCAGCACAAGTTTGCTGAAGAGGTGTTACAGGATGTTGGAAATCCATCAGGTAGATGTTCCTTTTGCCACATGAAACTGGGCGATGACGGTTTTATCAAAGACCATAGGCGTGCGGTTGGTGTAGACGGAAAATATGACATGAAGGGGTGTGTCTGGTGTCATGAAGTCGAGGAGGGGTAGAACATGGGAGTTCTGGGCTTTTGGGAGTGATATGATGAAAATGAATAATAAAATCAGATTTCTGTTTGTTTTATCTCTTGTGATTTCAATGTCGGCTTATGCTCATGTTGATGGTGCACGGGCTATGGTTTCCGAAGAGATTTGGGTGCAGCCCTTGATGGTGCTGGAAATTTCTGAAGATGTATCTGAAGAGGAGGCTGTCGATGCCATGTTGAGTAAGGCAGCAGAGCTCAACCTGGCAGTGGTTGCGGTTCATCGGGCAGAGTATGTCACCACGGTTGAGTTTTGTGCGCCATCGGTTGCCAAAAAGATTCTGGCATATAACCCGATGCTTGCCGTATATGTACCGTGTAGAGTTTCGGTGATTGATAGGAAGATTATGACGATGGATCTGCGTAATGTTCTACAAACGCTTCCTGCGGAATTGCAGCAATTGGGAGCAGGCGTTATCCAACGTGTTGGCGCGGTCATGGAGGCTGGTGTGAATGGAGACTTTTAGCGGTAGTCGGCTCTGATCGGCTTAACGCCGGGAGAATCTTATTGTCGATCAGGTATGGAAATACGATCTGCCCGGCTATTCTGGAAATGTTGTTGTGTCTCGATAATCAGCAATTTATCTGACATTGATTGTTCGATAAGAGGATGCCTTTTGTCTTGTCAGGTCAACAATCAGTCTGGTACTTGAGTGGCAAGCTGACCTTGAAGGTGACGCTTTGTTGGCCGTTTTCGTAGTGGATTCGTCCTTTTGCCTCAGATACAAAGTGGCTGACATCATGGAGGCCAATGCCGTTGCCGGATGCTTTTGTTGTAAAGTCGCGTTCGAAGATTCTGTCTCCAATCTGATCGGGAATGGGCTTTCCGATATTTTCGACTGTAATGATGAGGCACTTATCATCGGTTTTACACTTTAACTGGATGAGCGGCTGCTGCATGATTTCATCAATATCGGCCAACTGTTCAAGCTTTTGGGTCGACCCCATCAGTTCATCCAGGTAGTCCCTGGTGGCTTCGGCAGCATTATTGAGCAGGTTCATCAGAATGGTTTGCAGATCTACCAGGCTGATATGGATGGATGCGTCTTCAGAAACATGACACTCCATCGTGTGTGGCGTAGATCTACCCAATGCGGTCACACTAAATACTTCAGAGACCTGCCTGATCGTTGACTTGGCCGAGAGAGAGGATATCTCTAGTGCATCCGATTTTGCGCCGCGTAAAGAGGATTGAACCAGGTTCAGAATCTGATGGATTTGCTCACGCATCATTTCGGCCCTCTCCAGCGAGATCAGGTCGTTCAGGTTCTTTCCTTCATTCTTGTAGCGGACGATTTTGTCGGATAAGAAGCTTAGGAAATTGATCGAGTTTTTACCGAGTGACTCGTTGACTTGTATAGCTCGAACATCTGATCTTGCTGTCGAATCTGCTTTTCTCTTCTGTCAAGCAGTGTATCCAGCATGCGGTCTCTCTGCCAGCTTCGGCAGTGGTGATAGGCAATCTGTTCGATTTCAATATGCTTGAAGGGTTTGGAGATATAGATTACGCGTTGATCGAGTGCATTTCGTATGGTGTCAAAGTCGTGATCCGAGTAGGCAGAAACAATGACCAGATAGAGCTGGTTGTCGATCTCTCGTAGCCGTTTTGCCGTTTCCAGGCCATCAATACCATTCGGCATTCTCATATCAATAAATGCGACGGCAAAAGGGGTTTCGGATGCCTTGAACTGTAGTGCGGACTCGACGCCTGCCTCTCCATTATTTGCAGTTGTGAGGGAGAATATAGGCGTGTTTACGCCACTTGTCGGCTCCCCTATGGCCTGGTTGAATGCATTCAGTGCATCTTGAAATGTACTGTTTCCAGAAAAAATGGACTGGTATGCGTCCAGTACCTGCTCATCATCATCGATGGCAAGTACTCTATAATTTTCATCTTGTTTCTGGGTCTTATTCATGCGTGTTCTTCACTGAAATCTAACGACCTTCAAGTGCGCTGGAGCATTGATTCAGGCCTGTTAATAAACGCAATGATTGAAGTGAAAGCACGGACTGAGGCATTGATGGTGTCCTGGGTTCACACGGGGTGGTTTCAGCAATAGAGAGTTTATTGCTTGTTGGGTTTATTGTCATCTTGAATGCTTCAGTATTCTGATCAAATGTATGGGTATATATTGTCAAGATTGAACTGTCAATATCATTGAGTGTTTATATTGAATTATATGTGTCAATACAGTAATGTTTCGGCAAGATGATATGAAATGAACCGCAGTATGATGGATATGACAACCGAAGCAGAAACCCACCCAAAAGTACTGATCATTGATGATGATGTGACAATCAGGGATTTACTTTCAGACTGGTCAGCGGATGCTGACTTTGATGTAGTTGGGAGGGCTACAACAGGAAAACAGGGGTGGAAACTCTTTCAGCAGTTTGATCCTGACATCACATTCCTGGATATCAATATGCCCGAAGTAGATGGCATGCAACTGCTCAAGCGGATAAGAGAGTACCACCGCAATGCCTTCATCTGCATGGTTACAGGAGAAAGTTCTATTGAGACAGTCAAGAAGGCTGCTGCCTTGAAAGTTTCAGGTTTTTTGGTAAAGCCTTTGAGTAAAGAGAAGTTTATCCAGGTCATTGGTACATATAACAGCAGTGTGAAAGGTTAGACTGTACCCTTGTTCGTAGCACCTGTACTTCTATAGGAATACATCTTTCATACGGGGTGCGCTGATTGTGATACTGTAGCCTGCTGCTATTTGGAGACAAGATCTTGTGGACCTGACTACTGCCAAACCCTATCGACTGATTGTGGTCGATGATGAAAAAGAGGTTATCGATTATTACAAGTCCATTTTTGATGATCGTGATATAGACAGCCTTTTCAGTGACTTGATTGATGTTCCTGAAAAGGATTCCAAGGATGATGAGTTGGAGAGTATTGAAGACTATTCACTTCAAAACTATTTCGAAAAGCCGATTCAATATCATGTCGACTATTTTTCTCAGGGAGCGGATGCGGTTCATTGTATCTCCGATGCTTACGAAAGAGGAGAGCATTACTCCGTAGCGATGATTGACATCCGCATGCCGCCAGGGATCGATGGTCTTGAAACAGCGCGTCAGATACGGGCTATCGATAAAGATATACAGCTCTTTATCGTTACCGCATACTCTGACTACAGTGTTGAAAAGATTCAGGATACACTGAATGATGGCGTTTTGTTTCTGCACAAGCCATTCAATGTGATTGATATATTGCAGTTTACTGCAAATGCAATCCGCTCCTGGGAGCAGGTCAGAAGCCTGGGGCAAATGCAAGACCGCCTGGTACAGGCATCTGTAATGGCGTTGGAGTTATCCTGGGTCGCCGATTTTGCTGATAACCATTTCACGGCCTCGAGTCATCTTCTTGAGCAAATTGACGGTACAGTAGAGAATATCCAGCACTTCTCGGATTTTACCAATCGGTTTCATCCGGAAGACCGGGACAAGCTGGTTGATATTATTGACTCTGGTAACAAGTTGTTTTCACTTTCCCACAGGATTCTGAATAGTGACGGCAGATATTCCTGGTTTCAGACCAAGGGGGTCATTCTCTATGACTCGGACTTGACGCCTGTGCGATTGAGCGGAATTACACTGGCTGTTGATACGGTTGGTCCGGCTGGATCTTTTGACAGCAAGTTACAGGACTATTTTCTTGCATTGCGTGACTTGACAGCAGTCGAGCCGACATCTGGGATGATCTCCCTGGATTCACTGAAAAAGTTGTATGGCGAGCATGAGGTGACCGGCCGCTCTTTCGTACTGTTCTCAATTCAGCTGGACACATTCGAGGCTGTGATTTCGCAAGCTGGCGCCAGTGCCGGCTCTCAACTCATGCAAGAGTGCATCAGCCGAATTAAATCCGCACTTGAGCAGGAGTTTACCTACTACAAGTTTTCAGCGGATTCTTTTATTCTGTATCTGGATGGAAGCAGATCTTCAAAGTGGGTGGCATCCGTCGTTGATGCACTACATAACACGCTGAATTTTACCTTCTCGCCACTGATGGTGAGTGTAGATGTTACCGCCAAGGTCCACGCCTATGTCTACCCTGCAGACAGTGATGAGATCGGTAAACTGCTTGGTTGATTTGAAGAGGGTGACTTGAGTCGTTAAACACTGCACTGCTTCGGCATGTTCTCAGGTTGTCAACCTGCCTCCGAGAACAGCGGCTTGTATTCCATATCCTCTTCAAGCATGTGATGATTCAGCCAGTCCAACAGATAGTGCAGAATCTTGTGTACATCAGGCGTGCCTGCCACCATCATCCTTGAAAATTTGTCCGAGAAGTTCTCGTGGTATTGAATGTGATCTTCCAGATGGGGATATCCGGCACGCTCCAACACTAACTCCTCACTGATAAAATGCTGTTCAAAGTGCTCGTGTATCTCCAGCAATACTCGATAGACATCACTTCTTGTGTGGTTGTTGTTATTCAGGGAAATTGCATGGTTGATGACTTCCAGAAGCTGTTTATGTTGAGAATCCAGTGTGTCATGGCCTACACTGCACTGATTATCATTCCATGTGACCTTTTCCATAACACCTCTCGCTACAAATATTTAACACCGCCATCGTAATCATCCGCAGGAATCCCATGTTTAACTCATAGAAAGCGTTGAGTACTTTTGTCTGTAGTGCCGACCAATACCCATGGATTATTACTCTATTCTTATAGACTATCATGTTGGGCCACTTCACTCTCGTGTAATGTTACTGTTGTTGGGGGCAAGCTACTGACGCACTCTATTTTCATACAGGTATTCACTGGTGTCCCAACGTTACAGGCCAAAAACTCATTTGACTGCATAAAACA
>CAYFOR010000160.1:0-5128 GCA_964344785.1 uncultured Piscirickettsiaceae bacterium
GTCATCAATAACCAATTGAATTTATTCGATTAAACGTTGGGACACCAGTGAGTTTAGATAGAATTTGTTACCAGTCATACGTACTGCAGTAATCAGCGGTCGGATAAGGGGGGAGGATATGGATGGCACAGGGAAATACAGATGAAATGTTCCACTAAAACAGGGAATTTCAATGAGTAGTGATGAGGAAGTAAGACAACCGGTCGAGAAGGTCTCAGCAGTCTGCCTGAGACGGGAACTGGAAGAGGATCTGCGTGAGCAGCTTCGTGACCCGAAGGTGCTGCAGGCACAACTGGTCGATGTGATGGTCAAGATTGAGGGGAAGGATCCGCTGTTTGCCACCTCACGTGACTGGTTCTATGCTTTGGCCTATCTGTTGCGAGGGGCAATGAACCAGCTTTTCATTCGTTCCGCACGGCACCACCATCGCCTGGATGTGCGCCGGATCTACTATCTCTCACTTGAGTATCTTCCGGGTCGGGTACTTTCCAAGGTGTTGCTCGATCTGAAGCTGCATGAGAGCGCCAGTGCGGCAATGGATGAGCTTGGGGTGCAGCTTGAGTCACTCTGTGACGAGGAGGTGGACCCGGCACTGGGCAATGGTGGCTTGGGTCGCCTTGCAGCCTGTTTCCTCGATAGTCTCGCCACACATGACTATGCCGGGTATGGTTACGGGATTCGTTATGAGTATGGTCTTTTCAACCAGCGGATCGTCAACGGCGAGCAGCATGAACAGCCGGAACACTGGCTCCGTTTTGGATCGCCTTGGGAGTATGCGCGCCCCAGTATTCTCTACACCATCCGCTTCTATGGTCGTATCACCCATATTCCGGATGAGCAGGGAAACAAGGTGAGCCACTGGATTGAGACCCAGGATATGATCGCCATGGCCTTCGACAATCTGATTACCGGTTACGATTCCGAGACCGTCGGCAATCTGCGGCTCTGGTCGGCGCGTGCATCACGTGACTTTGATCTGCGTACATTCAATCAGGGCAATTATCTGGATGCGGTCAAGGAGAAGACCACCAGTGAAAACCTTGCCAAGACACTCTATCCTGATGACAGCACCTTTGTTGGCCAGGAGCTACGGCTGAAGCAGGAGTATTTCTTTGTCAGCGCCTCACTTCAGGATATCGTCTCACGTCATCTTCGTGATCATGAAACACTGGATGAGCTGGCAGACAAGGTGGTGATTCAGCTCAATGATACCCATCCTGCGCTGGCCGTTCCGGAGATCCTTCATATCCTGATCGATGATCATCAGTATTCGTTTGAAGATGCCTGGGAGCTGGCCCGCAAGCTGTTCCGTTACACCAACCATACCCTGCTCTCCGAGGCGCTGGAGACCTGGCCAGTCAATATGCTGGAGAGCCTGTTGCCACGTCATATGGAACTGATCTATCAGATCAATGCCTGGCTGATGGAGGAGGTCCGTCACCATTTTCCGGGTGATCTGGACAAGATGCGGCTGCTTTCACTGATTGATGAGGGCAGTCAGCGTGTTCGGATGGCCCATCTGGCCATTGTGGGCAGTCAGCGTGTCAATGGTGTGGCGGCACTCCATACCGAGCTGTTGAGATCCCGGCTTTTTTCCGATTTTGATGCACTCTATCCGGGACGTTTTGTCAATGTAACCAATGGCGTCACCCCAAGACGCTGGTTGCTGGAGTCCAACCTTGGGCTTAGTGAACTGCTGATCAATCAGTTGGGAGAGGGCTGGATTCGGGACCTTGGCCTGCTTGCGGAGTTGCAGGAGCGCTGTTGTGAACCTCAGTTCGAACATGATTTTCTGCAACAGCTGGAGCGGGTCAAGCAGAATAACAAACAGCGGTTGGTTGCGATGATCGAGTCGCGACTCAACCTTACCGTTTCTGTGGAGGCGATGTTTGATGTCCAGGTGAAGCGGATGCATGAATACAAGCGTCAACTGCTCAATCTGCTTCATGTGGTCACCCGTTATCAGCGTATTCGGGCCGGGGATACCGATGGGATGGTACCGAGAGTGGTGATCTTTGCCGGTAAGGCGGCACCGGGCTACTACATGGCCAAGCAGGTGATCCGGCTGATTCATGATGTGGCCGATGTGATCAACCATGATCCGGTAGTGGGCGACCTGTTGAAGGTAGTTTTTATTCCAGACTACAAGGTTTCGGATGCCCAGATCATCATTCCCGCTGCCAACCTCTCCGAGCAGATTTCAACCGCCGGAATGGAGGCCTCCGGTACTGGTAATATGAAACTGACACTCAATGGTGCACTGACAATCGGAACCCTGGATGGGGCCAATGTCGAGATTCGGGAGCGTGTGGGTGAAGACAATTTCTTTCTCTTTGGCCATACCACCGAAGAGGTCCAGGCACTACGTGAACGAGGATACGAACCTGCCCGTTACTATCATGATTACGAGCAGCTACGAAATGCGCTGGATGGAATCTCGCAGGGCTTCTTCTCACAAGGGGATGGTGGGCGTTACCAGGGGTTGGTGGACAGTCTGCTGCATGGTGATTTCTTTATGGTTCTGGCGGACTATCCCAGTTACATTCGTTGCCAGCAGCAGGTGGATGCGCTCTATCAGGATCGTGAGGCGTGGAACCGTCAGGTATTGAGCAATATTATCGGGGTTGGCCACTTTTCGGCAGATCGGGCGATCCATCAGTATGCACAGGAGATCTGGGGGATCGAATCGGTCTGATGGTCATCCACACGGTACTATGTGGATGACTGCAGTCTGTTATCGGTCTACGATCTGATGAATCTTGCTGCGCACTGCCCGCAGTGCGTAAAAGTTCTCGTTCTGATAGGCGAGCAGCAACTGCGAGATCATTGCGTAGAATAGAGTCTGCTCTTTTCCACGACGACGTTTCTCTGCGCACTCTTCCTGATGGAGAATCTTGAGGATGGCAATGCTCTGGCTGATATAGAGCTTGAGCTGCTCATGAGTGTTGTTCTTGAATGCAACTTGGGCGTAAGAGAGCATGAAATCAGCACTCTCCAGCAGTTGGCGGGTTTTGCGATCCAGTGATTGTTGTCTATTCATGGTTCTGCTCCGGTTATCCTTTCATTGTCTGTATCTGAAACCATGCATCAGTCATGCCATGATTTATTGGCGTATTGATGAGTTTGATGGTCAATAAGGCTATATCTCTGTCTGGGTCACTATACTTGGGCAATATTCGAAAGCAGGTTAATAACGTAATAGAGGCAAGCAGTGAATATTGTTGTACTGGATAAAGAGAAACTGCCGGATGGTGTTGAGTTTCCATTTCTGCAGGCGGCCAAATATGGCTGGGTTGAACGCCCTACTGTAGAACCGGGTGAGATTGAAGAGGTGGCTTGGCGTGCTCATGTGGTGGTTACTGCAGCTACCCCTATTCCCGCTTCAACACTGGAGAAGCTTCCTCTGTTGAAAATGGTGGTGATCGTTGGAGATTTCTCCAGCTCACCGGGGTTGATTGACTTGCAGGCAGCGGCTTCCAGGGGGGTGCTGGTTTCACATGTGCCCGGGGGAGATTATGCGAGTTCGGTTGCGGCCGAGACGTGCTGCAGCAGTGTGGTTGAGAATATCGATGCAATGATTGCCGGCAGCCCGATCAATCTGATCGACTCTTGATCTCCATCAGTTTTCTCCGTTGGCGCTTGTCAGGACGTCGTACCCGCTGGCTTCGGGAGTGGGCCTCCAGCCGCTTCTGTTCAACAATTGCCTGTCGTTGTGACAGGCTCTGCTCACTTTCACGGTAGAGCTGCTGAGCCTCACTGGCTGGGCGTCGTTGTGCGTTGATTCCCTCAACAAAAACCTCGAAAAAGGTGTCTCCACGCTGTATCTCCAGTCTGTCACCCCGACGTACTGTCCGTGAAGGCTTGACCCGACTGCCATTGAGATGAACTTTTCCACCCGAGATTGCATCGGTGGCGATTCGGCGTGTTTTGAAAAAGCGTGCGGCCCATAGCCACTTGTCGAGACGGATTCCCTCGTCTGCTGTACTCATATATTCCTCTAATCTGTGAACGGATGGCTATGGTATCCTTACTCGCAGGATGGATTCCATACATGAACACCTTTGAAGAGACGATCAAGGTCAGAAAGAAGCTCTTGAGAGATCATCTTGAGGGCTTTATGGATCGTCTTGCCGAGGAGTGCGCCAAGGGGTGGGAGGATGGTGTGGTACAACCTCAGCTGGCTGGAAGGCTGGATCGGGTATTGCTGAAATCTCTTGAGCACTGCGGTGATATTCCTGCTTGCCGACTGATGTATGTGACCGATACCAGTGGGATGCAACAGAGCTCCAATGTCTTCTCCAAAGGGCCTGAGGTCGATTCCAAGCGTATTGGACAGGATCTGTCAAAACGGCCCTATGTTGCCAGCGTGGTGCCCTCAGAAGGTTTTTATATCTCTGATGTCTATATCAGCCAGACCTACCGACGCAGTCTGATCACTGCGGTACAGTTGGTTCGGGATCAGCAACAGGTGGTAAAAGGGTATGTCTGTGCCGACTTTGAGTTGAGCAAGTTACCGGAGGTTGATCAGCCGACGGAGGATCGACGTTTCTGGATGCAGGTTAAGGGTGATCCTTCGATCCGAGATACACTCTTTATGCAGAGTCGTGCTGTCAGTGCAATGGATGAGAGAATCGATGATGTACTGGCAACGGTGGATGAACTGGTGGTGAAGAGGGGTGTTTTTCATGCCAAGCTCCACTTTTCCAGTTCCAGAGCAACCATCTGGCTTTATGATGATCCTTATCGCTATCGTGTTCATGTGCTGGAAGAGATTCTCAATCCATCGATCTGTCTCGCCTATCCGCAACGTTCCTATCCAGATGGGGCAATGGTGCCAAAAAAAGTCGTGCGGGAGATTCTGGAGCGGTTCAAGTGGCTACGCGAGGTCGATGAGACAATCTATCTGCGTGCCGGATCAGTCAATATCATCAATGGCATTATTGCACTGAACTTTTCTTGTGACGGTTCTCACTATCTTCCCTACGAGGAGTTTCTGGAGAAGGATGAGAGCTTCTGGTTTGGTTCTTAATAACAGTTATATAGAAATTTGTTGAATCTGCCCTAACGCACTTGACCAGTCTATTCCAATCCATAAATGGCCCTGAACAGAGAGGGTAAGAGTGAGTTC
>CAYFOR010000161.1:0-5106 GCA_964344785.1 uncultured Piscirickettsiaceae bacterium
ACGTCATCAATAACCAATTGAATTTATTCGATTAAACGTTGGGACACCAGTGACTCTGTTTGTAGATTCAAGATGACCGCAAGTGATGAAAAACTTTCAATGCAGCTTTATAAGGTCATGCAAAGTACCTCTAAATCCGACTTCCTTTTTGGACGGACAACTGTCTGACATTATCTGCAGGGTCAAGTCCGGATCTCTACCGAAGAATGGGTTGCACTATGCCGAGATAAAGTGCTCCCGATAGAACTTCATCTCATCGATGGACTCGCGGATATCGGCCAGTGCCGTGTGGCTGCCCGCCTTCTCGAACTGCTCCAGCAATTCCGGTTTCCACCTTTTCGCCAACTCCTTCAGCGTACTGACATCCAGATTTCGATAATGGAAATAGTTGGCCAGCAGCGGCATCTCCCGCGCCATGAAGCGACGATCCTGACAGATGCTGTTACCACACATCGGTGAGGCGCACTCCGGTACATGCTGACTCACAAACTGCAGGGTCTTCTCTTCCGCATGTTCCACCGAGACCCCCTCCTCCCGCATGCGACGAATCAATCCGGATTCACCGTGGGTCGTGGTGTTCCACTCATCCATCGCCTCAATGACCGACTCCGACTGGGCGATGGCAAACACCGGGCCTTCCGCCAGAACCTCAAGATCGGCATTGGTGATGATGGTTGCAATCTCGATGATGGTGTCACGCATCGGATCGAGTCCAGTCATCTCCATATCGATCCAGATCAGATTCTTCTCATCCATGATTCCTCCTCTTCGACTAGCCTGATATGATTACCTTATTGTAACCGATTCAAGTTAACCCCCTTTGGATACTCTACCGCTATTTTCCCTCCTCTTTCTGGTGATGGTCATCCTTCACCTGGTCATCGAACTGTGGCTCTCCGCCCGCCAGGTCCGCTCGGTCGAGCAGCATCGACCGGAGGTACCCAGGCACTTCATTGACACACTGTCTCTGGAGTCTCACCAGAAGGCGGCCGACTATACCTGCGCCAAACAGCGCATCGGACAACTTGAACTGCTCTACGGAACGGTGCTGCTACTGGGCTGGACACTGGGAGGCGGTCTGGAGTGGCTGGACCAGCAGTGGCGCGCCAGCGAGCTGGAGCCACTGATGATGGGGAGCGGTTTCATTCTTTCCCTGATGGTACTGAGTACACTGCTGGAGGCCCCTTTCTCGCTCTATAGCACCTTCAACCTCGAAGTCCGCTTCGGCTTCAATCGTACGACACTTTCTACCTATCTCAGCGATCTGTTCAAACAGTTCCTGCTGCTGCTATTGATTGGAGCGCCACTGCTCTACCTGATTCTCTGGCTGATGGAGCTGCGCTCCCCGCTCTGGTGGTTCCAGGTCTGGATACTCTGGACCGGTTTCAGCCTGTTCATGCTCTGGGCCTGGCCCGCCTTCATTGCCCCGCTGTTCAACACCTTCACGCCATTGGAAGATGAGCAACTCTCCAGACAGATCGAACAGTTGCTGCAGCAGGCAGGCTTTGACTGTGACGGCATCTTCGTGATGGATGGCTCCAAGCGCTCCGGACACGGCAACGCCTATTTCACGGGACTGGGCAAAAAACGTCGCATTGTCTTCTACGACACACTGCTGGAGACCCTCAGTGAGGCCGAGATCTTGGCCGTTCTGGCTCACGAACTGGGCCACTTCCACCATAACCATATCCGCAAGCGGTTGCTGTTGATGACCACAGTCACCTTTTCAGCGCTGGCGCTGCTGGGGTGGTTGATCGAACAGCCCTGGTTCTTCCATGGCCTGGGTATGGATACCCCGTCGGACCATGCCGCACTGATCTTGTTCATGATGGCCTCGACCCCTTTTACATTCTGGCTGCAACCGATGATGGCTGCCTATTCCAGAAAGCACGAGTTCGAGGCCGATGGCTTTGCTGCACAACAGACCGCAGCAGCCGACCTGGTCAGTGCGCTGGCATCTCTCTATCGGGAGAATGCATCGACCGTGACCCCCGACCCACTCTACTCGGCCTACCACGACTCACATCCCCCCGCCCCCGTACGTATTGCACACTTGGAAACAGGAGATACTGCATGAACAGGACCATCCCGCTACTCATACTCGCCGCTACCACTTCGGTCACCCTGGCAGACAGTGAAAACGGAAAGGAGCTCCATGACCCGGAGTGTACCGGCTGTCACGGCACCGAGCTCTATAGTCGATCAGACCGCAAGGTGACCGACCATTTCGGCCTCAAACGCCAGCTCAGCATGTGCATCCAGATGACCGGCAAGGGGGCTGACTGGTTCCCTGAAGACCAGGATGATGTACTGGATTACATGAACACAGAATTCTACCGCTTCACACCCTGACTCCACTGGAGTGGACAAGATGCAATCAGGACGGATCATCTCCCGCAAGGGGGACCGCCTGATTGTTCAGCCCGATGAAGATGCCACACCGATACGCTGCGCCCAACGCAAGCGGCTGCCTTCGCTGGCAATCGGTGATCGCATCGCCTACGAGCGTACTGCCGAGGGAGAGGGAATCATCGCCCATCTGGAGCCGCGTCGCTCCCTGCTGGAGCGCCCCGACCCGTTCAGCAGACGCCACAAGCCGATTGCTGCCAACATCGACCAGATCCTGTTGGTAGTTGCGCCAGAACCGGGGATAGATCTACTGCAGATCGACCGTATCCTGGTTGCTGCCGCAACAAGCAATATCTCATCCCTGCTGGTTGTCAACAAAACCGATCTTCTCGGTGCCAACGACAAGGAGCAGACCCAATCACTGCTCTCCCCCTATCTACAGCTATCGATACCGATAGTGTGGAGTTCAACCCGTAGCAACAATGGTCTGCAGTCGCTCAGAGAGTCACTGCACCGCCACTGTAGCGTACTGGTCGGCCCATCCGGCAGTGGCAAATCCTCCATCATCCAGCAGCTCATACCCGATGAGAAGATTGCCATCGGTGCACTCTCCGAGGGGAGTGGACAGGGGCGACACACTACCAGTGTATCCACCCTCTATACGCTGGCAGAAGGCATCGAGCTGATCGACTCCCCCGGCATCCGGGAGTTCGGCCTCTGGCATCTGGATGAGGAGCAGATACGCCATGGTTTCAGCGAATTTGTCCGTTATCTCGGAAAGTGCCGCTTCAGCAACTGTCGCCACCTGAAGGAGCCCGGTTGTGCCATTGTCGATGCCGTGGAGCAGGGAGAGATTGCGCGGTCACGCCTGCAGAACTATCGCACGCTGCTCAATGACCCGATCGCACGCACATCACGCAGCAGCGCCTTGTGATGACTCCAGCTACTGGCCTGAGCCAATACCAGCTGAACCAGCTCATCGGCATTGATCGGTTTCTGTAGAAACTCGAAATTGAGGCCGATTCGTCGACGAACCTCCTGCAGATTGTGGTCCAGATAGGCCGAAACAAAATTGATCCGTACATCCGGATCAATCACACGGATCTTCTCTGCGGTCTTCAGTCCATCCCATCCGCCCGGCATATGTTTGTCCAGCAGCACGACACAGTAGGGATCACCATGGTTCAGGGCCTCCTCCACCATCCGATACCCTTCCCTTCCACCTGTGGCCACGTCCAGCCGAAGTGGTGGAAGCCGTGCATAGTCCGACTCCAGCGGGAAGTCCGATCGCACCATTCGGTCAACATCATCGAACGTATCAACCGGGTCGTGCTCCAGGAGTGCCTGAAACAGTGCGAGCACATTGGGCTCGTCATCAATGGCCAGCACCCTCCAGGTTTTTGATCCCACCTCGGTGTAGGCAGAGGCTTCACGCTCACCAGGTTTCAGATAGTGCTCCAGTACGGTTCGCAGCATGCCCCGGTCAATCGGCTTTTCCAGAAAGTCATTCGCACCGGCACGATGGAACTGGTCACGATGTTTCGGCATCACGTTGGCGGTCAAGGCCACGATCGGCACCTCGAACTCCAGCGCTCTGAGCCGTTCGGTTGCCTCGATCCCATCCATCACCGGCATCTGCATATCCATCAGTACCAGATCAAAGTGGTTCGTCTCGAACTGCGCGATCGCCTGCTCACCGTTATCGACCGCCGTCACTGTAATGCCCATCTTCTCCAGCATCTTGCGGATCAGAAACTGTACCGCTCTGGTATCTTCAACAACCAATACATGCCCACTCAATGGCCGACTGCCACTTTCGCTCAACCCCTGTTGCGTTGCGGCAGACTCGGCGGTGGTCATGGGGCGATAGGGAAGCACCAGCTTGAAACTGGAACCGACCCCCGCCTTGCTCGATACATCGATCGTGCCCCCCATCATTTCGGCCAGACTCAATGATATGTAGAGCCCGAGACCACTGCCTCCAAAACGGCGGGAGATGGTGTCATCCACCTGCTCGAAGGTATCGAACAACTGGTCCATATCCTCCGGGCTCAAACCAATCCCGGTATCGACAACCGTGAATACCAGCCACGGTGCCTCGTGATAGATATTGAGCTCCACTCTGCCCGCCTCGGTAAACTTGAACGCATTCCCGAGCAGGTTGACCAGAATCTGAACAATCCGCTTTGCATCACCAACCAACAGATTCTGTTGCTGAAAATGCTGCTCAACGCTCCACTCCAGACCACACTCCCGTGCACGAAAGTCAAACATCTCCTCAATCTCCCGCACCAGCGTATTGAGGCTGAAAGGGGCATCCTGGATATCAAACTTGCCCGACTGAATCTTGTACATATCGAGAATATCATTCACCAGCGCCAGCTGATTCTGCCCTGCACTGGTAATCACCCGGATCACCCGCTCATCTTCCGTACCACTGTACTTTTCGGCCAGCATCTCACCATGCCCGATGATTGCGGTCAACGGTGTACGCAGCTCATGGCTCATGGTCGCAAGAAAATTGTCCTTCGCCTGGTTGGCGGCGATCAACCCCTCCTCCAGCCGCTTTCGCTCGGTAATGTCATGCACCGACCCCTTACTCAGCAGTGGTGTTCCATCGGCTGCATAGTCAGTAACACCTCGTTCATGGACCCATTTGATGGTTCCATCCCCCATCAGCAGGCGATGTTCAATGCTGTAAGCGGAGTCTATTCCAATCCATAAATGGCCCTGAACAGAGAGGGTAAGAGTGAGTTC
>CAYFOR010000162.1:0-5089 GCA_964344785.1 uncultured Piscirickettsiaceae bacterium
GTCAACGACCTATTTCATCGATCTCCTTCGGTTACTTTTTTTGTGAGTCAATTCGATGCAGAAATGACGACTTTTCAAGAGTGAGCTGAACAGTTACCATCAGTATTTATCAGTTTGTTGGAAGTGGACAAAAAAAAGCCCCAGGAAGTTTCCCTCCGGGGACCCGATTTCTCTCCGTTTATGAGAGATTACAGCTTCTTGGTATCATTGAATGCGTCTGAAGTGATATTGTCATACCAGCTCAGTGCATACTGTACCTCACGCAAACGGTGTGCAGCGTTACGCTTGTCACCACTTGGGGTCAGACCGCCAGATACCTTCATGACCTTGGATTTGTCAGCAGCAAGCTGATAGACCGCAGCGACGGAGAAGGCATCCGTTGGGTGTACCACACTGTAGCAGGTGTTGGTATAGGCAGGAATCGGGGCGCCCTTGCCATTCATTGCGGCAACAATGCTGGCAGCACACACCTTGGCTTCAGAGCTGGCCGCGTAACCAGACTTGGGCAGACCCTTGGCAGCACTGGAGTCACCAATAATGTAGATGTTTGCACGCTTCTTGGACTCGAAGGTTTGCAGATCTACAGGGCACCAGTCACCGTCAGTCAGGCCAGCAGCATGGGCAATGTTGCCTGCCTTCATGTCAGGGATGACATTCAATACATCGGCCTTGAATTCATCGACTGAACAGACGGCCGTATTGCTGTCCGCCTCGATAGACTCGATGGCACCACCTGCAGCACCCTTGACCCAGTGGATCATGGAGCCTTCACCATCATTGTCCGGGGTGAATCCATAGTGGATCTTCCAGGCCTCACGGAACAGTCCGAATTTGGAGAACTTGTCCTTTGGATCCAATAAGATGATTTTTGATTTTGGCTTGTTGGCCTTGAGATAGGCTGCGACCTGGCTGACACGCTCATACGGGCCAGGAGGGCAGCGGAACGGGTTGCGAGGGGCACCGATCACTACGGTACCACCATCCTTCATTGCCTTGAGCTGATTGCCAAACAGTGTCATCTGAGGACCAGACTTGTAGGCATGGGTTACAGACTTATTGGCAATCTCTTCACTGTGGCCTTCAACATATTTGAAGTCGACACCAGGAGAGACAACGCAACGGTCAAAGTCGTGCTTGCCGCCACCGGCTGTCTTCACGTAGTTATCACCAATTTCGGTTACGGTATCATGAACCACCTTGATACCCATCGCGGTCAGCCCCTCATAGGTGTGAGCCAGCTGTTCCATGGTGACCATGCCGGTCAGTGTCAGGTTACTGGTAAAGCCGGTGTAGTAGGTCTTGTTGCTTTCGATGATGGTTACATCGATTGCTGCATCGCCACGCTTGATATATTTTGCGACGGTTGCGCCACCCAGGCCACCACCTACAACCACAACACGACCCTTGCTACCTGCAAAGCTGCTGCCGGTATACATACCCAGGCCTGTCGCTGTGGCAGCACCACCAGATACTTTCAGAAAATCTCTACGATTAAGTTTGCTCATTCTAATTGCCCCTCCTTAGCGCTGGCTGGCGTAGTAGTGGAAGATGGCCTCAATACCGGCGTCACCCTCTTTCTTGTGCAGCTTCTTCACCTTCTTCTTCATCTTCTTGGGAGCCGAACGGTCGCCATTTGCGAAGTCTTCCATGGTGTAGTGGAGATATGGCACCAGCTGTCCGGCCAGAATACCTGCATCATCATCAGCGAGTGCGCCACCTTCAGAGTGGCACTTCTCACAATATTTGTCGTGCAGCTTGGCACCTTTCTTGACTTTTGAACTGTCAAAGCTCTGATCTGCGCGGTGCTGATCCTTTGAAGCAAAGAAGTTGGCCATGGCAGCGATCTCATCATCATTATAGCCTTTGGCAAGGCGCCCCATGATGGTGCTCTTGATGTCGCCAGATTTGTAGCCATTCATCATTTCTGTGATATAGGCTGCTGACATGCCGCCCAGGGATGGAATGGCTGGGCCTACACTGGCACCGTCAGTACCGTGACAGCCAGCGCAGGTATTTGAGAGCATGGCTTCATCTGCCCCGGTCATGTTTCCTGCAGAGGCAGAGAAACTGATTGCACAGCCACCAATGATGGCTATCGCAAGCTTGGTTACTTTCATATCTCCTCCTAGAATGAGATGTTTAGGAATAAGTTTGTTGCGCTGTAATTACTACGTAGTAATGGTTCCCTATACAGAGCGTTGTAATAATAGTTAGCCCGCAAGGGGGTTGCAAGCGAATTTCGACAAGATGACGATATTCATTTGATCTAAGTGAAATGCGTGCATACCTGATTCAGAATCAGGTTTGGGAAGAGCGGCTATTTACCAAGGGTGCGCAGGTATTCTGCCAGGTCATGGTGTCGATGCACTTCTGCGATAGAAGAGATATCCAGCCCTTCCTGATCACGCACCTTGGTATCGGCACCTCGGTCAATCAGCATCTTGACCAGTTCACGATTGCCGCGGCTGACCGCTTCCATCAGCGGAGTCCAGCCATCACGGTCTGCTGTATCCAGCTCGGCACCATGATCCAGCAATATGGTTGCAGCCTCAGTGCCGCGGGGGTGGATGGCATAATGCAGTGCTGTGGCGCCGTGGTCATCAGTAACATCAGTGGATGCCTTTCGTTTCAGCAGTGCTGAAAGTACCTTCAGTCTGTTTCGTTCGGCGGCAAACATGATCGCTGTACGGCCATTGCGGTCACGGATATCGGTTCCTGCATCCGCAAACAGCAGCATGTAGACAACATCAAGGTTTCCCTGTGCAGATGCAATCATCAGCGGTGTTTTTCCGTGGCGGTCTGCTGTGTTGATGTTGCTGTTATAAGCCATCAGCATTGAGATCACATCGGCCTCACCACTGCGGATCGAAATCATGAACGCATCCATGCCGTTGCGGGTTTTGATATGGGGGTCGGCCCCGGCCTTCAGTAACAGTGAGACCAGAGGCATGCTCCCCTCATCTGCGGCTGCAGACAGTGCGGTGTAGCCGCCATTGGTCTGTCTGTTGATACGGGCGCCATTGCGGATCAGAAGCTGGGCAATCTCTCTCTGTCCATCCTCGGCAGCGTAGATGAGTGGGGTATGACCGAGCTTTCCTGTAACATCAATATCAGCGCCTGCCTCAATCAGCCTTTCGGTTTCAGCATAATCCCCATTGACAACTGCCTTTAGCAGGGCCTGTCCCAACTCTTTTTCATCCGCTGAAACCGTTGTAGAGACTAGAAGAATAAGTGTAGCAATTATTCGAAAACTCATGACTCACCTCAATGTTGATATCATTATTTAAATGTTGGCATGCCTAGGAAGTGACCTGAGACTGTTTGGTATTGTTGTTCGCAGATTCACTCTCTTCAGACCCATCCTCCTCTTCCTCCGGTTCGTCGGGCTCCAGATGTGCAATGCCTTTATGACAGTCAATACAGGTTTTTCCGGTCTCAGTTGCGCGTGCATGTTTTTTACGGGCGCTTCGATCCTGTGCATCAAGATTCATGTTGTTGAAGTCGTGGCAGTTTCGGCATTCACGTGAGTCATTGGCCTTCATTTTGGCCCAGACTGCATTGGCCATCTTCCATCGATAGGCATCGAATTTTTTGACTGACAACTCTCTGCGCTCTTCTGCTTCCTCGCTCATGTCTTCCGAATAGGGTTCGCCATAGTTGGGTACGCAGAGTGTTGAACCAGGTTTGACGGGAATAAACAGATCCGGGCAGCTCCCATTCTCTTCCACAGAGACCAGTTGGGTCTCATCCGGCTCGATCGTGCCGAGTACCCAATGGTATACGTCCTTTGCTGCTATGATCTTTGCCCACACCTTCGGGAAAAACTGCTGCGGGACATGGCAGTCCGAGCAGGTGGCCTGCACACCAGACTGGTTGTTGTAATGGGTGGTCTGGCGATACTCCTCGAGATTGATCTTCATGGAATGGCATGAAGTACAGAAGGCCATCTCGTTTGTTGCTGAAAAGAATACGTTTACTCCACCGAGTGCAACTGCACCTGCAGCAAAAAAGAGGATTGGAATAAATAGCTTTTTCATGTGGTTTGCCTCTGAAAGGGTGCTTGATTTAGGTGATTGCCGGAAAAAAATATGCCGGATTGCGCTGGATTTTCGTTCGTATGCCAGGCACGATCACAGGCGTATAGCTGGCTATGTAACTGTGGTCGTATCCGCCCCGAACAGCCACAGGCTGGTAACGCCGCTGACGGACGAAAGGACAAGCAAGGTGGTATATTTTTTCCATAAATCGCCTTAGTGCAGTCTGGAGGCGTAGTCGATGACCGCCTTCATTTCGCTGAATTTGAGATCCTGAATCTGCTCAGCCATTTTTTTGTTGGCATTTCTGCGTTTACCATCCCTGATCCAGATGAATTGACGCAACATGTATTGGTAGTGCTGGTCAGCCAGTCGGGGATAAAAATTCTCGGCATCTCCTTCACCATCATCGCCATGGCACTTGGCGCACATGCTGTCATAGAGATCTTTGCCCAGCTCCAGATCGGTGCCATCACCATGCTGATTGTCAGAGCTGGCGGAGAGCGCACTGATATAGGCGGTGACATCCGCGATGTTCTGGGGGCCCCCCAGATATCGTTCTGTCGAAAAGGGGTACATGGCAGGGTTGTCCCGGTTGAGATTGCGGATATCAAGAATCTGTTTGATCAGTACCGACTGGTGTTGTCCGGCGAGTTGAGGGTAGCTGCCAAGGGTACGAAAGTTTCCAATACCCGGTTCCATGCCATGCCCATCTGTACTGTGGCAGTGTGCGCAGACTTGATATAGCTGTTTACCATGTTCAAGGTCTGGTGGCAGTTTCATTGCATCATCGATGTCGCCGCCATGCTCGAGTCCATCCCACCCGGACACCGCTGTCGACAGGCTGAGAGCAAGCAGCATAAGCAGGATATCTCTTTTCATAAAAACCCCATCTCCTCGAAAGGCAATCAGCAGTTCTGTAACCAGAAATCTGTTGATACGCCTACATAGTTATTTTTTAACACAACAATCATACGGATTCATCTATTAATTCTACTTTGTGGCTCATCTCCGCTTGAATTAGTGAACTGATTCCGTATTCTGATAAAACATAG
>CAYFOR010000163.1:0-5087 GCA_964344785.1 uncultured Piscirickettsiaceae bacterium
TATGTGCGAGTCAGCCGTTGAAATGACCGTTTGGTGAATAAGGCGGGGTGAATAGATCTCACCGTGTGTGCGAATATCAACAAACAATGCGTTTTTTCCCATCTCTTTCTTCATCTCATACGCATCATTGGCTGTCAGGTAGAGTCCTGCACTGGAGATCTTCTTTTTTGAAAGTACACCAAGGTCAACTGCTGCTTGGGCTACAGAGAAGGTAGCAAACGCCAGAATAGCGATAATAGATAGGCTCTTTTTCATTTTGGAACTCCATTTCTACATTTAATGATTGAAAATACAGACGCCCTCCATGGCCTGATGTGCAAGAATGGTATTGAATCCTATTTTTAACTGTCAATATAATAAACATTATGTTGGTATATTCCAAATATTATAAAGGGGGGAATCAGTAGTTAGGATGCTCTAAACAAATGATGCGGTACATACTAATGTATGGGGTGGAAAAATTTTCAGACTGTAGAGTACTCAAGGAAACTTCTTTAGTGTAATCAGTTCATCAAGTTAATGGTTATTTTGTCAATACAGTTTTAATAATCGTTCATAAAAACAGAAACAATAAATATTACTGTGTGTTACATATGGAAATATTAGGAAATAATTAGAAATATATGAGCGTGGTAATTCTATATGCTCATAGACAGTATAATCTATGTCTTAAATAACAATATATTATAAAATATCGATGAATGGTGAAATAAATGACGTCAGCCTCTCATAAAAAATGACGAATTGATCAGCAACCAAACTCATAGCAGTATTAGATTTCGCTAACTCAAGGATGAGATCATATGCTGCCTTCAAAATTTGAGCTCGTACAGCAAATCAACCGGGTTAATGCGGCAGAGATTGGTAAGGGAATCCCTGTTGTAAAAGCAGAGAAAGTCTTTTCAGTTTCAGACCCGGTTGAAGACAAAAATGCATTTCCAGTCGATAGTGTTAGAAATCTTGGTGAAATTCTTGTTATCAAGTTCAAGAGTGGAAACCGGTATCTGACAGAACGAAAGGCCTATTCATATATACGGGAGTGGAGCTATATTGTCAGTTAGCTTGGTATAATATCCCGTTTGTGCTGTCGACTGATTATAGTGGATGGCTGAGTTAATCACTGTACTGTCAATATCGGGATATACCACTCCACCTATGGGAGAGCAGAAGAGAAGGATATGGGGGGTTCATGCAATCCGTATATGGCTGAAGTCCGGGCAGGCTGTTGCCGGTGACCGCCTGTGGGTTGACGGGAACCGCCGGGACAGACGTATTCAGCCGTTGTTGCGCGAAGCGAAAAAGGCCGGGCTGACTGTCGAGCAGTGCAACAGGCGTCTGCTCGATCAGATGACTGACGGCGGTGTACATCAAGGGATTGTTGCCGAGGCGGTATCCGGAAAGACGATCCGGCACTTCGATGAGAACTGGCTCCTGGATATGGTGGAGCAGCATCAGGGGATGCCGTTGCTGCTGATTCTTGACGGGATTACAGACCCGCACAATCTTGGTGCCTGTCTGCGAAGCGCTGAAGCGGCCGGAGTGGATGCAGTGGTGGTTCCCAAGGATCGATCGGTGGGGATCACCCCGGTGGTGCGCAAGGTGGCATCCGGAGCCGCTGAGCTGGTGCCCTTTGTGGTGGTGACCAACCTCTCCCGCTGTTTGCAGAAATTGTCGGATCTCGGCGTCTGGGTGGTCGGTACGGCCGGCGAGGCGGAGGACTCCCTGTTTCAGGCCGATTTCAACGCCTCTCTGGCGGTGGTCATGGGGGCTGAAGGGGAAGGGTTGAGGCGTCTTACCAAGGCGCACTGCAGTCAGCTGGTGAAGATCCCGCTGGTAGGTACGGTCAGTAGCCTGAATGTCTCCGTTGCTACCGGAGTCGCCCTGTTTGAGGTGTTGAGGCAGCGTTCGGCAACGCCATAATCCGTGCAAACATGTTATGCTCTGCTTTTCCTCTGGTAGAGCATAAATCCTCGTTTGTCAATACCATAATGACCGCTGAAGACCTGCATTATCGCGTTCTGTCTGTTGATGATGATACCGAGATTCATCACACCTACCGCAGTATCTTTGGAGGTGACCGGAGAGGGACAGCGAATGAGTCCCTGGCCAATCTGCTGAGTGAATTGGGGGAAGCGCCGGAAGAGGAGGAGCCTGCAGGGCCGCGTTTTCGGATTGATTCAGCGCATAGCGGTGAGGAGGGGGTGCAGTATTTCGAGAAGGCTCAGGCGGAGGGCGACCCCTATGTGATGGTGTTCATGGATGTGAGAATGCCGCCGGGGATCGATGGCGTAGAGGCTGCGACCAGAATCAAGGCCATCAATCCCCATGTGAAGATCATCATCATATCGGCCTATTCGGACTACTCCGAATATGACATCCGGCAACAGATTGGGGTCGACTTTCATTTTCTCAGCAAGCCGTTTGAATCTTTCGAGCTGATGCAGCTTGCTTCTCTGTTGATTGAACAGTGGGAAGTCTCAAGGGAGCTGCGGGATACCAACGAGAAGCTCTCGATCAGTGTAGAGCGGGAGAGAAAAGCGAGTGAGGCCAAGGAGCAGTTCTTTGCCGTAATGAGTCATGAGCTGCGTACGCCCCTGTCCACAATCGTCAGCAACAGCGAGTTTCTTGCACAGCAGGAGACTGACCCGGAAAAGCGGGAGTTGATCCGTTCGATCGAGGTGGCCGGACGTACCCAGCTATCCCTGGTCAACGACATTCTCGATATGTCGAAGATTCGGTCGGGCAAGTTTACAATTGATGAGGGGCTGTATGACCTGGCCCAACTGCTGCAGGATATCGAAGTGCTCTTGTCGACCCGGGCCAGGCAGTCCGGGCTTGATTTTTCAATTGATCAGCAGCATCAGGAGCGGTTTATGCTGATCGGGGATGGGCAGCGCGTTGGACAGATATTGATCAACCTGGTCAGTAATGCGATCAAATTCACCAAACAGGGGAGTGTGCGGATCTGCTGCTGGGTGATGGGAGATGCGCTGGTGTTTACCGTCGAGGATACTGGTATCGGTATCCCTGAAGAGGCCATAGGCAGGCTTTTTCAGCGCTTTGAGCAGGTGGATAAACGTATCTCCAGCCGCTTTGGCGGGAGCGGTCTGGGACTCTATATCTCCAAACAGCTTGCTGACCTGATGGGAGGGGAGATACAGGTCAGCAGCCATATTGGTGTGGGTTCCACCTTTACGCTCTCTCTGCCGTACCGACCCAGTGAGACGCTGGTTGAGGTGGCAGACAGGGCACATGTAGCACCGACCAGTGATGATGGTCAGTTCCGTGGTTCGGTACTGGTTGCCGAGGATACGGTGGAACTGCAAAAGATGGAGGCGAGAATCCTGGAGAAGCTGGGGCTTGAGGTGACCCTGGCCGGCAATGGGCTGGAGGCGGTCGAGCTGGGTGGTGCGAAGCGCTATGACCTGATTCTGATGGATATGCAGATGCCGGTTCTGGATGGTATCGAGGCTGCCCGAGCATTACGAGAGAAAGGGATCGATACACCGATCGTTGCTTTGACGGCGGCAGTTCAGCCTCATCATCAGATTCAGTTTGAGCAGGTGGGGATACAGGGGGTACTGCTCAAGCCACTGAACCGAAGAGAGTTGTCCCGCTGTCTGAAAAATGTTTTGATCGACAGCGATTAATGCTGCGCCACAAGCAGACAAGCACAATTCTACGGTTCAATCCTGTTCCCCCATCACCTCCTGCCGCATCGCCTTGAGATGCTGATTGATGATCTGGCGAATTCGCTCTTTGGTCAGACCATAGAGGTTGGCAATATCCTCAAGCGTCGATTCACCATAGCCGATGGCATAGCGTCTTTTGAGGATGTCACGGTCCCGTTCGGATGGAATCTTCTCGATCAGCTGCTTGATCATGCGGTATTGCAGAAAGAGGTCCACCTTTTCATAGGCATCCTCCTCCTCTTCCACAAAATCGATCATCTCCCCTGACTGGGGATCATCGTTGATGGGACTGTTCAGTGAGCTGGCCACCCAGGTGGCACGCAATGCGGTGATCACATCCTCCTCCTCAAGGTCGAGTGCATCCGCAATCTTCAGAGGAGAAGGGGCTCTGCCTCCGCGCTTGACCTCCTCATCAATATATTGGTTGACGGTCCGGTAGAGCTGGCTCATGTTGCGAGGGATCTGGATTGTGAAGGTGATCTCGTTGAGAAGGTTGAGAATGGTCTGCAGAATCCAGCGGGAGGCGTAGGTGGAAAACTTGTATCCGCGCCGGTGATCATAAAGGTCGCATGCTCGCAGCAGGCCGACGGTTCCCTCCTGTATCAGGTCCTGAATATCGATATGGTGCTTGGCGTAGAGTGCGGCGTGCTTGATCACCAGGCGCAGATTGTGTTTGACCAGAACCCCCTTCAATGTCTCTACCTCGTTCTTCAACCGCAGGATGCGTCGATGGTTTCTTTCGGTGGTTCCCGGCTGTTTGCCGGTCTTGCGATAGCTGTCGAGATACCGGGTGTGAATCTCTTCCCGCAAAGAGGGGTGGAGCACGATATCCGAGAGTAGCCGGATCTGTTCTACTTGATCGTCGCACTGGTTGATTGTCTGCAGATGTTGCGTCATCTGCTGCTCAATCTGTTGGGTATACTGGTCGGTAGAGAGGGGGCTTTCGAGAATGGGATTGCTGCACAGGGTACGCAGTTGGGTGCCGGGGCGCTCACTACTTCTGGAGGTGTCCATCTTTGTGTTGAACAGATCAAGTGCCGAGTTGCGGACATCGGGAAGCTGTATCTGGAGCGCCAGTATGTCCCTGTTTTTCTCCGAGAGCTGTTGAAAGAGTTGCTGCTCCTCTTCCCGGGTCAGCAGCTTCCCTGAACAGTGCTCGCGAAGCAGTGGGGAGAGACGAAGCAGATCCTGGTGTTTTGGAGAGAGATTGTCTGGTGCAACAAAGCAGCCCTCTGGATCATCCTGTGGAGTCAGATCAGCCATATCGACTATCTTCGTACCTGTTGACTGAATCGATCATGATCCTCATTTTTCGATAGCTTTGTCTCTGGCAAGGATACTGAGTCTATTCCAATCCATAAATGGCCCTGAACAGAGAGGGTAAGAGTGAGTTCC
>CAYFOR010000164.1:0-5052 GCA_964344785.1 uncultured Piscirickettsiaceae bacterium
TCAGATCTACACCATCGGGCAAACCTTCTCCAGAGGCGAACAGATCGGCGATCTTCTTGTGTGCTGCATCCCGTCCGGTCAGCAGTTTTCCACTCAACAGTAGGGTGTCTCCCGGTTTCCATTCACGGGTCTGCTCTGGCGTCAGGGTATCCAGATCGACATGGATCGCCTCATCTGATGGTGCCCATTCGATATCAGGCCAGCTGTCGAGGGAGGGGGGTGTCAGCTCTGCGGGACCAGAACCATCCAAAGTGAAGTGGAGGTGTCGGGTGGCGGCACAGTTGGGGATGATGGCGACTGGCAGGGAGGCGGCGTGGGTCGGATAATCCTTCACCTTCACATCCAGCACTGTGGTCAGCCCGCCCAGTCCTTGAGCACCGATACCGAGGGCGTTGACTCGTTCCAGAATCTCCAGCCTCAGCTCCTCGGCACGATTCTGTGGGCCGCGTGCCTTCAGCTCATGGATATTGACCGGATCCATCAGCGACTCCTTGGCCAGCAACATCGCCTTCTCTGCGGTGCCGCCAATGCCGATTCCCAACATGCCGGGCGGACACCAGCCAGCCCCCATCGACGGGATCTGTTCCACCACCCAGTCGGCCACATTGGCACTGGGGCTGAGGTTGGCGAATTTGGTCTTGTTCTCCGAACCGCCCCCCTTGGCAGCCACAGTGACCTCTACGGTGTCACCGGGCACGATCTCCATATGGACGATAGCGGGGCTGTTGTCGCGGGTGTTTTTGCGCGCACCGGCAGGATCCTCCAGTACCGAGGCGCGCAGGGTGTTGTCCGGGTGTTGGTAGGCACGGCGTACCCCCTCATTCACCATCTCCTGGATGGTGAGTTCACAGTTCCACTGTACGTTCATTCCCACCTTGACGAAGGCGACCACAATGCCGGTGTCCTGACAGATGGGACGCTTGCCGATGGCGGACATTTTGGAGTTCATCAAGATCTGTGCGATCGCATCCCTGGCAGAGGGGGACTCCTCTTTTTCCCACGCTTCGCCCATCGCCTGGATAAAGTCGGCAGGGTGGTAGTAGGAGATGTACTGCAGGGCGTCCGCAACGCTGGAGATGAAATCTTCTTGTTGAATGGTGGTATGACTCATATATGTATATCCATTTTTGTGTGGTGAAATAAAGTGATCCTCTCTGGATCATTTATGCCAGAATCCTGTAACTGCACAACATTCAGGAACAACCGGAACAGTTACGGATGGTTTACTATTTTTTGTTCAGGAATCATAGCAACCCAAAACGGTAGCAACAAACTTGGGGGGAGAAATGCGCGTTTTATCAATATTTACTATTCTGTTTGTCGCGTTGTTCACTGTTTCGGCCGGTGCCGAAATTCGTGATCCGGGAGAGTACTTCTTTGAATCTACCTTCGGTGACTATTCGGAAGAGCTGGAGATCGCTCGAGAAGAGGGAAAGAGAGGGATCTTTCTCTTCTTCGAGGAGGATGACTGCCCCTTCTGTACCCGCATGAAGGCGACCATTCTCAACCGCAGTGAGGTACAGGATTTCTATCGCCAGCACTTCAAGATCTACCGCATCAACATCAAGGGAGAGGTTGAGGTGACCGATTTCAATGGAGAGGTAATGCTGGAGAAGATTTTTGCCGAGCAGCGCAACAAGGTGCGGGCCACACCATTGATGGCCTTCTACAACCTGGATGGGCAGATGGTGGTGCGTTACACCGGAGCCACCTCCAGCATCAAGGAGTTTCTGATGTTGGCGCAATATACCGTGGATGAGGAATATATGAAGCACTCCTTCTCCCGCTACAAGCGCAAGCAGAGAAAGAGACGATGAAGGGCGTTGGTTGGATCATCCCAGGGCTGCTCTGGTCTCTGCAGGTAGCGGCACTGCCGGAGGGAATCCCCGAGCCATTGACGTTGCAGCAGGCGCTGCAGTTTGCAGAGGCCGCTCATCCGCAGTTGCAGATTGTTGCCGCGCAGCAGCGGGAGGCTGAGGCTCAGCTGGGCATGGCCCGTAGTGGTGATGCGCTGCAGGTCGATCTCAACGGACGTATCCGCTGGAAGAGTCTGCAGCAACAGTCCGATGAGCGGCTGGCCGATCATCAGCTGTCACTCTCTGCGCGCAAATCGATCTACGACTTTGGTCGCACCGCATTGGCAGGGGAGATCGCCGAGCGCAGTGTGAACCAGTCTCGTCTGCAGCAGGAGGAGCAGGTTGAGCTGCGCAAGCTGGAGATCATGGAACGCTTCTTTGCTGTCTTGCTGGCGGATCTACAGCGTACAGTTGAGGATGAGACCATGACCATTGCCTATCTCCGCTTCAAGAAAAAGCAGGACAAGGAGATTACCGGCGACTATTCCGAACTGGATCTACTACAGGGAGAGTCTCGTTTCCAGGATGCACGGGCCAGACAGAAGCTGGCTGAGATGAATCAGCGTTTGACCCGGATCCGTCTGGCAGAGGCGATGAACCGACCGGGAGAGGTTCCATCCATGCTGATTGCGCCGGAACTGGAGTCCGAGCAGCGACTGAAAACAGTGGAAGAGGTGGAGCTGTTGCAGCAGCAGGCGGAGGCCTCCAACCAGGCGTTGCTACGCAGCGCAGAGCAGGTGATACAGGCTGAGCGGCAGGTGGAGCAGGCAAAGTTGGGAGATCAGCCGGATCTGGATGCCGCATTCGAACTGTTTGAAGACAGTCGAGTCACCAGTTCCAAGGATCGCTGGCGCGCCTCGTTGCTGTTGGAGATCCCGTTGTTTGATGGTGGTCAGCAGGGATATGCCGTAGCTGCTGCGCGCGAGCAGTTGCAGATCGCTCGTGCCAGACATGAGCTGCTGAAGCGGCAGATCCATGAACGGATCGCACAGTATCATCTGCAACTCAAGATGTTGGCGGCACAGTGGCAGGCGGATCAGATTGCCAGTGAGTACAGTGAGATTGAGCTGGAGCGTAACCGGGCACTCTATGAGCAGGAGCAGCAGTCCAACTTTGGTGACGCGCTGGTGGGGGTGTCTCAATCCCATCTGCGCAGTGCCAAAAGTCGTTTCGAACTGTTGTTGACCCGTGCGCGGCTGGATCAGATTATCGGAAAGGAGGTTGTGGTTCATGAGTAGAAAGATCGGAGGATTGCTTGTGCTGCTGTTGAATTTTTCTGTGGTTGCAGAGGAGCAGGGGCGTACGGTGGAGTTGGGGCTGCCGCTCTCGGGAGTGGTGCAGCAGGTACTGGTCACGCAAGGAGATCCGGTAAAGGCAGGAGCACTGTTGCTGAAGTTGGATCCAAGACGCTATCAGTACCGTCTCAATCGGGCGCAGGCGGTGCTGCAGGCTGCTCAGGTGGAGTTGGAGGATGTTGAGCTGGAACTCAATAATCAGCTTGATCTGTTCGAGCGCATGGTGACCACCGAGAGTGAACTGAAACGGGCCAAACGGGCAGCAGCCAGAGTACGTGCAGCGGTTGCACAGCGTGAGGCGGAACGGGATGAGGCGGCCCTTGAGCTGGAATTGACTACACTCAAGGCACCGCTGGATGGGGTGATTACAGAACGGTTGGCAGAGCCGGGTGAGGTGATCTCCAGCCACCATCCAGCAACACTGTTGCTGCTGCAGGTGGCAGAGTGATCTGCAGAAAGTGTATCGTCTCCGGGCGGGTACAGGGGGTCTACTATCGTGGCTCCACCCAGCAGATGGCACAGAAATTGGGCGTGACCGGTTCCGCCATCAATCGGCCGGATGGCACCGTGGAGGTGATTGCCTGTGGTGTGGAAGAGGCGGTGGAACAGTTGCAGCAGTGGCTCTGGCAGGGATCACAGTGGGCACAGGTGAGCGGTGTGGGGTGTGAGGAGATATCTTGCGAACCCCCCATCCAGTTTACGACAGGATAGTGGTTTTACTCGCCTCTCCCTCGATTTCACGGACCAGCCTCGGTAACAGGTAGCCGGGCAGTTGTGCTCTAAGCTGCTGGTACAGTGCTGTCGCCTCACCTTCGGGCAGGTCAAAGTGATGGCTGCCACTGACGCGATCCAGCAGGTGCAGGTAGTAGGGGAGTACTCCGATTTCGAATAGTGTGTGGCTCAGTTGGTAGAGTGTCTCCAGCTGATTGTTGACCCCTTTCAGCAGTACGCTCTGGTTGAGCAGCGTGATATCGGCCTGCTTCAATGACTGCATCGCCTCGGCAACGGATCGGTCCAGCTCATTGGGGTGGTTGCTATGGATCACCATCACCACGTTGAGTCGGCTCTGTTGTAATCGGTTCACCAATGTCTGGGTGATGCGGCTGGGGAGTACCACTGGAATGCGGCTGTGAAGGCGGATGGTCTTGAGGTGAGGGATCGTCTCCAGTTGATCCAATAGCTGTGACAGTCGCTTGTCGCTCAACACCAGTGGATCACCGCCACTGAGAATCACCTCCTGGAGTGTGGTGTCACTCTGTAGGTGGTGGAGTGCTTCGCGCTGGTTGAACTCGAAATGGTGCTGCTGGTAGGGGAAGTCACGACGAAAGCAGTAGCGGCAGTGGATGGCGCAGGCGGCGGTGGTGATCAGCAGAGCGCGTCCCTGATACTTCTGCAACAGCCCTCCGGGCTGCATCGCAGCGTGGTCGCCGACTGGATCTTTGCAGTAGCCCGCTACGACTTGCAACTCTTGCGGTGTTGGGAGAATCTGCTGGAGTAGAGGATCATTCGGATCGTCGGGCCTGATTCGTTGCAGATAACTCTCGGTAGCACGAATGGGGAATTTCCGGGTACTTTCCTCAACTGTTTTCACCCATTGACGAGGCAGTGAAAGTCGCTCTGACAGTGCAGCAGCAGTCCAGTTGGAACGGGCCAGCTCCTGTTGCCAGGGTTGCTCAGGTTCCATGTACACAACGGTTGGGGAAGTCTGGAGTCTATCGCTCTTGGGAGTACCTACTGCAGAAAAGCTGAATTTGGCCATTTTTTTCCATCCTTTTCGTTAAATAGCATCCACTATTCGCCTCAAACGATGAAATAAACTGTCTCAAATCAGCTTTCCCTCGCTACGGTATCCCAAAACCGACAGACTCCTAGTATCATACCCCGCTATTTTCCACTAATTA
>CAYFOR010000165.1:0-5009 GCA_964344785.1 uncultured Piscirickettsiaceae bacterium
CGTCATCAATAACCAATTGAATTTATTCGATTAAACGTTGGGACACCAGTGACCCATTACACACGATTAACCGCAGAGATAAAAAAACCCGACCATCACAACCGGCCGGGTTTTCCCTCAACTCGTGAGAAAAGGGTAGTCTACATCATGCCACCCATACCACCGCCCATGTCTGGCATTGGTGCTGCCGACTCATCCCTAGGAATCTCGGCAACCATTGCCTCGGTAGTGATCATCAAACCGGCAACCGAAGCCGCATACTGCAGTGCAGAACGGGTTACCTTGGCAGGATCGAGAATACCCATCTCGATCATGTCGCCATACTCACCTGTGGCTGCATTGAAGCCGTAGTTACCATCACCCGCCTCGACATTGTTGACCACAACAGAGGCTTCGGCACCTGCGTTGTTGGAGATCTGGCGGGTAGGTTCTTCCATCGCACGACGCATGATATTGACACCCATATCCTGATCACTGTTGTCACCAGTCAGACCGGCAATACCGGCACGGGCACGAACCAGCGCAGTACCACCGCCAGGAACTACACCCTCTTCAACCGCAGCACGGGTTGCATGCAAGGCATCCTCAACACGCGCCTTCTTTTCCTTCATCTCAACCTCGGTAGCCGCACCAACCTTGATCACTGCAACACCGCCAGCCAGCTTGGCAACACGCTCCTGCAGCTTCTCCTTGTCATAATCGGAGGTAGTCGTCTCGATCTGTGCACGGATCTGGGTGACACGTGCCTCGATCTCGTCACTGCTGCCTGCACCATCGATGATGGTGGTGTTCTCTTTCTCAACCACGATACGCTTGGCCGTGCCGAGATCATCCAGTGTCGCCTTCTCCAGAGACAGGCCCACCTCTTCTGAGATCACCTGACCACCGGTCAGAATGGCAATGTCTTGCAGCATCGCCTTGCGACGGTCACCAAAGCCAGGCGCCTTCACTGCAGCCACCTTGACGATACCACGCATGGAGTTGACCACCAGTGTCGCCAACGCCTCACCTTCCACATCCTCGGCAATGATCAGCAGTGGACGGCTCGCCTTGGCAACCCCTTCCAGAATCTGCAGTAGATCACGGATGTTGGAGATCTTCTTGTCAAACAGCAGGACAAACGGGTCCTCTAGCTCGGCACTCATGTTCTGCTGGTTGTTAACGAAGTATGGGGAGAGGTAGCCACGATCAAACTGCATACCCTCAACCACATCCAGCTCATTTTCGAAGGACTTGCCCTCTTCAACCGTGATCACACCCTCTTTACCGACCTTCTCCATCGCCTCGGCAATGATGTTGCCGATGGAGGTATCCGAGTTGGCCGAGATGGTGCCGACCTGGGCAATCGCGCTGCTGTCGGTGCATGGAGTGGAAATACTCTTGATCTGCTCAACTGATGCGATGACCGCCTTGTCGATACCGCGCTTCAGGTCCATCGGGTTCATACCGGCCGCAACCGCCTTCATCCCCTCACGCATGATCGCCTGGGCCAATACCGTTGCAGTAGTGGTTCCATCACCGGCGATATCAGAAGTCTGGGAGGCAACCTCCTTGACCATCTGTGCGCCCATGTTCTCGTACTTGTCTTCCAGCTCGATCTCCTTGGCTACCGAGACACCATCCTTGGTGATGGTCGGGGCACCAAAGGCCTTGTCCAGAACTACATTTCGGCCCTTTGGACCGAGGGTGACCTTGACCGCATTGGCCAGGGTGTTGACGCCAGCCAGCATCAGATGACGCGCGTCATCAC
Organism: uncultured Piscirickettsiaceae bacterium; assembly: GCA_964344785.1. GTDB lineage: Bacteria > Pseudomonadota > Gammaproteobacteria > Thiopontia. Next base: position 1,751 of record CAYFOR010000165.1, read on the forward strand.
TAAACTTTACTTCTTTTGCACTCATTGTTCTGTTCCTTGTTGAATCTGTCTATTTAGCCTTCAATGACCGCCATGACGTCACTCTCGTTCATCACGATCAGCTCTTCACCTTCAACCTTGACCTCGGTACCGGCATACTTGCCGAACAGCACCTTGTCCCCAACTCTGACATCCATCTCCTGGCGGGAGCCGTTGTCCAGCATCTTGCCACCGCCTGCGGCGACGATCTCGCCACGGCTTGGCTTTTCGGTTGCTGAATCAGGAATCACAATACCGCCAGCGGACATCCGCTCTTCTTCCATACGGCGAACGACTACACGGTCATGCAGAGGACGCAAGTTCATAAGGTTCTCTCCTATATTTTTATAAAATCCAAATTTCGACCCGGGAAAATTAGCACTCTCCCTTTGGGAGTGCTAATCATAGGGATGAGTTGAGCTAAATCAAGAGAGAAAAATAAAAAGATTTTTTTATTGAAGAATAAACCGGCCTATCCAGAAGGCATTAAAATAGCCTAACGATAGATCTCACCACCACCCTGCTTGAACTCCTCGGACTTCTCCGCCATTCCATGCTCGGTTGCCTCACCCACGCTCTCGCCATGTTCAGCCGCATACTCCCTCACCTCCTGGCTGATCTTCATCGAGCAGAATTTGGGACCACACATTGAACAGAAGTGGGCCACCTTGGCCGACTCCTTCGGCAGCGTAGCATCGTGGTACTCGATCGCCCGCTCCGGATCAAGCGCCAGCGCAAACTGGTCGTGCCAGCGAAATTCGAAACGGGCCTTGCTCATCGCATTATCGCGAATCTGCGCTCCCGGATGGCCCTTGGCCAGATCGGCTGCATGGGCCGCCACCTTGTAGGCCACAATTCCTTCACGCACATCCTCTTTATCAGGCAGCCCCAGATGCTCTTTCGGGGTTACATAGCAGAGCATGGCGGTACCGTACCAGCCGATCATTGCCGCACCAATCGCTGAAGAGAGGTGGTCGTAACCAGGCGAGATATCGGTCACCAGTGGCCCCAGCGTATAGAAGGGGGCCTCTCCACACGCCTCCAACTGCTTCTCCATATTGACCTTGATCATCTGCATCGGAACATGGCCCGGCCCCTCGATGATGGTCTGCACATCATGCTTCCAGGCAATCTTGGTCAACTCACCCAACGTCTCCAACTCCCCAAACTGGGCAGCATCGTTGGCATCCGCCAATGAACCGGGCCGCAGTCCATCTCCCAGAGAGAAGGTGACATCGTAGGCCTTCATGATCTCACAGATCTCCTCGAAGTGGCTGTAGAGGAAGTTCTCCTGATGATGGGCCAGACACCATTTGGCCATGATCGAACCGCCCCGCGAGACAATACCTGTGACTCTATTGGCGGTCATCGGTACATGGTGGAGCCGCAAACCGGCATGGATGGTAAAGTAGTCAACCCCCTGCTCCGCCTGCTCGATCAGCGTATCCCGCATGATCTCCCAGCTCAGCTCCTCGGCAATACCATCCACCTTCTCCAGTGCCTGATAGATCGGCACCGTACCGATCGGTACCGGAGCATTGCGCACGATCCACTCACGGGTCTCGTGAATATTCTTGCCGGTCGAGAGATCCATCACCGTATCACCTCCCCAGCGGATCGACCAGGCCATCTTCTCCACCTCTTCTTCAATCGAAGAGCCCAGGGCAGAGTTGCCGATATTGGCATTGATCTTGGTCAGGAAGTTACGGCCGATGATCATCGGTTCCAGTTCAGGGTGGTTGATATTGGCGGGGATCACCGCACGCCCACGCGCCACCTCATCCCGCACAAACTCAGGGGTGATTTCTGCCGGAATGGAGGCCCCGAAATCCTCTCCTCCATGCTGCTGCAGCAGTGCCGCATCCTTCACCGCCTCCCGCTTCTGATTTTCACGAATGGCCACAAACTCCATCTCCGGAGTGATGATCCCCTGCCGGGCGTAGTACATCTGGGAGACATTATTACCCGCCCGTGCACGTCGTGGTTTACTCGACTGGTGGAAACGTAGCGAAGCCAGTGTCGGGTCATCCGCACGCTGCTGCCCATATTGTGAACTCAAACCATCCAGCAGTTCGGTATCTCCGCGATCCTCAATCCAGTCTGCTCGAATCGACATCAGCCCCTGGCGCAGATCAACCGGAATATCCGGATCGGAAAAGGGGCCGGAGGTGTCATAGACATGAATCTTCTCGCCGGTCGTCAGCGCAATCTCACGCATTGGCACCCGAATATCATCCCGGCTTCCACCGACATAGATCTTGCGGGACTGGGGAAACGGCTCCACCACGACATCATCGGCCTGGTGAATCCGCGCATGTACATCTTCTGGTCTGGCACTCATTGACTCTTCTTCCTGTGCTTCCCTACGCCGGCATGACCCGGATCAGGTGTTGGGCCTATACTGCACGCTCCCGAGGGTCTGTTCTCAGCCTGCACCACCACATCCATGAGATATTTGTGCCGCAAGCACCCCTAGCAGTTCGAATCGAAGCACTATATCATAGCCCGGCTTTCTGATTGTTATCTGGAGATACGGAATGGATTTCGAACGGGCACGATTCAATATGGTTGAACAGCAGATCCGCCCCTGGGATGTACTTTCTCCCCAGGTACTGGATGCAGTCGAGCAGATACCCCGCCACCAGTTCGTGGCAGAATCCCAACAGACACTCGCCTACATGGACCTTGCCCTGCCGATCGGCGAGGGTCAACGGATGATGGAACCCCGCCTGGAGGCGCGAATGGTGCAGTCCATCGATCTTCAGAAGCATGAGACCGTACTCGAAATTGGTACCGGGAGTGGCTATGTGACTGCGCTGCTCTGTGCTCTTGGTGCATCCGTTCGCAGTATCGACTGCCATGCATCTTTCATAGAACAGGCCAAAGCACGATTGACGGAGGCCCGTATCGGTAATTTCATTCTCGAAAATGGCGACGCCATGAATGTACATTGGGGGCCGGGCAGCCATTACGATGTGGTGGTTCTGACCGGTGCAGTCAGTGAAGTTCCGCAACATCTCCAGTCACTGGTCAAAACAGGTGGACGCCTGTTTGCAGTGATTGATCGTAACGGTGTGAAGCAGGCAACATTGATGAACCGTATCGACGATCAGAACTGGCTGAGTGAAGTACTGTTTGAAACCGATGTGGACAACCTGATCTCACCGGCAACAGAGACCTTCACGTTTTAGTTCTACTTTGTCAGATTACCCAAGACCTGCCATCTGATCGTCAACCAACT
>CAYFOR010000166.1:0-4974 GCA_964344785.1 uncultured Piscirickettsiaceae bacterium
CAGTTGGTTGACGATCAGATGGCAGGTCTTGGGTAATCTGACAAAGTAGAATTAACCACCTTCTCATCACTGGAGATCTTGGCCTGAATGTAGGCAGCTATCTTGTTGATGGCTTCTCGTAGTGTCTCGGTCTCAGTGTGAATGTAACCACCTGTAACGTCATTGGTGGTGGTGTGGTTTGTCAGGCGGTCAATCATCGTCTTCGGGATGTTCACAGCCTCAGCGATGGTTGTGAAGGTGTGACGGGCCATATGGGGGTTAAAGTGGAAGCTGAGGTTGTCGTTGACCTGTTTGATTGCTCTTTTTGGGTAACTCAGGTGGGTTTCGGGCTTCCCCTTGCGGGTGGGGGCAGGGAACATGAAACGACCCCCTCCCGTTGTGTCCTTGAGTGTGAGAATCAGGGGAAGCAGTACCGAGGGGATAGGTAGTTCATGGTCTGTACCGTTTTTGGTATCACGCTGAATAATCAGCTCATTCTTCAGGTCCACATCGCTCCACTCCAGGGAGTAGGTTTCCATGATCCGGAAACCCATGTACAGCATCATCATGAAGGCTGTCTGGTGGAGTGGGGGCGTCAATTCGCTTACTGAATCAATCCACTCCTTCAGTTGGTGGGATTCAATCAGATCATTCTTGCGGTTGTTCTTGTGCCATAGGCGGGCCGTGCTGAGGATCTGGACGGGATTGGAGTCAATGGCACCGGTAGCGCAGGAGTAGTTCAGAACAGCCCGTAGCGCCCTGAACGCACCATTTGTGGTGGTCTTTCCCTGCTCGGTGAGCCTCTTGTGTCGGCTGAGTACCTTCTTCTCGGTGATCTTGGTGGCAGAATGGGGGAGCCAGTCACCGAAACCCCATTTCATCTTCTGCCGGTAGTCGCTGACAGTGCCGGGTTTCAGGTTGTGATTTTCAAGGTATGCCTCCAGCAGTTCAGCAAGGGTCTGTGATCGTGCCTTCTGGATTCGTCTCTCTTCAAGAGGATCTATGCCGGAGTTGAGTTTTTGAAGGATTTTCCCCGCTTCAATCCTGGCATCCGATACGGTGACCTCTGATGCATTACCAATGGTGACTCTTCGGCTTTTTCCGGTCTGGTCCTTCTTGAGTACGGCATAGCTCTTTGAGCCTGTACTGGAGACTCTGAGGATCAATCGTGGTTGTTCAGTGTCGTGGTAGTCCTTGCGTACCGTCTTCCCATCTACAGGTTCGGGCGGGAGCAATTCCCGTACTCGTTTCTGGGTAAATTTGAACTTCTCAGGCATAACTGCTCCCTTCAAAACAGTGGGTGATTTCTCGGGTCAACCTGAAATTGGGTGGTTTGCTGATCCGGCAAACGGTAAAACATTGACGAGATGATTTTTGGGGTTACCGGGTCAACCCTGGGTCAACCTCGGGTCAACTTTTTTCGATTACATACAATGATAATGAATGATAACAAATGAATATACAAATAACAGTTATATGGTTGATATAAAACCGATATATGTGATTTTATTGAGATTTTTCAAAGAGTTGTAAATGTCCAAAGGATTACATGAGAAAGGAACTGTTAATCCTTGGGTCACTGGTTCGAGTCCAGTCGGGGGAGCCATTTTTTATATAACACCTTGATATATCAAGGAATCCAAGTTTGTCGAGGAGGAGATAACGCCCTCTCTCAATGTGTCTTTTTGGCGTTCAACGGCAGCATCAGAGTCATAGGATTGAGTGGCGAAGGTGTAAAGCCGTAATGTATGTAAAATTCTCGCGCATGATCATTCAATGCATGTACCAACAAAGCACGCACTCCAACATTCTGTGCCACGTTGACTGTACGCTGCAGTGCATCTTGCAGTAACGCTCCACCGAGCTGACGTCCTTGATAGTCCTGGTCGACAGCCAAACGACCAAGAACTATCACTGGCACGGGGTCAGGCATATTACGACGAATATTCCTTGCAGCCTCTTGATGGGAGACCGAACCAGTCGCTATGGCGTAGTAGCCAACAACCTGCCCTGATCCATTTGTGACGACGAAAGTACGGCTCGCACCTGTCAGTTGATTAGGCAGCGCTCTCTGTCGCAACCATTCATCCAGCAATACCTCGCCACAAGAAAAGTCCTTGGTTGAATGCTCTGCTGATATTGGCTTCGGTGCCAACAGCTTCTGGGTCATACATCATTGTCCCAAGGTGCCTTGACTGCCAGTAGTCGCTCCAGACCAGCGTTGGGTTGCAGAGGTGCATCAATCTGTGTAACGAACTGCTCAAACTTCTCCGCATCAAGCTGAAAAAACACCTGGTCAAGCAATACTGACCGAGCACGTTCACAAGCAGCCTCCAACATAAAGTCTGAACGGTTCTTGCCTAGTGCTGATGCGGCTTGATCAATAAGGTCGCGCTGTTCTGGCATGGCGCGCAGGTTAATCGCAGCATCACGCATAAGAATCTCCTGTATACACAATTGATACACCTATTTTGTGGTAAATGTGTAGCTATTGTCAATACAATAAGGTGACTTGCTCATTTTCGCAAGATGGACAGTTATTTTTACAGTCTCTGTATTGCTCCCGTCATAAGCCAATCTCATTAACCACAACGTTTCTTGACCAGATTATGCATCCGCAACAGCTCTCGATACTGTCCCCATCCATCGGCTTGTGAAACAACAATCTGTGCAAACTCTTCTGCACTGACCGGTTTTTGTAAAAACTCAAAATTCAGCCCGATTCTCTGACGGATTTCACTGAGGCTGTAATCCATAAAAGCGGTGATCAGTACGATTCTGACTTCGCTGTCCACAGAGCGGATTTTTTCGGCAGTCTTTAATCCATCCCATCCTGGCGGCATGCGCATGTCCAGTACTACTACTGCATACGGCGTTCCCTGTTCGAGCGCCTCTTTAACCATTTCAAAGCCTTGTTCTCCCGACAGTGCCAGGTCAAGCGTGAGTGTCGGAGAAACCTTTTCAGAAGGCTCATTCGAACTGACCAGATCACTGAGCATCTGTAATGCTTCTGAATCTTCTTCTGTCAACATGCCCTTGTAGGTGCTCAGTACATTGGAGTCATCATCAATGGCAAGAATCCTCCAGGCCCGTGTCTCCCTGTGGGGTAGTGTGGCGGGTGTTGTCACTCTCTGTGGTTCTGTATGCTGCAGATATTGGCTGAGTATCTGGTGCAGTGCGGTTCGGTCGATCGGCTTGGCTAGAAAACCGTCACAACCGGCAGCCTCAAACTGATCACGATGTTTCTGCATTACATTGGCGGTTAGTGCAACAATCGGTACGCTGTGCCCCTGCTGGCGCAGTCGTCGTGTCGCTTCGATGCCATCCATTTCAGGCATCTGCATATCCATCAGGACCAGATCGAAAGTGTGTTGACTGGTCTGTTCAATGGCCTCTTTACCATTATTTGCGGTCGTTACTTTCAACCCCACTTTTTCCAGTATGCGCCGTTCCAGTAGCTGTAATGCCGGTGTATCCTCTGCAATCAGCACATGCCCGCTATATTGTTGAGCCGGTCTGTTTTTCCGCAGTGAAGATTGCTCCTGTTCAACAACAGGTTTGTCGCTCGGCCGATAGGGTAGTGTAAAACAGAATGTGGACCCTTCTCCCAAATCGCTGCTGACCTCGATATTTCCCCCCATCAGCTCTGCCAGACTCATGGAGATATAGAGTCCCAGACCGGTCCCTCCGAAACGGCGGGAAATCGAACCATCAATCTGTTCAAAACGGTGGAAGAGTTTGTCCATATCACTCTTGCTCATACCGATACCTGTGTCAGTCACCGTGAATACCAACTGCTCTTCATTACGTGAGACTGCAAGTGCCACCTTACCCTGTTTGGTGAACTTGATGGCATTGCCGATCAGATTGATCAAGATTTGTGATATGCGCTGCTGATCTCCGATCAACAGATGCCGCTCTTTGTGACGTTCATCTACGCCCCACTCAAGGCCGGCATCCAGAGCCTTTGCACGAAACATGGAGCTCAACTCATGCATCATCATGCCCAGATCGTAGGGTTGTTCATCGATCACAAACTTGCCCGATTCAATCTTGGACATGTCCAGTATGTCATTGACCAGTGCCAGTTGGTTTTGGCCGGAGCGGATGATGGTTTTGGCCGTGTCACGATGCTCTTTATTCAGACCCTGAAGTGACTCCGATAACATCTCGGCATGGCCGATGATTGCTGTTAACGGTGTCCGCAACTCATGGCTCATCGAGGCAAGAAAATCACTTTTTGCCTTGTCCGCCGCCTGTGCCTGGTCCCGAGCCAGCAATAGCTCTGCCGTCCGCTCATCAACCAGATTCTGGAGGTCATTTCTATAGGTTTCGATCTCTAGTAAACGGGTCTTCAGTTCTTCATTCAGTTTGCTGAGTTGCCGATCCTTGAATGACAGGGCCAGATGTGCCCGTACCCGAGCCTCCAACTCTTCAGCAATGATGGGCTTGGTGATGTAATCGATGGCCCCTAACTCAAAGCTTTTGACAATATGATCTTTTGTGGTTCGGGTGGTTACAAATATCAATGGTATTGCAGACAGGTGCGGAATCTTTTTGATGGTGCTGCAAAGCTCAAAACCATCTATTTCCGGCATCTCGATATCTGAAACGATCAGGTCGGGTGAAACCTGTTCAAGCTGGTTAAGCGCATCCTTGCCATCGACGGCATGAATGACCTCAATATCTTCCCCAGCACTGAGCACAGCCGAGATAAACATCAGATTACTGCGTTGGTCATCCACTACCATTACGATAGGTTTTCTATCCGCTTCCATCATAATCTTGCTAAAGTATTAGGTGATTGATGTCTGTTAACAGAAATGAGATAGGCGCGAATCCCCATTGTCACTCCTTCCTGGACAAATGGTCGATTGAATGATGAAACAAACGAGCTCCTCCCATTGGCTGTTTATTTACTCTAGCATACTGCCCGATGCACAGTCTTGTCCAATATGAAATGGCCCTGAAGCGAGGCCGTCATTCCAACGTGAA
>CAYFOR010000167.1:0-4972 GCA_964344785.1 uncultured Piscirickettsiaceae bacterium
TCATCAATAACCAATTGAATTTATTCGATTAAACGTTGGGACACCAGTGATATTGAAGCATTCTTTGAGGAGAGAAAAAACGATCTGACGCTGTTGCTCAATATCGTACAGCTGTTACAGGAAGAGGCATTCAGTAAATTGAATGGCATACGCAGCAATAAGGCTGCGCAGGTCAGGTCATTCTATCGGGAAAGATTGAATGACATTGCTACCCTGGCGAAAAGTGACTCCGTATCACAGGCGCTCAGTCAGTTCGATGGTGCTTTTCAGGTCGAAGGGGAAACTTCCGGTTTGGCATGGAATACGATAGAAGACCGTTTTGGTGAAGAGCTTGACCAGTACCCGAATGAACAGGGGTACGCTGATCTCTTGTTGGTCTCTGCCAATGGTGATGTGGTCTACACGTCATCGCGAGGAGAGGATTTGGGTAAGAATGTGAGAGAAGAGGGGCTGAGAGGTACTGCCTTGAGTGCTGTTTTCGAGGCGATCATGCAGCAAGATAAAAATGTCCATTTGGAGGATTACGAGTTCTATCCGCCAGCCTCCGAGGTCACTGCCTTTCTGGCAGCACCCGTACACCGCTTTGGGGATGTAATCGGCATGATTGTATTGCGGTTGTCAGAAGCTGCCATACTCTCTATCGCTTACAACCGGGAGGGTCTGGGGGCGAGCGGGCAAATCTACTTCATCAACAGTAAGGGAGAGGTTGTCGGAAATACCGGCAATACAACGAACAGAGAGCAACTCTTACCCGATGTCGAATCACGATACGGGAGTACAAGCATTGTTGAGGGTCCGGATGGTGGGCTTTATCTGGTCAGTTTCGAGCAAATTCATGTGTTGGACCTGAATTGGGATGTGGCCGTACAGGTTGAACTGGAAGGGGTCATCAATCCATCCACCCAAAGTGGTCAGGATGATTTTCTGACGAATTTCATTCGGTCTACAGACTACTACAATCTTTTCCTCATTCACCCGAGTGGTAAAGTGTTTTATGCGGCCAAACATGAAGCAAACTATGGTACCAATGTACTCACTGAGTATGATGCCTCAAAGAGTGGTCTTGGGCACGTCGTCCGGAGGTCTCTGGAAAGCGGTGGTACAGAGATGAGTGATCTGGTCCCCTACGCTCCTTCCAATAGTACCCCGTCAAGTTTTATTGCTCAGCCGCTTCTTGCAGATGATGAGCCCATTCTGGTGGTTGCCTTACAGTTTACGGATGACTTCCTCAACCGAATCATGAGCCAGCGGGAGGGCATGGGCAATACAGGCGAAAGTTATCTGGTGGGCAGTGACTACCGTATGCGTTCGGACTCCCTGATGGATCCGGAGAACTTCTCTGTACGTGCCTCCTTTGCCAACAAGAATCAAGGTATTGTGAAGACAGATAGTACCGAAGCTGCACTGTCCGGTGAGTCCGGAACCGGGCAGATTCAAAACTATAGCGGGATTGAAGTCTTATCATCCTATGTCCCCCTGTTTATGGAGAACCAGGCCTGGGCACTGATTACTGAAGTTGATGTTGATGAAGCGTTTGAGTCTGTCGGCAAACTTCGTCATCTGTTGCTGTTAGTGTCCGGCATATTGTGTGTATTGATTGTTCTGTTAAGTCTCAAGGTTACTCATCTTCTGATAGCGCCGCTGCACAGCATTATTGTAAATCTAGCCGACTCTTCCAGGAAAATAGCAGGTATCGTTGAACATCAGAAACTTGTCAGCAGTAGCCAGGCTTCGGCTGTATCGGAGATTGCGACTTCTCTGGATGAGATTGGTGCCTCCTCACAACAGTCTGCTGAACAGGCCACGTCTACATCCCAGGATGTGAATATCGTGGCGGATTTGGCAAAGCAGGGGCAGGTAGTGGTTGATAACAGTCTGAATGGAATGGAGGAAATCAAGGCCAAGATAGAGTCTATCTCGGAACAGATCAACCTGTTGAGCCAAAGGATCAGTGAGGTTGGCGAAATAACCGAATTGGTTCGTGATCTTGGAAAGGAGACCAGTCTGCTGGCGTTGAACGCAAAAGTGGAGGCGGTTCATGCAGGTTCCCATGGAAAGGGTTTCGATTTGGTTGCTTCTGAAATTCGTAAAATCTCAAATGAGAGCAAAGATTCCACAAGGCACATCAGTGAGCTGCTCGAGTCGGTACAGAATGCCACTCATTCAACGGCTACAGTAACCGATGAAGGGGGAGCGGCAATCGTGCAGGGGATAGAAATGGCCAGCCAGGCTCTGAACAAGTTCATTGAAGTCACGGATGCCTATGAGAGCACGACCCTGAAAGTACAGATGATATTGCAGAATGTGACGGAGACGGCAATTGCCATTGGGCAAGTGGTCAATATCATGCAGTCAATAAAAACGGGTGCACAGGAGAACTTGAAAGGGGCTGAACAGATGGAGACCAGTATCGAGCAGTTGGATCGGGCTGCTCAATCCCTGAAAGCGATGATGTAGCAGAGAGTGGTGTCATCGATTTTGTGTCATATCGTTGCCATCTTGTCGGAGTACCAGTGTGTCGCCCCAGAGCACAAGAGGGGGAGGTGTACATAATCGGTGGCCCAGATTGATGAGTGGGTCTGTTGAAGCTTCCTGTGGCGGTGGCAAACGGCAGTGATTTCTATCTGAAATAATCCAGTAACATTAGTGTTATCTAATATTAGGCATCAATAATATTATTTAAACATTTTTTGGAGAAATACTATGATCAAGAAATCCATACTGCTTTCGCTGTTCCTGCTGTCCGGACAGGTTAATGCACAGACCGATTCAGCATTCTATCTTGAGTTTTTTAACCCAAACAGTAACTTGAAAGAGCTGGTTCAACAGTATAACCATCAAAATGGTTACTGGGAAGAGGATCAGCTCATCAATGCCGAGTTGTTGCAGCTCATGCGTACCCAGGATCGGGTTATCCAGTCCAATGAGGAGAATGGCTACTGGTCAGAGGCACCTTCATTCGAGCGGTCCATGCGTAAAGAGCAGGAACTTTCCGGCTACTGGATGTAACAACAGGGCTGGCTGCAAGCGGTATCCTCTTGGGATGCCGCTTGTGGTTTTTCTGTTATCAGCGGCCCCTGATGCGCTATGTTCGACACTTCCTGGTTCTCAGAGGTGTCGGTATTGATGAAATGGGTCATGGCTTTCTGTCGTGGAACTGTCTAGCAAAAAAAAGCCACACAACAGCGATGATGAGGTGGGAGAAGCTGAAGTGCGGCTTTTACTGGAGTTATAGATGCTTGTCCAGGAGAGTTATTCCATGAATTTTTCATGACGCGGTCGGTTTATCGTTACAGTCACTGGTAGTACTTTCGAAATCAGTCTGTTGTTATCCCGGTCGCGGGTGGTTCTGCTGTTATAAGTTCTGTTTTTGGGAGAACCGTTATCTTTTTCCCCGATCGATCGGCAATTGCTGCCAGCTTGTTTTTCATGGGGAAGGTGTGGTTGTTGAGTTACTGATTGATAAGTAACATTCTGTATTTTATATAAATATGGGTCTCATCAATAAAAAAAGCCCCTGTACACTCTACGATACAGGGGCGAGATACACCCACACTGTTATTATTATGTTTAAGTGAAAAGGCATGTTTCATGCCAGACGAAGTTGTGACATGAGTGGAATATCGAATGCTGACCGGATACCTGTCAAGGATTGCAGATAGTGACGGCGGACTCTGCACCTATTCCAGGGGTGCACGAAGATCGGGACTGTATTTGTTGGTAATGGGGCCTTACAGTTGAGTAGTAACGTGCTCAATTTCCAATTTGATGGCCTGGTTTACTCGGTCAATGATCTGGTTGATGGCATCTTGTTGTAACTCAATATCATTAAGGTTATCAAAGATATGGTTGGTAGATTGTTCATATAGATTTTTCTTGAAATTGGATATAGTCTCTTCCTTGGTTTTTCCTTCCGCAATGGTGTCGGTATCAGGACCGTAAACCTTGTAGGTGTCTGTGTCTGCAACAAGCTCAATTCGATAGTTTTCACCCACTCTCTCTTCAGCCAGGCGCGCATAGTCGATGGAGTCAGGGTCAACTGGCAGATAGCGGCGGTTCTCTAGTGGTTCGATATCAGATGTGTGCGGATCGAATACATAGGTTTGCAGATATGAAGCAAAGGCTGAGAGCGCTACACGTGGTCTGTAAATCGCACCCAGAATCGGATGGTGTCGTTCCACTTCAAAAAGGATTCTGTCATCATCCGTTTGGCTATCTACATAACTTCCATTGTTATTAACCTTTTCCCATGTAAGCCCGGTGGGATGTTTGTAATCGATGCTGGATAGAAAGTCCAAAACAGGAGAGAGATCGTTCATGGTCGAATGTTAATGACAGTTATCGTTGACTCGTTACCATATGGTGATTGAATATTTGGTGGAAGTATAGCCATTGAAACTGGCGTTATCCCGGCATCACAGCTACTGGTTTATCGGTTCGGCCTGGCCGCCAGCTTTCCTATGACATATGCAGGGTCTGCCGTACACTGTTTTGCAAGGCTTCAGGGGAGATGGGTTTTTGCAAGATGGAATCGGCACCCATCAGGCGTGCTACATCCAGCAGTTCAACAGCAGCCAAACTCCGGGCTTTTCCTCCACCAGAGATTGCAATAATGGGGAGTGTTGGAAACTGGGCCTTGAGGGAGCCAATGGCTTCCAGGCCATCTCGGTCCGGCATGAGAATATCAAGCATCAGCATGTCGGGATGCTCTTTTTCAATTCTCTGTTCGAGGTCAACCGCACTGTTGAGGGCTGTAATTTCAACACCAATGCCTTTGACCACTTTTGAGTAGGCCTCTCGAATCAAGCGCTCATCGTCAACCAAAAGAACTTTGGGGGTACGGTTTACCATGTTATTACTCACTTCCTCCTCATTACTGCATAGTAGTCTAGCATGTTTGGCGTTGCTGGTAATCTGTCAGTCTTGTCCAATATGAAATGGCCCTGAAGCGAGGCCGTCATTCCAACGTGAA
>CAYFOR010000168.1:0-4868 GCA_964344785.1 uncultured Piscirickettsiaceae bacterium
AGTTTCTGTCGAAGCGCTTCTGGTGAGTGCATGGCCTATATCTTCAATTCACCACTGTCTCTCTTTACCTGCAACGCCCTCTCTTTCAACGCTTTCCAACTCATGCTGGTGGTCGTTGCCTGGCTCCCCTTGCGGTGAACCAATACAGCGGAGCGGGTATGAGATCGTAGCAGTTGCATCTCCTTGTTGGGCGTCACAAACAGCGGGTGCAGACCAAACTGACGCAGTGCGGAGATGATACTTCCCGCCACCGCATGTGAACTTTTCGAGAAGGCCTCATCCAGCACAATGGTTCCAAAAAGCGGCCTTTTGGCCCCCTGGGGGCAGAGTGCATAACTCAGAGAAGCGGTCAGTATATAGCTGGTGATAATCTCCTTTTCACCACCACTGCCCCCCTGTGATCCATCACGATGATCAATCACCCGCTGCTCTGCCCGATCGATCGTTGAAGCGGTAAATTGCAGTCGGTAACGGGGGTCAAGCAGTGCACGCGCCCCCACCCTTTTCCGGTTTTCCGCAGCATCACGCAGCAGATCAACCACCTGTTGCAGTGCCTTGTAGTGGCTCTCGCCCCGGTCCTCTTTCGCCCGCGCACTGTTGAGGTAATGTTGCGCCTTTTTCAGGGTGCTGATACTTTCATGCTCTACAGGCTGTGGATTGAGCCGCAGATAGCGTCCGGGCTGGAAGTTGACGGAATACATCGCCTGGTTGAGGTCATCGATTCGCTCTTCGATGATCGAGACCTCATTCTCTACCCCACTGAGCAACTGGGTCACACTCTGGTCGGAAGAGTTACGCAGATACTCGAGAAAACGGTTCTCCTTCTCCGGCAGCGCCTCCCGGGTCAGCCGTTCCAGCCGGTTCAGATAATCGGGGATATCCTGTAGCTCCGTTCCAGTTTCCGCCAGTGCGCCGGTATCCACACCCTTGGCCTTGCTCATCAGACGTACCAATTGACTTTGACTACGGTTGATCGCCCCATTGAGCCGTGACAACGTTTGGTTGATTGTGGCAGTCTGCTCTTTTTCATCAGCCTGCCACCCATCTACACTATCAATGGCAGCCACCTTGACCTGTCGCTCCAACCATTGACGTTGTTCACCGTCCAGCCCTTTGCCGATCTGCTCAAAGGCGCTTCTCTTCTGCTGATCAACCTTGACCAGATCCTGACTGGCAACCTCTTGATCAACTCGTTTTTGGGTCAGGGTACCGTTCAGGCTGCGTTGTTGATCCTGTGCATGCTGCAACTGTTGATGGGCCTTCCCGGTATCGGAATCCGGATCCTGCAGAGAGACAATGCGCTGTTGGTACCGCTCTATCTTGCGGTTACCGCTATCGACATCAATCTCCTGGAAGGTGAGCCGCTGGAATGCGGCAATCTGCTGCAATCCCTGCTCAATCCGCTTCAGTTCCCTCTCCGCAGAGCGCTCTTTTTTCTCCGCTGTTTTCAGCATCTCTTCATGCTGGGTGATCACCAATCGTAGCTGCGCCAACCGATCCCGGTTATCAAATCCTGTCATCCAGTTTTGGTTGAGCGGGCGTTGATCCTGCTTTTCAAAATAGCCCTCTCTGCCAGACATGGTGCCCTCACGGGTCATCCCATGAGGTGTATTACGCAGCACTTCAGGTGAGTCGACACAGTGACGGTCAATGCCTGCCAATAGCTGTTTGACCGCCTCACGGTGAGCATGCTTCTTGAAATTGAGCTTGCGAACAAAGCCATCCTCCATGAAATGGACATGGTTACTGTGTTCATTAACCTCCAAAAGGCGTACATGCAGATGGTTATCTCGATGGTTGATCCAGCTCAGCGCCGCTCTCATCTGAGCCACCGGAACCAGAACACGCAGTCGATGGCTGCCGATTGCTCGCTCAATGGCACCACGCCACTCGGACTCTTCAGGTTTGACCTCCACCAGCTCAGCCAGATAGGGCAGATCCTCGATCTCGACCCTCAACTGTTGCGCCATCTGTTGGCGGAAGGTGGCGAATATGGAAGGGATATTGGAGGTAGGACGTTCTGTTACCCGCTGTAGCTCATCCCGGTCTTCCTCCAGTTGCTGCTTCAGGTTCTGTACCTCTGCAAGGGCGGTACGCCACGGTGTCTGCTGTTCAGACAGAGATTCCTGCAACTGCGTTTGCTGCTGTTTAAGCTGCTGTTGATTGGTTGCAAAATGGTGAACATCGAGCTGATCATTCAGCTTGAAATAGCGCATCAGCTGCCGATATTCGTTGGCACTGTCTGCAATACGCTGCTGCCCCTCCTCCAGCAGCTTGAGCGTATCTTTCAACCCTTCCAGATCACCTCCTCCGACCGCCATATAGGCCACCTGCAGTGAGTCCACCTGCTGTTCAAGCAATCCACCCTGCCGTTGAAGCTCTTCAATTTCTATCTGCAGACACTCTATCTGCTGTTGTAACTGCTCTGATTGCGCCTGTAAAAGATGGAAACGTTGCTCGGCATACCAGGTCGGCATCAGCTTCAACAACCTGCTCTGATCACTCCATTTTTCCTGCAGTTCGGTATGTTTCTGTGCCTCCTCCTCAATCGGTAACAGGCTGGCCTGCTGGTTGCGCGCGATCAGCAGCTCATCATGAATGGTGGTGAGGGTGGAAAATCCATTGACCACCTCAACGGCACGATCAAAGGCGGCATAGTCATCCAGCACCAGTTCACGGAAGATCTGATCAATACTGTTGAGCTGCTTTAGACCGGCGGCACGGTTCAACAGGGTAAAGGCGTTCTCTCCCACCTCAAAGAAACGCCGCAGTTGGGCAAGGTAGGCCTTTTTGCTGGAAGGGGTGCTGAGACCCGCTGTTGATTTAGCCAGCCGCTTCAGCGCCTTCACACCTCCTTCATGGTGGAGCTCCAGCAACATACCAAAGTCCTGCACTTCACTCTGGTTAAAGACCCATAGTCGTTTCAGGTCAGACAGTGCCGATCCACTACTTTCAAACCAGAACAGCCCAACAATCTGCAGCGGCTGCTCTCCATTGCTGAAGCTGGCAGCAATTGCACTCACGGTCTTGCCGGGACGTGCAATATGAGAATCATCCACACGATTACCTTCACCCACCTTGCCACGGACATAGGAGACCAGGTCACGATCACTTTCATGCCCCCCAGTAGAAGCGAGGTTGTATTTGGGGCGCTCACAGATCAGCGTCATCAATGCATCTACCAATGTGGTCTTGCCACTGCCGGTGGCCCCAATAATCGCGGTACCCTGTGGATCAATCGAGACATGGTGCCTTTTCGAGAAAGGGCCCCAGTTGTACAGCTCCAGGCTACGCAGCAGGTAGCTGTCTGGATAGATCAATGAGGCGGCATCCACTGCAGTCACTTCTTCTTTCATCATCTGCTGCCAGCCAATCGCCTGTATTGTTCCAACAAGGCCTGAAGAGATTCCGGATCAGCAAGATGGGCAATAATGGGGCGGATGGTGACCTGATCCTGGTTGTCAATTTCTGACACAATGCCATGCCCTTTCAGCTTCTCCAGCAGATTGCGCAAGCGGCTCTGCTCCTTGATGTCACTACCCAGTTCCGGCAGATAAATTTGTAGCTCAGGAATCAACTCATCAATGAAAACCACCGCATTTTCTGCACCGATACCGCTCTCCTGTTCATGGTTGAGAAAATGTTTGCGCAGTATCGCTACCAGCAGTGACTGTTCCAGCGTCAGGCGTTGACGACGTACCAATGGGTGAGACCATTCATCACCCTGCTCCTCATCCAGCACGCTTTCAGCAACCGTGAGAAAGGCGAGGCCACGAATATCATCCACTTTCAGGTTCAGATCAAACGGCTCAAGCAATTGTCGGATTTTCTCTTGTTGTGTCAACGCGGTTCGATAGAGATTGGGCTTCCTGCCCATCTCCAGCAAACCATTTTTCAACAGCTCCTGACAACACTGCTTGATTGCATGCGGGGTATAACTGACCTCATCCGGCACGGTTACAGCCTCTGGATCGACCGGCTCATCTGCCGGATTGAGGTCTGTCTCTTCCGATCTGCGAGACGTTATCTGATCAAAAATATCCATTATCCTGGATTCCTCAGTTGGACGGGCCAAAGTGTGCATACAGGCGTGCGCAGAACAAGGCGCAACGACGCGTAATAGCCTGCTATTGCAAGAAGTTGTAACGCAGTAATGCGTGCGCCTGTACGTGCAATTTGGCTCGTAGCGAACTTCATCTGATGAGTGAGTCTGGTTTCTTGAAAAATTATCTGCATAAAAACATGTTGGGAGTATTTCAAGCGGTCAACTGAGGATTCCAGGATCATTACAGTTTGTTGTCCCAATCAACGCCATCCATCGCCTCCGCGGTGAATGCCACTTTGGGAACAGTGAAGCACCAACGTATATCCGCCTGCTCACCATCCTCCAGGGTGATGGTTTCACTATCTGCATGAATAGGGAGCCCTGCTTCACGCGCCATTCCCAGCCAGAACGCAAGTGTCTCCAGATCATGACTGGGCGGCAACTGTTCTGCAAGTTGAGCGAGACTCTGTGCACCGTCACTCTCTCTCAACAGCTTCTGGGTATCCTCCAGCAACGCCTGCAGATCCAGACTGTCAAACGAGAGCCAGAAATCATCCTCAACATCCATCAGATTGGTATGCTGCTCTGTCAGCTCCAGTTCCTGGGCCTGATCCTCATGCAGAGATTTACTGCGCAGGCGCTCAATCAACGGCAGGTTATAACAGTTGACGGCAACAGGCGGCAGGCAACTCGGGGAGGTACGCAGTGCATGCTGCTCCCACTCGATATTCAGTGCAACATGCTGAATCTCTTCCAACAGCCTTCCTACCCGATGATGCTCATCAACCAGCCCCGTTTTGAGGAAACCCTTTACATCCTGTTC
>CAYFOR010000169.1:0-4657 GCA_964344785.1 uncultured Piscirickettsiaceae bacterium
AACTCACTCTTACCCTCTCTGTTCAGGGCCATTTATGGATTGGAATAGACTCTGTGGATTTACATTGACCAGTTTGTCTGTTCAATCAATCACCTGTTTGGCGTGGTAATATTAGTGTGATATTATTCAACGGCTGTTCTTAATATTAAGATGTTGTACTGTTAATATTAAGGTGCTGCGTGAAGTTAAGTTTTACTTAATTGTTTCCACTTGTGATTCTGCATACAGTGGCTACTCTTTAAAAAAGAGGAGTGGGATCATGACGTCGGGCACGCAACAATGAGTGACCCTCTGCTGGTTTTTGGCAAGCGCCTGAAACAGGCCAGGCAGCAGTGCGGCTTATCTCAAAAACAGCTGGGGCTGGAGATTGGTATAGACACTGCTACTGCCAGCCCGCGGATCAACCAGTACGAGAATAACCGTCATCGTCCTGGCGACCAGACTATTGCGAAGTTGGCGGAGGTGTTGCAGGTTCCAATCGCCTTCTTTTATGCAGTAGATGATGAGTTGGCTCATCTTATCCTGCTATGCGTACAGCTTGAGCTGTCGGAGAAGCGGGAGATGGCCCGGCATATTGAAGAGAAGTACGGTATTGAGTGCGGCATTCAGATGCAAGATGCGTAGAAGGAGGAATAATGGAGCAGGAGATTGTGCTACCCACGGAGACGGAGGATATCCAGAAGATCTCTACGGCTCTGCATGCAATCAGTCATCCCACACGACTGAAAATACTCTGTTTTCTGGGGGACCAGGAGCACATTGTTACTGAGATTCTGGAGCATACCGGCAGTACA
This sequence comes from uncultured Piscirickettsiaceae bacterium, assembly GCA_964344785.1. GTDB lineage: Bacteria > Pseudomonadota > Gammaproteobacteria > Thiopontia. The sequence continues at coordinate 795 of CAYFOR010000169.1, forward strand.
CAAAGTAATGTGTCACAGCATATCGAGGTATTGCGAAAAGCGGGTGTGCTGGAGTCGCGCAGAGTCCATAACCGGGTTTACTGCTCCGTCAAGACGGCCGATCTGTTGCCGATCATCGGGAAAATTCGCGAGGTGTTCTGTGATTCTGCGAAGCAGCCTGGCGTACTGAAGCTTCTGCATTGACGGTATCGTCAGGCTGCTGGCTGGTCTAACGCCGCTGCCACTCACCAAAAAAGAAATTCTTTAACCATACACCCAGTTCGCCACCGGTAATGGCGGTACCACTACCTGTTGCAGGGGATGGTGGGCTCTCCGGCTCCTTCTCTTTCTGTTGTTCTGTGTCGAGCTGTTTGGCGCGTTGTTCACGATAGGCCTTCCATCCCTGTTCCGCAACCGAAGTGACAGGGACGGTCTCCTCTTCATCCTGCTCTTCAGAGGGAGAGGCGGTGGTTTCCGGTTGAGGGATTGCACTGGATGCCGCTTCGGTTTGCGGTGCATGTGTAGGGGCTGGCTGCGGGTGCTGAGTGGTCTGATACTCCAGCAGGCGTAACAGCCTGCGGTTGTCTTCACGCAGATCGTCCAGCTCTTCGCGCAACTCATGAATCATGCCTCTCAGATCGGTCAACTCACGGGCTGTGACATAGGGGTCACCGGCAGCTGGTGTCGGAGCTGTTCTGCCCTCCAGCGGTTCAGAGAGTGTGGGAGAGTCATTGAAGTTGATATCGTCGAAGACGCGGAGCAGCTCTGAGGTCTCGACCCGTCGCTTGCCGTCCTTGCCGACAATATAGGTGAGGTCGCCACGACCAAACATCCGGTAGATACTGGACCGGCTGCGTCCGGTCAATTCACACACTTCTCGAATACTGTGAAGCATCTTCTCAATGTACCATGGCTGTCCGAACTACATTGATGATACACACTGATACACCATTTGTCTCTATTGAGACCATGACGTGTCCCAGGAAAACGTCTGTTTCGTCGAGTATGGATGTTGAATTATGCTGTCAACCAGCGCGAATGATCTGCTGATTTGCAATGTCGCGGATCTCGCTCGGTCTGCCGTGGCCGGTCTCACCACCGAGAATCAAATCGAGACCACTGCCCAGTTGCTGTCGTACCATGAGGGATGTGCGTGCTACGGGGTGCCCGGCAAGGTTGGCACTGGTTGAGACCAGTGCTGCGTCAACTGTCTCACACAGCCGGACCACAGGAGGGAAGTCCGTGATCCTGACGGCAACCTGCCGATGGTCTCCGGTGATCCACTCAGGTGCATCGGAAGTGGCAGGCACCAGCCAGGTCGTAGGCTGTCGAGCGGGTTGCAGCAGGCGCTTTCGTTCCGCCTGGCTGTGTAGTGAAAGCCAGGGCTCAAGCAGCTCGAACGATGAGGCAATCAGGATCAGTCCCTTTGTCCAACTGCGTCGCTTCAGTTGTAGCAGGCGTACAACGGCAAGCTCGTCTGCCGGGTCGCAGCCAACCCCAAAGACTGTCTCAGTCGGATAGGCAAAGAGACCGCCGCGCTCGAACGTGCGTCTGAATTGGCTCAGTTGCCAGTTGGTATAGGGGCCTGTATGACTCATCAGGCCTTCGGACAGGTTTCAACAATCATTCAGATGATGCGTTGCTGCCGACATCAAAGGCTGCAGCATACTCTCTCTTCTCACTCAGCGAGTCGGCTTCACCAAAACCATTGAAGTAGTCGGACATCGCCGTATTGAACGATTCCTCTTCAAAGCCTTCGTCGAAGATACGGTTCATACCGTCCAGGAACTCATTGTAGGTGGCCTGCTTCGCAAAGATATCGGTACTTTCATCATGGATGACCGTATCGGTGTGCTCGACAAATGAACGCTGCAGGTCACGGTCCTCAAGTGCAACGAAGTGGCTGGCGTAGCCCGCGAGATTATAACCTCCCTCATTCAGCTCGCCTGCGGTTGTGAAGAAATTCTGAAAAAGTGCTGTGTCCTCCTCATGCAGTGACTGCATCGCGACCATGAAGTCACTGCTGCTGGTGGGATCGCCGCCATGGGTTAGATTGCTGATCAGTGCGGTCAGACCATCGCTGGCCAATCGACGCGCCTCAGGGTCCTCAATGCCTTGTAGCGAGTCATAAAATTCATTGATCTGAGTGCCAAAGGCAGAGATCGCAACCAGTGACTGGGAGGCCTGCAGATAGCGGTCATCCGTAACCGGTCCGGTTACGCCATTTCTGCTGCTCTTTCCTACCTGGAGCTGGCTTACAACAGCATGTACGGTATCAATATGCATCCTGGTATCCTGCATCAAAATGGTAACCACTTATATTGTAAGTGTAGGACGGCCAAGACCATGATCAATGGTTAGCGGGACAGTATTGCAGAAAGAGGCGAACTATCTGGAAAGGTCAATGTTCCGTCCGCTTTCGAGAATCTGAGCGGTGCGAATACCCAGGTATTCATAAAAATCTTCCGGATATTTCCGGTAGTGGCGCTCACCGACGTAACGCAGAACCTCCTGAAAGTGATAGCTGTAGAGCAGCCCGTCAATTCTTCGGATCTCCCGGCCCTGATCAAACAGGACGATACCGGGGCGGTAGGTGAGTCCAAGCTGTTTTGCATAGGCCCTGGGCGTCGTCATATTGCCCTCGATATCCTTGATGGGTGTATCGGAGTCGGCATCCAGCCGTACAAAGGTGAGGGACTTCATCACCTCCAGAATATCGGGGTTGCTGAAGTGGCCATCATGGAGCACGTCACAGGCATCACACGAGCGATCCTCAAACAGCAGTGCCAGTGGCCTGTCTGCAACGGTGCTCAGATCGGTGACGGCGGCAAATTGAGCATGGTCACGTAACTGATAGCGCTTCGGCTGTTGCTGCTGCTGAATATAGTCTGCGAGTGTCATTTCCAGATACCGCTTCTGTTGTACAAAGCGGAGCGTATGGCGAAAGGCCTCTACAGAGCGGTACCCGTTGAGCTTGAGCACGACCTGGTTTTTCTGGTTCAGAAAAACGGTAGTCGGGGTATAGTTGACCCGGACCAGATCGGACAGTTCCTTTTCCGTCAATGTCTGATCTTCGTTGAGAGCAACTTCGCGGTCACCCTTGATATTGATGGCGATCACATCGAAATGTTCCTGGATGAACGGGGTGTCCGGAGAATGCTTGAAGTTCTCCTCGGTCATCTTGAAGCAGTATGGGCAGCCGTTGAGATGCATGAAGAGGATGACATGCTTGTCATCCTCCGCAGCCTCACTCACATCTTCGGCAATATCGAGAAAGCTCTCCTTGAACCAGTCGGGATGCTGCGACATCGCGCCACCGGTCAGCTTCCCTTCCGCGGCAAAGCCCGCAATCGGAAACAGCATACTCAAAGCCAGCAAAACCGCACCAATCCGTATTTTCATCTTCTGCTCCTCGTTGGGTACTATACTTCAGGTATAGATCCTCCTGTCAGCCATTCATTCCATTGACGGTGACTTCATTCAGCCCCTCCATCTGCTGAAGTGCGGTATCCATATCGATCTGGTCAGGATTCTCCAGTGACTGCTCCTCCAACAGGTTCCACAGCGGGTCCTGCTCAAAGGTCCGGTGAGAGTGGTCGGTGTCCTGGAAGTAGGCGGCCCATGGTACAAACTTGGTTTGCGGGAAGATCTGCCCCTGTTCGGGAGAGACGTCGATATGGAGGCCGGAGATGTAGAGGAGTCGCTTGCCCTCATAGGCGGGCTCACGGGCAATGGAGCGGAAGGCGCGATCAAACTCCACCTGCGAGTTGACTTGTGCAGCGGCCAGCATTGGGGAGTGGCTGGTCACAATCTGTGGCATATGGGCTAGCCCGCATCGCTCACCAGTAAGGAAATCACCCCGGCGAGCAGGCATTTTTTCTGAT
>CAYFOR010000170.1:0-4326 GCA_964344785.1 uncultured Piscirickettsiaceae bacterium
CGTCATCAATAACCAATTGAATTTATTCGATTAAACGTTGGGACACCAGTGATTGCTTATATTGGGCAGGGTTCAGACTACTTCAGAAAGGGAGACAAGGTCTCTATTGAGAAGAAGGAACATATGATCTTTGATCCCTACACCGGAGACCCCCTAAGCGCACCTCTGGTCTCCTTTGCCAAGGGAGAGGTGATTCGTACCTCACCAACACTGACCGAAGTGAAAATCCTTGAAGGCTCTCTGGAGAAGGTCGATCCGGAGAAATTCACTCAAAAGCAGATCGTAGCCGTTAAGCAGAAACGCTCTGTGAAGGCGATCAAGAAATCGATCAGAAAAAAGAACGAGGATTTTCTGGATGACATTTAAAAATATTTCAGCAGGTGTATTTCTGTTTGTGGTTGCCGCCTCATCTCATGCGGGGTTCTTCTCTGACTTCGGCAAGGCGGTGGATGGATTCGCAACTGGCATTGGGGATACCCTTAGTGGAACCAGTCAGGCAAGCGACGGTAATAGTAGCGATGCAGAGGGTTCCGTAGGGAGTGACAGTCAGCCTGCTGGAAACAGCATGGCGAGACGCTTTGAACCTAGAAATTCAACCGAGCGCTGGATTGAGAACTCTTGCAGGGGCGTTTATGGTGATCCATACCAGAAAAAGGTGTTGGGCCAGTCAGATGATGTCATTGTAAGCAAGTACTTCAAAGTGGATAACGACTTTGACCGGAGGCTCGACAGAGGGATCAATGTCTGGTGGGAGGGAGCGCACAATCAACTGACCGACTTCCTGATCCGTGACCTGCAAAACCCCTATGCAGTCAAGTTGGGACGGGCATTCAAGAGAAATCCATCGCTATCCATACTGGCTCAGGTGGTTCATGATAGCGAGCATGCCTCAACCTACGTTGAGGCGACAGACAACTTTTTCGATGAGCAGGCAAGTGATCGTACTTCGGTAAAGACGTTGCTGGCATTGATCATGATGCAGTATCGTGATCTGTTAAAGGATCAGTCAGATATCGTGATTTTATTGAAGGATGCAGGGCTGAAACACTCGGGATTGGCTTCCACCATGTTGGCAAGAATGTACCTTCATGGTGACATGGTTGAAGAGAACATCGAAACATTCTCCAACTATATAGCCCGTGGTAGCGGAGTGGTTCTACGTAATGACACCATTTTATGGGCTCTGGAAAATGTTCCTGACTGGCTGGATGCAGAGATGTATCGTAGTCTTTTGAATAGCAGCAGAGAGATGCAGGCCTCGTTGAACAAAAAGCGCAGATCGGAAAGATCGGCAAATTTAAAAGAGGATGCAGAGGGGCTGATGCGTACGGGTCATGAGATTAATCAGCTGGTGGCTGAGGCGATTGGTGCCAGTGATGAAATCAAGAACCTTCAGGTGACAGGTGGCCTGATGCAGGGGGAGGCAGAAGGGCGGGATAACTTGATTGAGATCTACTCATCACAAAATAGTGAGTCGAAAGAGATCATTATGAAGCATCTCAACTCCAACCTGGTTCTGGACGAGTCTTCCAGAGAAAAGTTTGAGGAGGCCAACCGCAAACGGCTGGAGAATCACCGTGAATTGGTATCTCTCCAGGGAAGACTGGCACTCTCGTTTCTCGGGAGTAATTTTCAGGATGCCATCGAATATGGTGAGTATGTGAATCAATATTTCCGTGATTCATGCAATGTCACCATAGCTTCGGTTCAGTATGCCAATAGTGTTGGGGTAATAACACCGACGGTCTCGGATGAACAGTTGATGGATGACCTCTGATGGACCGTAGAACATTTATTGGGGCGCTGGGCAGTGTAGCAATTACCCCATCACTCTATGCGAGCTTCAGTACTGAAGGGCATGGTGTGGTCTGGGGCGGGCTTGGCTTCTCATGTCCTGCTGCTGACGTGAAGACGCTGTTTCCATTTGCCTCATCGGCAATTCGAGGTTCGGGCGGTTTTTCAGAGCTGACTTCGAGTTTCGTAAAGGTAATCGAAGAGAGTTATAAAGGAGAGGGGTTACTACTGGACCAGAATACCCTGATTGATCTTGATGAACTTGGAGGTGGGTTGATCTTTCTGGTGTCGATAGACAAGGAGTTTGTCAATCGTATTCCCAGTGGCTTGGATCAGCAGAAGGAGCACGTCACCGCCTATCTCTTTGCCAGCGCACAAGTGCTTACCATCGCTGAAGCGGGAACCATTGATCTGCTCTACAGTTTCCCGTTTCGCATCTCCAGATCCGGGGTTTCTACAAAAGGGGATGTGGCGGCATTAACAGACCTCTTTATTGAGGCGCTCTATATCGAAAATGATGGTTTGGTTGAGGTATTTCGCAAGAAGGTTGCAAGCAAGTCATTTCGAGAGAGGATGACACGCAAGCGTGTTCGTGTCAGCGATATTGCGTTCTCTGAGTTTTCGAAGGAGAGGTTTGGAGGGATTGGTGCAGAAGCCTTGCTGAAACGAGATTTCTGGGGCAATGTGGTCACCTCAGCACTATCGGAGGTCGTACCTGAGTCGATATCGGTGTTGCCCTACAAGAGCAATGACGCCCTTTCGCAAGGACTGGCCAATCGCTTCCAGAGCACGCGAGTCTGGAATATGCTCTCCTTTGACGATCTTGATGTGGATTATCGTGTGAGTATCAAGGTGGACAAGGGGCTCAGAAAGTCCAATGGTTCCAGTGCAACCTCCGTTCTGTATACCAGAGGGCTTTCATTTTGGGTGGTCATTCATGACCATCATGGGGACGAGGTGTTTTCAAAAAAGGTCAAGAAACTCCACTCCAGTGAACTGCCCAAGCAACACTTTGATCTATTGCCTGCCTTTGATGAAAAGCACTTTGTACAGTTAGCCATTGAGATGGTGGAAACATTGAATATTTCACTGTAATTGTTGGTCACCTTGGGCTTGTTGGAGTAGATGCGGCGTATTGGAATGGGTACCACATAACAACTCGATCTGCGGCTGAGTAACGCCTCTCTAACGATAGTGTTTACTGCTCTATTTGATGGGTGTGTTTGAGGGGCGAAGCCTTTCCGCTGATATCAGTAATGGCCTGTATTTCTACAACGCATAAAAAGACTGACTCTTCACATCGGGGTATTCGGCAGCAATCGCTTTTATCTTGTCCCCGATCATCAAAAATGCGTCCGTGACTACCGGGTCAAAATGGGCACCACTGCCTTCCTTGATGATTGACATTGCAGATTCATGGGAGAGGCCGGGTTTGTACATTCGATCACTGATCAGTGCATCATAGGCATCGGCAATGGCCATCAGGCGGGCAGAGGTTGGAATCTGGTCACCCTTGAGATGGTTGGGGTAACCTGTGCCGTCCCAGCGCTCGTGGTGGGCGATTGCAATCTCCCGGGCATGGAGGAGGAAATCATTGTCTTGTGAAACCCGCTGTTCGGCAGAGGCGATGATGTCGGACCCATAGGTGGTGTGCTGCTTCATGATCTTGAACTCTTCTTCAGTCAGTTTTCCTTCCTTGATCAGAATATGTTCCGGTATACCTACCTTGCCGATATCGTGTAGCGGGACTGACTTGAAGATCAGTTCAACCTTCTCGTTGGTCAGGTCATCACTGTAGAGTGGGTCTTTGCATAGCTGTTCCGCCAGTGCCTTGACGTAGTACTGGGTACGGCGGATGTGGTTGCCGGTCTCCGGGTCACGGGTTTCTGCCATCGCCGCCATGGAGAAGATGGTTGCATCCTGCAGTTCTACCAGCTGTTGTGTGCGTTTCTGTACACGCTGTTCCAGTTCCTCATTCTGGCTTTTGAGCGTCTCATTCGCCTCTTTCAACAGCAGGTGGGTCTTGATACGCTCCTTGAGGATTGGCGGGGAGATCGGTTTATGAATGTAGTCAACGGCACCTAGCGACAACCCTTTCTGTTCATCCTCTATTTCCCCCATGGCGGTCAGGAAGATGATCGGTATATTCCGGGTCTGCGGCTCGGTTTTCAACTGTCTGCAAACTTCATAACCATCCACCTCCGGCATCATGATATCGAGGAGAATCAGATCTGGAGGTGGTTGTGTCGATGCAACCCGAATTGCATTGATACCACTGTTGGCAACCTTGATCTCGTATTCGTTGCTGAGCAGTTCAATCAATAGTGTGATGACATAGGGGGTGTCATCAACGATGAGGATAGTGTAAGGATCTTTCATGGCTGCCCGTCTCCTGACCAATATGTCGGATATAAGCATATCGGATAGACTCTATCGGCTGCAAACGGCGGAATCAGTTGCCTACATGGGGAAAGCGCTATAGTCTATTCCAATCCATAAATGGCCCTGAACAGAGAGGGTAAGAGTGAGTTC
>CAYFOR010000171.1:0-4313 GCA_964344785.1 uncultured Piscirickettsiaceae bacterium
CTTTATGCCATGAAAAACAGCCTTTTTCTACTCCAGTGGTGAGATATGCGGGCTAAGAGCTGTAACGACGTCATCCAGTGCAATCAGTGTGGTGTGGATGATGGTGAGCCTATAACCGGGAATTGCCGGATATGGCTCTGTTCTGCATGCGGTTATGTCTGCTCGCCCATTGCCGCCATTATTCCGGTGTTCAATCCACATAGAGACCACCCTCATAGGCCACACTGACCCGATTCAGGATTTCCTGCTCTACCGTTCGCAATTGATGGATATGGTCAGACAGGGCATTCATCTCCTCCCGACTGATGCGGTGGTCGTTCAGTGAACTGCGCAGGGTTTCGGCGAACCTGCCCAGCTCGCTCATCATCTCTGACAATGACCGGAACAACTCTTTGTTACCGGTTGCCGAATAGTCAATCTCCATTCTGAAGCAGACCTGCCCCATCGACTGGGCGAAGGCACGGAGAATCCGATCATCATCGGTAAGGATACTGAGCGCTTCCGCCTCCTGCAGACTCAGTTTGTGACTCTGCTGATGGGGATTGAGCTTGTTGTTCAACACATGCTTTGAAATGCCCATCCTGGCAGCGAGTGCAGTTGCCCCTCCAGGATATTCATGCGCCATTTTGTACGCCGCATCTGAAATATTCATCTCGTTAAAATCTCCAATTTTCGACGTAGTACAGATCATTCATGTGTCATACAGTGGGATGCATGAAGCGCACGATGCACGAACAGACAACGCTGAGCAGCACGGAGCACATCAGTACCCTCTACAGAATTCACCTGTGTCTGATCAACAACAGGTATCCGTTCAATACCTGTCACGAGGCCTTCAGCCCCAGACAAAACATGAAGCACCCCAACATAAACGGTGCAATATCAATCGATCTGACCTTTTGCCTCTATCTGCAACAACCAAAACCGTATCCAATCACTCAATGTCACATAACAGCTCCCGGGCCATATCTTCAGGCAGGCCATCCCACGGGTTCCTGAATGTATCCGGCCGCAAGTCATGCGGGGTTATCCGCCAGCCCGTCGCCTGCGATATCTGGACACACCGGCCAACGGGAATGGGCCTTTTGAAGATGATCCATTGCCGCAGTGATGGCGGCTTAATCCCAATCATCTTTGCCAACGCGCTCTGACTGCCGACAATCTCACATGCTCGAATCAACTCTTCTGACCTGTTCATCATTACAAAATAAGGCATTGGCTATGTCTGTGTCAAGTTATTGCCTAACGTGATGTTATCTGCTGGAATTAGGCAATGCTTAAGGGAAAAGAGTTGGGTGCCGCAATTGGTGAAGCCATCGCACGTAAAGGCGTGAGCAAGGCTGAAGTAGCCAGACACTTCGGTATACAGGCACCGTCGGTTGATGGGTGGGTCAAGACTGGACGAATATCAAAAGATAAACTACCGGAACTATGGGCCTATTTTTCCGATGTTGCCGATCCGGAACACTGGGGACTTGCAAGCCCGGCATACACGTACTCTGATGTACCTTCTGTTACGCCCTCTATTGTGTCGGACGTTTATGGAACCTATGACCCACATGCATCATCGTCATCAGCGCATATTCGTATCCCAATCCATGATATCCAGGTGCCTGATGCTCAGGGTTATCTCCTGCATGATGACCATGTTCTGGAGTACACCGTGCTTAAGCAGAACTGGTTGAGACAACACGTCGGCATTAGTGGCTCCATGGAACAGCTGCATATCCTCACTGCTGTCGGTGATTCCATGCAGCCCACTATCCACGAAGACGATCTGGTTCTGGTGCAGTCAGTCGATGAAAAATTGGGGGATGGGGTCTATTTCATCTCACTGGATAATGAGTTGATGATCAAGCGCCTGCAGAGTGTAGATCAGGGTATCCGGATTCTCTCCGACCACCAAGTCTATGAACCCATTACCCATCCGTTGAATAATTCCAGTCGGCATCTGCGCATCCTTGCTCGTGTGGTCTGGATCTGGCATGGAAGAAAACCATAATCTGGTACATACCTTCCGACTACACCGCCCAGTAACGGTTACTGAGTCAAGATATTGATTGCGGGTTCCCTGCACTCAATGTTCAGCTGACGATCAAAACCCGTCATATCCATCCCCACCTATCAAAAGTAGGCATTACCGACCAACACCAAAAAAGTCATTACCTATTTTCGCAGTTCAAATCCGACACCTGCAGAGATTGGCATGAGACAATCATGCTCGTGAGCTTCGAATTCTGATATGGAAAAACAGACAGCTTAGCTTGCCAGTCGGGCTCAAGCCGGAATTCATATACTCCTGAGAAAACGTTCGACATGCCTGCAAACCGTATCAACAACTGTCCGCCTCCAGACACTCGCAGATAATTCTTAGTATGTGATTGTTTTTAAATGATTTAATGGTGCGAGCGGAGAGACTCGAACTCTCACACCTTGCGGCACCAGAACCTAAATCTGGCGTGTCTACCAATTCCACCACGCTCGCATTGCGACAAGGCGGGTATTATACGTGCGTAGACGACGAACAATCTACTTCACTATGGCGAAAGTAAAGAAAACCTGATGTGATGCCTCTATCTCCCTACCACTTCATCGACTCTCACTGTCATATTGACTTTGAGGTCTTCGATGAAGATCGACACAAGATTCTGGAAAACTGCAGATCACTGCTGGTCTCGGATATTGTTGTGCCAGGAACCGAGGTTTCCCAATGGTCGCGCGCGATTGATTTGGGCCATCAGTTTCCTCAGCTCCATATTGCGCTGGGTCTTCACCCTCTTTTCTTGAAAAACCACTCCGCTAGTGCTGTCAGCCTGCTGGAGGCACAACTCGATAGCAGTCGGGATGTTGTTGCTATCGGTGAGATTGGACTTGATTTTTATCATGACCATAGTGATCAAAAGCAGCAGCTTGATCTTTTTCAACAACAGGTCGATCTGGCGGAGCAGTTCAAGTTGCCGCTGCTGCTCCATGTTCGAAAGGCTCATCAGCAGGTGTTGAATCTCGTCCGCCACTATCCATATGGCGGGATTGTTCACGCTTTCAGCGGTAGCCTGGAACAGGCCAGGCAGTACTTTGGTTATGGTTTTCTGATTGGAGTTGGAGGAGTCGTTACGCGTAAAAATGCACTCAAACTGAGGCGTACCGTTGAGCATCTACCACTGGAGTCATTGGTACTGGAGACAGATGCGCCCGATTTGCCGCCGGTCTGGGCCAGAGGTGAACGGAATTCACCGGAACAGATCCCCGCCATTGCTCAGGTGGTTGCTGATCTACGTAATCAACCATTGGAAGAGGTTGCTGTTCGGACCACCGCAAATGTAATGAGATGCCTGAATCTGAATGGTTGACGCCGATCGAAAAAGAGTGAATGATCTATCCATGATCAGAATTCAACCAGCTTCCATAGTAGCGATATTTCTGATGCTGTTTTCGCTGCCTGCCAAGGCCGAAATTGCAGTTTTACTGCACGGTTTGCTTGGCAGCAGCAGTTCATGGGAGCGTACCGGTGCAGTCAATGCACTGTCGGATCTGGGATGGGAGCGGGCCGGACGAGTGCAACCCGGTGGCCCGACGGGCACATTGATCTCAAAACCTCTGCGTGAACCACGCGGAAATCGTCTGCTCTATCTGGCAGATATCCCTACTCTGATTCCATTGGAGCAGCAGGCAGAGCTATTGGAACAGGTTGTAGATACGATCATGTATAACCATCCGGAAGAATCGATCTACCTGATTGGGCACTCTGCTGGAGGGGTCGTCAGTCGAATGACGGCGGTACGAAACCAGATTCCAAATCTGCGGGCTGTGATTACCATTGCATCTCCGCATCTGGGCAGCCCCTATGCCGATCTGGCGTATGACCTTGCGACGCTTCCCTATCCATTCCGCTTTGTCCCCAAGATGTTGGCAAATGATAAATATAAAGAGCTGCGACGATCACGACCAATGATCAAGGGGCTTACTCTAGCCAAACCCGGAACACTATTGCACTGGCTGAACCGACAGCCGCACCCGGATATACGGTATATTTCAATCGTCCGAAGACAGCCACCCTCCAAAATCAAAAATGCACTGGTCCCTTTCTGGAGTCAGGACATGAGCCAGGTTGCCGCATTGAGTGGACGAACAGAAACCATCTCCACCTTTGCGCCACACGGAATCACCTTTGAAGATGGACAACTGTTGGGGATCACCCTGAATCATCTGATTGTTGAATGATATGCACTCTTCTGATCGTGACTCTACCTTGTAATCGAGAGTCTATTCCAATCCATAAATGGCCCTGAACAGAGAGGGTAAGAGTGAGTTCC
>CAYFOR010000172.1:0-4301 GCA_964344785.1 uncultured Piscirickettsiaceae bacterium
GGAACTCACTCTTACCCTCTCTGTTCAGGGCCATTTATGGATTGGAATAGACTGGAACTTGTCGTAACAGTTGGTTGCTTCATGGCGCAATCTCCAGAAGTTCCTGCTTTGACTCTTCATAACGATTTTTCAACAGCACCTTCCGTGTTTCCCGATCATGTCCGGCACCAATCAGAGCGGCGTTGTACATCTCCAGTTCAGCCAGTATCTCCAGATCCCCCTCACTGAGGCTGTCACGCTCCACCTTCTGGAAATGGCCCGTCAGCGCCCAATTCACTAATCTGGATTCATTGGCATAGTGGTGTGGCTTGGTGGGTTTTCCGTGCAGCTTGCGTACTTCATGCAGGGTGTCACTCATCACCTGGTATTGGAGTGCAGCTTTTGAGCGGTGTTCTTGCCACTCCAGACTGATCATGTTGCGAAGGTGTTGTTCCATCCGGTTGAAGCCATCAATGAAGGCGAGCTTCCATTGATCGGCCTTCTTTCCGGTGAACCCCATGGCAACGAATGAGAACGCATCGCGGTTGAGCAGGTACATCTTGTTGGCTTTACCGGATTGATCCACGTAATCACTCACCGCAATTTTGAGGCGAGTAAAAGTCTCCTGAGACAGGTTTTCAATCTTCCTGATTACGGTGTCATGCCGCTTATTGAACTTTTCGGCAACCAGCAGACTAGTGGTGACCGCCTCTCCATCAGGGGTGCGGATGACGAAATCGTTACTCATGCGGCACCCCCTGTGGTCAGGGCATCGCACTCATCAGCCAACCGGAGAGGTGGTGGTACCCGTACCATTTCGCCGTTCTCGTTCTGCTGGTACATGGGCGCAAACTCGAGCATGCCCCCTTTACCAAAGAGATAATCAGTTGCTGATTTCTGTAGCTCATCATTGTGGAGCAGTTCATGCTGCATGAATCGGGTTATCGCCCTTGCCAGTGGGCCCTGTTTCAAATCGCAGTCCCGGTACATGGCGGAATCCTCCAGCCCACGCACATAGGCAACCTCAATTACTCCATCCTCTGGTGAAACCTGGTGCCTATCAGCAGTATTGACATTGAGCAGGTCCAGTATCTCCCCTTGAGAGAGGTGGTGGTCAATATGCAGGGAAAGCTCCATCAGTTCTCGGCCCCACTCCAGCAGATTCTGATTGATGGACTCCATCAGGTGGTTACGCTCCCTGATTCTCTTCTCCAGTACATCGGCGCGGCGTTTGAGGATGGGGTTATCTGTCTCCCGAAACAGCCGGATAGCCCTCCTGTCGCGCTGATTGATGTCCGTGGCGCGGTCTACAGTCTTCAGCACAACTCGGCACGAGTAACGGCGGTCTATGATGAAATGCCTGCATCCTTGGGGAGTATTGAGATCAATCACCTTTCAGTCTCCCGTCAGCCTTCAGAATCGCTGTCAGGTACTCCCGGTCCTCATCAGATAGCGAGTAGCGGTTGAAGTTGTTCTCATCCCGTTCACGCTGCGCATAGACTCCAATGGTTTCGTGGATCAGGCTCAGCTTGGTAGGCAGATGCTCTACATCAATCAACTCGTGGGCCGTGATCGTGGTCAGCTCGGTTCCAGGCTTTACCAGAAAGCGGACAACCTTCATTTCAGCTACACCAAGATCATGAAGGCGGGGTACTGCCTCATTGATGGGGTAATTCCTGCTGACTGGTGCTGCTGTGATCCGGCGGCGGTGTTCCTCCAGTTCTGTGCTCTTGACCAGTGAATAACCGGCATCATGCAGAGACTGAACAAACTTCTGTGGGGTGGTGGTTACGGATTTGAACACCTCCATCAGCGGAGTGTTCGGGGTATTTGGTATACTCATTCTCGGAAATCTCCAAAAGCCCCGGTGACTACCTTGGAATGGTGCCGGGGTTTTTCTATGGGTTAGGCGGCTACTTTGCTGTTGGCTAGAAAGGCATCAAGATCGGCTTTGTCATACCGAATACGTGCCTGTGGCCCTGATCCGAACTTGTAGTAGGGGATTGAGTTCTTGCCGCTGGTACGCCAGTTGGCGAGTGTTCCAGGGTCTACTCCGATATAGTCTGCTGCTTCAGCATTATTGAAGCGTTGCTTGTCGTGATTGGGTTGCTGCATTGTTGTCACTCCGTTTGGTTGGGTGACGCCTAATCTATGCAACAAAAAGAGCCAAAGAGGGGAAATCCCCTTTTGTTTAGGGGAAATCCCCTAAATTAATTTAGAGCTGAATCTATCTCCTTGAGAGCATTTCGTATGGTCTGGAGTTCCTTGATCTCGCCGCCAGCTTTGTCTACCTGGGCTTGGATTTTCTGAGCAATGCCACGCTCATTCCAGTCAATGCCTGATGCTTTATATGCTCCTGCCAGCATCATCAGTAAGGTTTTTGTTCTCTTGGGGCTTTCTTCTTGTTGCGGTTCAGTAGTTTTCTGCAGGGGCCAGAAATCATGCTCAATAGCCCAGTCTTTCCAGGGAACATAGATACCCTTTGCTTCTGCCCACTCAAGAATGTAGCTTACGGGGTAACGGTCTTTTGTGTGGTCCAGATTGCTGTCCCATATCTTTTTCGCTATAGCCAATTGTGCGGTTACGGTTTTCAGGATTTTATCTTTTCTAATAACTTCAGGGTCATCTAGTAAAACTTCTGGACGGTAGCCTTTTGCCTCATGCTGCATGACCTCTTCAATTTCTTGGTGTATGTGTGATGTGCAAGGGATGTCATAGAAGCTACCACTTGTTGATAGCAAATTGGCGTTGTGGATTTTTGGGGAGTCAATCAGCGCTCCCATGTAATTTTCATAATCCCACTCAATCTCTGCACCTGTCGGGTCAATATCATTTAAAAACATGAGTCCTTCATGCGTTGACCATGAGTCCATTAGAAAGAATTCGGTAAATTTAAACCTATTCTCTTCGTAAAACTTCTCTTTGTTGGCTCGCCATTCTCTCAGTGTCTCATGCTGGAGTTTATGTTTCTCAATAGCCTCAGTTGACAGCAAGGACAGGGTGCTTTTTTGGAATCCTTGTAAAAAGCCTGGTAGCTCCCCGTCCTCTTCTAGATAAGCAAGATACGCAGGTTCCGCGTCACCTCGGATGATTGCATCAATTTCTGCAGCTTTTTGTGTTGGTTTGACTGGTACAAAAGGGCTTTCAGTTTTCTCTGTAAATTGGCTCTTATGGGTACTGTATAGCCCGCAGGTTCTCATGTGTTCATCATCAAATGGATAGTCTCTCCAATATTTCTCCACAATATCTTCGAAGGTTTCTCCTGGAAATGGCGGTCTGTAAGCGTCAATTCCACGTTCATGAATTTGCTGCTCCCTGTACTCAGCCAGCTCTAGCATAAGGACTCTTACCGTTTGCTCATCTCCCTTTTTAATCCTTCCCCAGTCATCAATGAAGACCACTCCATTGCTTTCTATTTCATTTGCCAGCTCTGGAACTGAGTCTCCTTCAGATAAATGATCTCGAATTGTCTTGGCCAAATAGTTCACGGCAACACCTCTTCAAAGCGTCATTCTTCAAATAAAGAAGCAGGGTCAGGCAGTTGAAGGGGCTGCTTTTCGGGAGCTACCCTAGGCCCTGCTATACTCGGTTATGTGCTGCAGTTCTCAAGCATGTAGCGCGCGCATTGCACCCTCTGGGTCAGCATCCAGTATCTTCAAGAGGGCACGTGCTGGGCCAGAAGGTGAAACACGGTGCTGCTCCCAGTTTTCCAAGGTTCGCTTTGAGACTCCAATCAGTGAGGCAAATACCGCTTGAGAAGCCCCGATGCGTTCCCGTAAGGCCTTAATGTCCACATCTGGGATCTCTGTAATCTTTGCTCCCTCTACGGTCTTGCCCGCTGCATGCTTACCCATATCCTGGACGCTGGTGAGCAGATCATTGAAGAATTCGTTATCCATCATTCATTACCTCGCTAATCAGTTTTTTGAGCTGTCTGGCTTGTTCTGGTGTCAGGTTGTCTTGAACATTCTTCGGATAGGCAAGCAGCAGATAGCAGACAGATTCTGAAATCTGTACGTAGTAGATCACTCTTGCTCCACCACGCTTACCTCTTCCATCAAATCCAGCCCTTAGTTTTCGCAGGCCACCACTACCGGGAATCAATGCGCCACACTCGGGGTTGATGACGATCTCGTTCTGCAGTGCTCTCAGTTCCTCATCAGTGAATGAAACATGCTTATTGAATAGAGGTAGCTCTACGAATACCATATCAATATTCTATACTCTTTTAGCGTACTACGCAATTAGCGTATATATTACCCATACAGCTTAATTCTACTTTGTCAGATTGTTATCATAAGAAAACAGTCTGTTACGGTATA
>CAYFOR010000173.1:0-4291 GCA_964344785.1 uncultured Piscirickettsiaceae bacterium
TTATACCGTAACAGACTGTTTTCTTATGATAACAATCTGACAAAGTAGAATTAATGGATATCCAAATGCCGATAATGGATGGGTATCAGGCCACTCAGCAAATTCGTTACCACTATTCATCTCAGGAGTTGCCGATTATTGCAATGACAGCGAATGCGATGAAAGAGGACCGGGAAAAGGCTCTGAAAGTGGGAATGAACGACCACTTGAGCAAGCCTATTGATATCAATATTCTGTATCGTGTTCTGATTCCTTTTAAAAGGGATGCCACGGAAGGCGCTACATATTCAAATAGATAAGCTGTCCTCCATTTGGATACTTGACCACAACAGCTTCCCGGTTTGATGGTAGCTGAAGGACTTGAGCGATTGAGGGGCAACGGATGGTACCATTGCCCCCGATTGAATTTTCCCTCCTGAAACGCCGTAAAGTAATCACTGAATTCTCTCCGGTGGCGAGATTACCTTGGATGGAGATGCGTTGCTGCTACGTGAGGCTCATATGCACACAGCAGCCCCACATAGAAGCTCAATCCGGGAGCCTGCCAGTTCCCCAAAACCGCCCTCTGGATTACAGAATACGCTTACGCTGCGTCATGGCGATGAATCCAAGCAACAGTAACGCAGGGATAAACATCCACTGCTTGGCCGGGCGCTCTGCCTCCACCTGCAGCGAGCGTATCTCCCAGTCAAAGTCGAGCCCTGCCAATTGTGCCGGACTGCCAAACATCACCATATCGGTGACCATCTTCTCTCCCTCCTGACGAATCTCCAGCCCGGCATCGGAGAGACGTGCCCTGCCATCCGTTCCCGCCTTCAATGGCAACAGTACCTGTTTCTCGACATAATCCCCCTCCAGCGTATACCCGGCAACGGCAAGCTGCAGCGCCCCTTCATCCGCCGTACGCTCGGCAACGGTGAACAGCTCGGTTGCGGCAACAGTCTCATAAGGGGGATAGATCTGATCCCACCAGTAGCCGGGACGGAACAGGGTAAAAGCGACCAACAGCAGCAGCAGAGATTCCCAGCGACGGCTGCGCACCAGCCAGTAGCCCTGGGTTGCTGCGGCAAACAGCAGCATTGCCACCACCGCACTGCTGACCACCAGAAGAAACTCGAACCAGCCACCGACATTGATCATCAACAGCTGGGTATTGAAGATAAAGAGGAAAGGGAGGATCGCAGTACGAATATCATAGGCGAAGCCCTGGATACCGGTACGGATGGGGTCACTTTTGGCGATGGCCGCAGCGGCGAAGGCAGCCAATCCCACCGGGGGCGTATCATCAGCCAGAATGCCGAAGTAGAAGACAAACATGTGGATCGCAATCAGTGGCACAATCAGACCGTGGGTCGCCGCAATCGCCACCAGCACGGGAGCCATCAGGGTGGAAACCACAATATAGTTGGCGGTTGTCGGTAATCCCATACCGAGAATGATGCAGATCAGTGCAGTAAAGAAGAGTGCCAACAGCAGATTACCGCCGGAGATGAACTCGACAAACTCAATCATCACCTGACCAATGCCAGTAAGCGTGACCGTACCGACCACGATACCGGCGGCCGCAGTGGCAACACCAATCCCGACCATATTGCGCGCACCATGGATCAACCCATCGATACAGGCTACGCCCCCTTGTTTCCATGCTGTCGACTGATAGTTGCCACGCAACCAGGAGAGGATCGGGCGCTGGGTCAGCACAATACCGATCATCAGCAGCGTCGCCCAGAAGGCGGAGAGGGCTGGAGAGAAGCGCTCGACAATCAGGCACCACATCAGCACCACAATTGGCAGCAGAAAGTGGAGTCCCGCCTTCACTGTCGGCCCTGTCTCCGGGATCTGCGCCAGCGATTCGGCCCCATCATCCGGCTCCAGATCGGGGTAACGTGCGGCGATCGCGAGCAGTCCGACATAGGCGGCAACCACGGCAGCAACAATCCAGGCCATCGCATAGGCCCCAGCCAGATCACGTACCCAACCGATCCCATAGTAGACAAACAGGCCGATCAGGCAGAACAGCGTGACCACCGCAGCAGTGGTAGTCAGCTTCTGCAGCAGCGTGGAGTGGGTGCGACGCGGCAGCCCCTGCATATCGGCCTTGAGTGCCTCCAGATGGACAATGTAGAGCAACGCGATGTAGGAGATCAGCGCCGGTAGCAGCGCATGCTGGATCACTTCCAGATAGGAAATGCCGACATATTCGATCATCAGGAAGGCGGCTGCCCCCATCACCGGCGGGGTGAGCTGGCCGTTGGTCGATGCTGCCACCTCGACTGCCCCCGCCTTGGTACCGGGGAAGCCGACCCGCTTCATCAGCGGAATGGTGAAGGTACCGGTGGTGGCGACATTGGCGATTGAAGAGCCGGAGATCAGCCCGGTGGTGGCCGAGGCGACCACCGCTGCCTTGGCCGGGCCGCCGCGCATATGGCCCAACAAGGCAAAGGCGGTACGGATAAAGTAGTTGCCGGCACCCGCCTGCTCCAGCAGCGCACCGAAGAGGACAAAGAGGAAGACGAAGCTGCTCGATACCCCCAACGCGACCCCGAAGATCCCTTCGGTGGTGAGCCACTGGTGGGAGAGCACCTTGGTCAGGCTCTGCCCCTTGTGGGCGATCACCTCCGGCATGTAGGGGCCACCGAAGGTGTAGGTGAGGAAGACCAGTGCCACGATCACCAGTGGCCAGCCCAGTGCACGCCGTGTCGCCTCCAGCAGTAGCAACATGCCGGCCACGGCAATAACCAGATCAGCAGTGATCGGAGCCCCGGAGCGGTCGGCCAGCGCCTCGTAGAAGAGCACCAGGTAGAGTGCCGAGGCGGCGCCCAACAGAGCAAAGAGCCAATCGTGCCAGGGAATATAGTTCGTGGGTGACTGTCGACTGGCCGGGAAGGCGCAGAAGGTGAGCAGCAGCGCAAAGGCGAGGTGGATGGCCCGTGCCTCGGTATCATTAAAGACACCGATACCAAATATAAAGGGGAGTGGTGAGGCGTACCAGAGCTGAAACAGTGACCAGCCCAGAGCGACCAACAGTAACAGGGTGCCGGTTGGGCCAAGCGGATGGCGGGTACCGCTATCCGCCTCCTCAATCTGATCGATAACCGTTTGTGGTTGGGTCATATCAACTCAAAAAATAGATCGTGCAAACAGAAAGAGGGCGGTTGAACCGCCCTCTCTCTTTTCAGCTGAAGGTGAGCTTAACGCAATCCCACCTCTTTGTAGTACTTCATTGCACCCGCATGGATCGGAGCAGAGAGGCCATCCTTCACCATCTGCTTCTTGTCGAGATGGTTGAATGCCGGATGCAGCTTGCGGAAGCCATCGAAGTTCTCGAATACTGCCTTCACAACCTGATAACCGGTCTCGTTCGGCAGGTTGGTGGAGGTGACGAAAGTTGCTCCCACACCGAAGGTCTGGGTGTCATTGGCGTTACCACGGTACATCCCGCCAGGAATGGTCGCTACACGGTAGTAGTCGTTATCGGCTATCAGCTTGTCGATGGCGGTACCGGTTACAGAGACCAGACGGGTATCACAGGAGGTGGTTGCCTCCTTGATGGAGCCATTCGGGTGACCCACAGTGTAGACGATAGCGTCGACCTTGTTGTCACACAGTGCCTTGGACTGCTCGGCCGCCTTCAGCTCGGAGGCGAGGGCAAAATCACTCTTCTTCCACCCCATTGCATCCATCACCACCTCCATGGTGCCGCGCTGCCCGGAACCGGGGTTACCGATATTGACACGCTTGCCTTTGAGATCCGCGAAGGTCTTGATGCCGGAGTCGACACGGGCAACGACGGTGAATGGCTCGGGGTGAACCGAGAAGAGCGCGCGCAGGCTTTTATTCGCCCCCTTGTCGGCAAACTTGCTACTGCCATTGTAGGCGTGGAACTGCCAGTCGGACTGGGCAATCCCCATGTCGAGTTCACCGGCGCGGATGGTATTGAGGTTATAGACTGAACCACCCGTAGACTCTACCGAACAGCGGATATTGTGGGTCTTACGCCCCTTGTTGACCAGTCGGCAAATTGCTCCACCGGTCGGGTAGTAGACACCGGTGACACCACCAGTGCCGATGGTGACGAAACTGTTGGCAGATGCTGTTGAGACCGAGCCCATGCTGAGGCCTGCGCTTGCTACAGCGGCTGCCAGTACCAATTTAATCTTCATTACTCTCTCCTTATCCTGATTATTTTCCTTTGGTATTGCCATAGTACTCTAACGCGCAACCCAAACAGATTGCAAATACCAGTCTTGTCCAATATGAAATGGCCCTGAAGCGAGGCCGTCATTCCAAC
>CAYFOR010000174.1:0-4122 GCA_964344785.1 uncultured Piscirickettsiaceae bacterium
ACAATGCATACCAAGAAGATGACGGCTGCCCTATGGCCTCTTCTGACTCTGCTGATCACGGGAAACACGGCACTGGCATCCGACTCCTCCGCCTTTGCTGCGATGGGTAAAACAACCTGGAAATCCTTTGGATGCTCTGCACTGGCGGGAAAGAGCGGCAACCATCAGGAACAGGCGAGACTGTTTCTGCATGGATATACCCTGGGACATCAGTTCATCCATGCCGCGCAGGCTGGAAAGATCACCAAGGGTGATTTCTCGAAAAAGGTCCCCCAAAAGATGCTGCAGGTTCTGGAGGGCCCCTCACCGGACTTCATGCTGGGACGGGTTTTCGATAAAGCGGTAGACGCTGCACTCAGGAATGTTCTCCATACCGGAGGGAGTTCCAACTCGGACGAACAGCAGCGGAGCATCGCAAAGAACAACTTCCAGAAGCTGGACTGCAAAGGGGTGGGCCAATGAGCCTATAACCTGTGATAGATTATCCCCATCCATATCGCTTGGTGTTCCATCAGGAGGAGTCGATGTCACGCTTAATCATTGTATTGGTTTTCATGCTGAGTAGTGGGTTGGCCCTGGCCAGGGAGCCGGTTCAGATTCCTGCAGGCAATTTCAATATGGGCTGTTCCGAGAATGACGAGCGCTGTGATGGCGATGAAGGCAAACCGGGAGGGATTGCAGTTTATGTTCCGGCCTTCAACATCGACAAATATGAGGTGACCGTCGCCGAGTATCGCAACTGTATAGCCAATGGCCACTGTACCCGCCCGCTGGATAACAACAGAAACCAATACTGCAACTTCGATCATCCAGACCGCGAACAGCACCCCGTCAACTGTATTGACTGGAGTCAGGCCGTTGCGTATTGCACCACCCAGGGAGGCAGACTGCCCAGAGAGGCGGAATGGGAAAAGGCTGCCCGTGCCGATAGTGTGACCGCCTTTCCCTGGGGGGATCGTGTCAGCTGCAAAGAGGCCATCCTTGATGAGGTCAGCCCCCAGCAGTCCGATCAAGAGCCCGATGGGTGCTGGACGGATGCTACATGGGCCGTCGGCAGCCGACCGGCAAACGGCTATGGACTCCATGACATGCATGGCAATGCCGGAGAGTGGACAGCCACCTGGTATACCCCCAATGCAATCCGTGAACTCTATGCCAAAGGCAATCTTGATGGACCGGAGCGTAGCCGTCAGCGTGTGGTGCGAGGCGGCTCCTGGGATGAAAACCGGGCCAATCTGCGCAGCTCCTATCGCAATACCAAACCCCCGGCACAGGATGGTGCAATTTACGGCTCCATTGGATTTCGCTGTGCCTATGATATTTGATGCGGACTCCCGGTTTGACATTGCCACCATCACTGCGTGAGATGTACAGCAGAAGAGCAGACGCACTTCGCTTCAGCGTGATCTGGAACAGCCGGGTGTTTCAATCCCCTTCCTATGTCAATCCTGCCAGGACATTGAATCCGGTGGATGCATCATGACACTCAACATCCGTACCCGCCTGTTCGCCTTCTCGCTGGGCGTCATCCTGCTCGGCGCTTCATTGACTGCCGCAACCTTAATCTTTTTAGAACTGGAAGCCCTGGAGTACAGCCACCAGCACTTTGGAAAGGAGTTCGCGGAAATCACGGGAAAACATGCAATCGATGCATACCGCACCCGTGATATCGACCAGATGAACAAGCTGCTGGGGCCACTGATCCATGAAGATGATTTTGTACAGCACCTGTTCATCGACACAGACGGCACGGTTCTCGCCGGTGGTAATGGAAACCCGTTCTCCGACAACACCCCGGCGACTGAGGTCATCCCCTACATTGAACGGCTGAATGAATCCAACAAGACCGTATACTGGTTTCACGATGAGAACATCGCCATCACCCGCCGGGTAGCGGACAGCAGCGGTAACGTCGTCGGATACTTCCATCTGGAGCTTTCACGGGACGACATCCGGCAGGAGACCCGGAGTATTATCCTGAGGCTGATCCCGGTCGGTTTTATTCTGGCAATCTTCTCCTATTTCGCGGCACGCTGGCTGACCGGTTTCTTCCACTCACCACTTCAGCAGGCGGTCACCGCTGCCGATGAGATCGCAAACGGAAACTACAACATCACACTCAGTGAGACGATGGATCGCTCGGATGAGTTTGGAGACCTGAATCGTGCGCTTACCGTAATGAGCAGACAAATCAGAACCTCCATTGATGAGCTGAACGAGACCAGACTGGAGCTGGAGGAGATGTTCAATGTCATGGTGGATGGGGTAATCCTGACCAACATCGATGGAGACATTCAAAGGCTCAACCAGAGAATGATCACGATGACCTCCAGAGCGCAGGACGCCTTGATCGGGCAGCATATTTCGATACTGTTCAAGGAAGAGACCAGCATTGAAGAGCTCAGCGGCTCCAGTAGTGAGAAGACGATTCTCTCTGATGACTACAATGAAATTGCCGTACAGGTCAGTGCCTCACTGATTCACCCTGCCCATAAAGCGGCCCCCATCGGCTCTGTCCTGCTGATTCACGATCTGAGTGACCGTATACGCGCCGAACGACAGGAACAGTATGCCGCCTTCCAGTCCGGTGTTGCGCAGATGTCCGCATCGGTACTGCACAACATCGGTAACGTAGTGACGGGAATGAGCGGCAACCTGATTCATGCAAGAAAAGGGTTCGATACCATCCACAGACTTTCAGGCTCACTGGGTAAATATGCCGATACCAGTGATGAACTTCTCAATTCTCCAGAAGATGAAGAGAGCATTCAAAATCGCCTCAAAGAATCTTCCACCCTTCTGAGAT
Organism: uncultured Piscirickettsiaceae bacterium; assembly: GCA_964344785.1. Classification (GTDB taxonomy): domain Bacteria; phylum Pseudomonadota; class Gammaproteobacteria; genus Thiopontia. The sequence goes on from CAYFOR010000174.1 coordinate 2,807, forward strand.
CACTGACCAAGGGGTTGGGATCGATCAGCACCAAGGTTGAACACATCGACACGCTGGAGAGAGCAATCGTGCATATCGGAGAGATCATCTCGATCCAGCAAAATGCCTCCCGACCCATCATGAGTGCGACATCATTCGATATGCACAATTTTATCGAGGACACCATCAGTCTGATTGAAGACCGCTTGATCAAAAGCGGCATACAGTGGCAATCTCATATTGCCGTCGGCATCACGAAAGTAAAACTGCCCAAAAATCCTCTGATCCAACTATTGCTGAATCTCCTCAAGAACAGCCTTGAGGCCATCAATGAGCGCAAACTGACCGATGAGCATCTTGAGGGCGTGATCGAAATTCATGTCGAACATCCGGATGATGCAACACTTCTGCTACTCGTTGAGGATAATGGGTGTGGCATCCTCCACCATCAGCTCCAGCAGATCTTCGCCGCCCACCATACAACCAAAAAGACCGGCAGTGGCTATGGCCTGCACTCCGCATCCAATTTCGTCAGACAGCTGGGAGGAGATATTGTGGCGGAAAGTGAGGGGCTGAACAGAGGGAGCCGCTTCAAGGTCACACTGCCCATTGCGGAAGATGGCACCGTCAAACAGGACCCAGCCATCACGAGCTGACAGGCAATAACTGCCTCTGGGTGATCATCGTGGCAATGCCCGTCCGTATTTCGTATTGATCCGGCGAACCCACTGTACAGTCCACCGATTCGGTGAAACCTCATCCATCCAACCCCTGACCTATCAATCAGTTAAGTAAACACTTAGTAAGCAGAATCGCAAAAACGGCCCAGGAACAGCCGTTTTTCCATCCATCGCTTGAGGCCCGGTAATACTGAAAAAACCGGTTTGGCATGCAGGTTGCAGCTGACTGGATAATAACAAGACCCGATCAAACGGGCTTGTGGCCGGAGTCTGGGAGTGGCTCCGGCCATTTTTTTCAGGCATGACGATCAACCCGAAAATACCGGATTGCCCCGGTATGTTGAACAGCTCTTCATAAACAGCGAGGTGATGAAATCCAGGATTTGAATGAATGCAGTACAGACACAAACGATCTGCCCAATTCCGGGTTGCGGGATGGGTACCCCTTTCATCAGCAATAGGCTACAGGAGAATATCGCCAATCCAGCATTCAAAGACCACTACATGCAGTATTGAACAGCCCTTTTCCAACCTCTCGACCGCAGACGGAGGTTCACCACACATCCAGTGAATGGGCTAACAATCACCACTAACAATACAAGAAAGTCTATTCCAATCCATAAATGGCCCTGAACAGAGAGGGTAAGAGTGAGTTCC
>CAYFOR010000175.1:0-4083 GCA_964344785.1 uncultured Piscirickettsiaceae bacterium
AAATATGTGCGAGTCAGCCGTTGAAATGACCGTTTGGTGAATAAGGCGGGGTTATGAGAAGCAGCGGGTGATCAGTGCACTGCTGAAACTTTCGTTACGATATGGATCGTTGGAGGTTCTGCTCGAACACGCATTGAAAGAGATTCTATCCATCTATTTCCTCTGCAAGGATGAGGTTGGAGGGCTCTTTCTGGCAGAAAGCGGCACACTCAAGCTACAGGCATCGTTCGGCTTTTCCGAGGTAATGAAGGAGAGTTGCAACCGGGTTGAGTCTGGGCAATGTCTATGCGGGTTGGCCGCAGAAACCCGTGAGATCCAGTTTGCCGGCCATGTGGATCATCGCCATACCACTCACTACCCGGAAATGGTGGATCACGGACACTATAATGTGCCTATCCTCCATGGTGAAGAGCTGATTGGCGTACTGGCACTCTATCTGGGGGCCAGTGCAAAACGGAATGAGGACGAAGTCGATTTTTTGCGGGATGTGGCCCATACACTGGCCAACATGATTGTCCGGAAAAGAATGGAAGAGCGCCTCAATATCCTGGCACTTGCGGTAGAACAGAGCCCGGAGAGCATTGTGGTTGCCAATCTGGATGCCGAAATCGAGTTTGTGAATACCGCATTCGAGAAAAACACCGGCTACCCCGCATCCGAGGCAATCGGCCAGAATCCTCGCATTCTACAGTCGGGAGAGACTCCCCCAGAACGTTACGATCAGATGTGGGACACATTGACGCATGGCCATAGCTGGTCTGGCGAGTTCGTCAATCAGCGCAAGGATGGCAGCCACTACATCGAGATGGCCCGTATCTCCCCGATCACCCAGAACGGCAAGATCACCCACTACATGGCCATCAAGGAGGATATCACCGAAAAACGTCGCCTTGAGAAGGAACTGGCATCACACCGCAGTCACCTTGAGCAGTTGGTCAGAGAACGGACCGAAGAGATGAATCAGGCCAGAAGACGAGCAGAACTGGCAAACAGTGCCAAGAGCACATTTCTGGCGAACATGAGCCATGAAATTCGAACACCACTGAATGCCATGATCGGTCTGGCACATCTGCTGCGTCGTGCCGGTTTAAGTGGGCTTGAACAGCGGCGGGTCGACAAGATTGTCGTTGCCGGCGAGCATCTGCTGTCGATTCTGAATAACGTGCTGGATCTGACTCGAATCGAGTCGGGCACCCTTGAAATGGTGGAGAGCAACTTCTCGGTTGAACAGTTATTCCGCTTTGTGGAGGAGCTGGTATCCACTCAGGCCGACCAGAAAGGATTGACGCTGAAAAGTGAACTGGAGATCGCACCATGCTGGTTATATGGAGATCCGGTGAGACTCAGGCAAGCCCTGCTCAACTATGTGAACAACGCAATCAAGTTCTCCGACGAACCGGGTGAAGTGGTAATACGAGTAAGGTTGATTGAGGAGCGAGGGGAAGATGTTCTGCTCCGTTTTGAGGTAGAGGATCATGGTGTAGGCATCGCACCAGAACGGCTGAAAAAGATTTTTGGCTTGTTTGAACAGAGTGATGACTCCTTGACTCGCAAACATGAAGGTGCCGGACTGTGGCTTGCAATTACCCAACGTCTGGCAGAGTGCATGAACGGAGAGTGTGGTGCAAAGAGTGAGCCAGGCAAGGGAAGCCTTTTCTGGTTCACTGCCTGGCTGAAGTGGGGAGAGGAGGTCGAGGACGATCTTGTCACTGCCGAAGCGGAAGAGGGTGTTGAACAGACGTTGCGACAGTGCTGTATCGGACGGCGACTTCTGCTGGTAGAGGATAATGAAATCAATCGGGAGGTTGCTGAAGAGCTATTGGTAACGCTGGGAATGGATGTTGACTCTGCAGTCAATGGAGAAGAAGCGGTCGCACTGGCACGCACACAGCATTATGACTTGGTGTTGATGGATGTGCAGATGCCGGTCATGGATGGCCTGGAGGCAACCCGGCTCATCCAGGAGATGGACCATTATGGTCAGACACCAATACTGGCGATGACTGCGAATGTCATGACCGAGGACCAACGGGCCTGTGAGGCGGCCGGTATGGTCGATTTCGTGGCCAAACCGGTCGATCCGAAAAAACTCTATGCGACACTGTTGAAATGGTTGTTGCAGAACCATGATCAGACACCGATGCAGTTCCTCCCCAGTGAGGAAGTTGTAGCAGAAGCCGATCCTCATCAGGATGAAGTAATCGCTTCACTGATGCAGCTTGATGGTGTGGATATATCGATTGGCTTGCGCAATGTACGTGGGGATGAAGAGCGGTTAAGACAGCTATTGCAGAAATTTGACAATGAATATTCCGAGGTGGGAGGACAGCTGAAGCTGCTGCTCTCGGAAGAGGCCGATACCGAACTGCAGCAGTTGGCGCACCAGATGAAAGGAGCAGCTGGCGTGCTGGGCTTGGTACAGCTTCAGGACTATTACCAACTGCTGGAACAGGAGGTTCGTGCCTGGAGAGGAGAAACGCCTTCATCTCGGCAGGTGGCCGGAGAGATGATTGAGGTGATACGGGATGAGCATCTTCGACTACACCAACTGTTTGAACGACAGCAGCAGAGAGATGAGGGTTCTCTGGAACTGGTTGACCAACAGAAGGCTGATATCGATTCAATATTGGAGCAGATCCGGGGGTTGCTGCTTGTCGATGATGTGACGGTCAATACCTTTTTTGCAGACTCCGAACAGATACTCAGAGTACAGCTTGGAGAGACGGTTGGCCTCCTGAAATCACAGATTGAAAGCCTTGACTACCGCAAGGCGCTGGTCACCATTGAACGCCTCTACGGTCTGAACGAGGCAGGAGATGAGGTGGGTGCGGCTGGTGAAAGCCAATCCAGGGTAATTGACTGGCAGGTGCTCGATAAGCTGTTTGTGGATGATCCTGTCAAGCAACAATCTGTATTGAAGCGGTTCATTCCCCATGCAGAGGCAACCATGCAGGCGCTTGAAGGTGCGTCATCTGAGGGGGACACAAAACAGCTCGCCGCCATTGCCCACAAATTGAAATCATCCGCCATGATGGTGGGCGCCATTCATCTGGCAGACCGATCCCATGCTCTGGAGCTGGCTGCCGATGAACCTGTGGATGAGCAGTCGTTGACGAATAGCCTGAACCGGCTTTTACGTGAACTGGAGCGCGTTGTCGGTTATATTCATCAGTTTCCGTACTTGACCGGTGATGAGAAGGAGGGCGACTCATGATCGGCAAAAAGAGCGGTCACAATATCCTCGTGGTAAGCGATACCGCCAAGGAGGTGGCCGATATCAAATACCTCCTTTCTGCCCACTTCGAACATGTTCGATTCTCGATTGATGAAGAAGAGGTACTGGAACATCTGGGCCAGTTGCTGCCCGATGTGCTGATTCTGGCATTCACCAGAATCGAGCAAGCCGAGCAGTTCTATCTGCGCCTATATCGCAGCAAGAGTGTGATGAGTGGGCACTTTCACCAAACCATACTCCTCTGTACCAGCAGAGAGTCGCGCAAGGCATTTCAGCTTTGTCGGACCGGTATCTTTGACGAATATGTGGTTGATCGACCGCTTTATGATCCACAACGAATCACCTTGTCGATTGAGCAGGCGATGAGCCGACTGAGCATTCAGCGACAGGTTGCCTCACTACAAGAGAAATTGAGAAAAAGTAAACAAGGAGTCTCTCCATTCGAGACCACCATGTTTGAACGGATCTCTGTCTGCAATAATCAACACCAGAATATGAAGGAGTTGGTGGACCACATCGCCTCCGACCTGGGTATACAGGGTGGTCAGCTAAAGGACAAGGTTGAAGGGGCTTGCCAGACCTTGGGGGAGATCCACAGCGAGTTTGCACACCATATCGAGACATCCTCTCTGAACGGCCAGATGAAAACCATCATGCTGGTGGACGATGATGAATTCTATCGGGAACAGATTATCGGGATACTCGCCCAGGAGGGCTATCAGATCCTGGAGGCAGATAACGGGGCAGCCGCACTGAACCTGTTACAGATCAATCAACCCGATCTGATCCTTCTAGCCCGCCTTATTCACCAAATAACCCATAAAACAAGGAGGCGCGCCCTCTATTTG
>CAYFOR010000176.1:0-4016 GCA_964344785.1 uncultured Piscirickettsiaceae bacterium
GAACTCACTCTTACCCTCTCTGTTCAGGGCCATTTATGGATTGGAATAGACTATATATTTTCTGTCCCGGATGTTAAGGGTTGCTTGTGAAATGAAGTTTCCAGGTCGTCAGCAACCGTTGGAAGCGCCAGCCTCCACCAGCAAAATGTATGGTCAGGGCCGCTGGTCCGTCCACTCATGATCGAGGGCCATAAGCTTGCAGGACATGATCCCGCCATGGAGGAGTCTGCTGTTCAGGCGGTCAAACCGTATCTTGTTCTGCCAGTACCTTGAGTTCGCTTCCCCAAAAAAACCAGACAAATATAAAAAAACATGGTGTTAGTTTTGCGGATGCTGAAGGGGTGTTGATGGACCCTGTGGCGCTTACTATTGAAGACAGTGGCCATGACGAACATCGATACGTTTCAGTTGGTATGGATCACTTGTTGCGTGTTCTGGTTGTTGTATGGGCAGACTGTGGAAATGATTATTATCGCTTGATCTCTTCGCGCAAAGCAGAACCTCATGAGGTTGATCAATATCAGGAGTAGACCATGAAAAAAGAGTATGATTTCAGCAAAGGGAAAAGAGGTTCTGTTGCATCACAAGGTAACAAGACCCGTGTGACGATTTGGATTGATAACGACACTGTTCAGGCATTCAGAGAACGTGCAGAAGTTGCCGGGACTGGTTATCAGACTGAAATGAATCGGGCACTTCGACAGTACTTGAACCAACAAAAATCTGGTGGCGAGATCACACTTGAGGATATCCGTTCTGTTGTTCATGAAGAGCTGATTGCCCTGCAAGCGTGATCCAGGATCATGGCTCTTCGGGTAGACAAACCAGACATGTGGTTTCCAATATTGATCCATCAGACTCAAAGACGCGACTCCTCATGGCAACCTGATTGAAGTGGTTGTGTGTTAGGTACCCTGTCCAGTTGATCCTTCCGGGCACGAATTCAAATATCGGCTTCTACGTTGTCGATAAAGCATGTGTGGCTACTTTGGGTGCATGCTTACAGCAGGAGCATACGTTCCTGTTCAAGGAAACGGTCGGCAATTTTGGTGGTATCAATCTCAAATGTACCGGCTGCTACTTTTGCCTTGATCTCGGCAATTCTTTCAGCCTGCTCTACATTGCTGTCATTGGTCAGTTTTTGGGAGAGTCGTTCAATAGAAATTGTAGGGTGCTGTGATACTGTGTTGTTTTTTGCTTGGCTATTATTGGTATTAGAGTCCTCATCTGCCTTGGTTGTCTGGTTTTTGCTTGGCTGGATAAGATGTGACTGAAAGGGGGGCGATTGAATCTCCATTGTGCTTCTCCTTGCTGCGTGGTTTTTGATATTTATTGTGAGCTAATGAACGACTGCTACGCTTTTCAAATGGCACAGTAGCGTATGCGGGATGGGCCCTCCATTTCCCGAAATGGCTTCCCACTGCAACATACCGTTTTTCCATACAGCAGCGACCTGTTCCATTGCGTTCTGGGCCATGGCAATGACCACATCGCGCTGATCGTAATGGGCCTTCTCCAGCTGTTGCTGAACAAAGCAGTAGATTTCGTCCAGTTCATGGGCAAACTCCTGGCCGGTATCCTTGTCCAGAGAGTGACGCAGGTAAGCAATGATTTTGGTGGTTTTGATCAATAGCCGCTCCATCTCATCTGGATTGTCTGCTGTCAATTGCTGGCGGGCTGCTTCCAGTTTTTCTATAGCACCACGCATCAGCATATGGATCAGCTCAAGTGGAGTGGCTTCAGCTATAGCCACTTCCAGAGCTGCTTCTCTGCCTTGTGGGGCAGCCGTTGCTGTTTCAGTCCCTGGAGTCAGGGTATCGACAGGTTGATTTTGTTTAGACATGATTACTCTCCTGCATACTTGGGCAGATTATTGGTAACTTCCTGCCGGTTACTGCAGTAGCTTCAAGGTCTGATTGGGTGCCTGATTGGCCTGTGAAAGCATGGCCATCCCCGCCTGTTGCAGTACATTGAGTCGTGCCATCTGGGCAGATTCGGTTGCAAAGTCGGCATCCTGTATCTGTGACCGGGCTGCAGAGCTGTTCTCATGCATGTTCCGTAGATTATCGATTGTATGTGTCAGGCGGTTCTGGATTGCACCGAAATGGGCGCGAATATCACTGACATAATTAATGGCATCGTCAAGCTTGCTGAGCATGGACATGGCGTTATCTTGTGAATTGACCTGCTCGGTAGAGAGTAGTATAGAGCCCAATGAATTGGTGGTATCGTCCAGGTCATAGTGAGTCATTCGAATCTGGTTCTTGTCACCATCGCTGCCTGCTATGGTGGTTCCGGCTGCAGTTAATCCCAGTTTGCTGACATCCCCGGTGACGACAACGGAGGAACTTTTTCCCGTGGTGGCAGAGGTGATGGTGAACTGGTTGTTGGTATCGTCGAATGTGACACTAATGCCGGAAATCTGATCCTCGATATAAGAGGCCCACTCTGCTGTCGTCTTGCTCTCCTCGGGCAGGGTAATCGTGGTTGCTTCTCCACCATCGACGGTAATGGTGAGTTCGCGATTGGATGACGCCTCGTCAACCAGAGAGATGCTGGACTCAAAGGTGCTGGTAAAGCCAAATACCTCCATCCCCTCATCAGCCTGTGTGACACTGATAACAGAGGTAGGACCAGAACCACCTACTGATGTGATGGTATAGATATCGTTGGTTGCATCATAGGCAACAGTTTCTAAGGCCCCTGTTGCAGCTCTTAACTGAGTTTGAATTTCAGTAGCCCAGGCGAATTTGGTTTTGGTTGCCGCAGCCAGCTCAATCGGGCTATAGCTGGCGCCGTCAACATCGATACTGAAGGCGACTTTTTCGGTCAGGGTAATACCGACATTGTTACCTTTTTCTCCCGGAATATCACTCGACTCAAACTTCCCCTTGACCTCCGTAGCATCGGAAGTTGCTGTAGAGGCGGAGGTGAGTCCCAATTCACTCAGACTGCCGGGAGTTGTGGTTCCCCATTCCACTTTCGAGGTTACGGTGGTGGAGGTGTTCTCGGAGCTGGAGGTGATGACAAAATTGTCACCATCCGCATTATAGGATACGGATACGCTGGCACCTGCAGTAATCAGATTGGTGTCGGCATTGATGGCATTTTCAAGTTCGGCTGCCCACTCTGTCTTGGTATAGGTGCCTGCCGAAATGGTGATGTTGTTGGTCTCGGTTCCATCAACCTTGAGCATGAAGGTTTGATCATTATGGACCGTTTTATTGTCGGTGGCCGTGCCGGGGGTAGCACCCAGTGCTGATCCGGTTATGTAGCCGGGGTCGCCAAATTTTCCGTCAGCCTGTGTGCCTGAAACACCCGTGATGGTTGTTTCAGGGGTTACCGACCCCCCCCCCCCCAACAAATGCTGCGCTGCTGGCAGCCTCTCCAGTGGCCTCCCAGCCGATCTGGAAATCAATGGTGTCTTTGGTTGCGTCAGCGTCACGGTTCAGGATGGAGATCCCGTTGAATGATGAAGTTGCAATAATGCGGGTAACTTCATCCTGCAGTGCGGAGAATTCGACTTGGATATCTTCTCTGTTGTCGTCCGTATACGTGCCGGATGAGGCCTGTACAGAGAGTTCTCGCATTCTCTGTATCAGATCTGAAATGCTGTTCATTGAACCATCGGCCACCTGCAGCAATGAGATACCGTCATTGCCGTTGCGAATGGCCTGGGTCAGGCCGTTTACCTGGGAGTTCATGTGCTCGACAATGGTTAGACCTGCGGCATCGTCGGCTGCTCTGTTGATACGTGCGCCGGACGAGAGGCGTTCCATCGCTGTTGCCTGTTCCCGGTTGGTCACCTGAATATGCCGTTGCGCATTGATGGATTGCATGTTGGTATTGATAATTGACATTGTGGTTTTCCCCTTAACATTTATGTTTGCGTTCACTGGCTAAAGCAGTTAGGACGCCTGCCGTTTTTCCTTGATCAAAATGTGTGCCAACTTGTATGATTTGGCTCATCTCCGAATGATTGAGTGAGCAAGGAGACAGTGGCACCGCCCAACTCT
>CAYFOR010000177.1:0-3876 GCA_964344785.1 uncultured Piscirickettsiaceae bacterium
CGTCATCAATAACCAATTGAATTTATTCGATTAAACGTTGGGACACCAGTGAGTTGGTTATATCGCTATGGACATGGCGGTGACTGTTGTAGGCTGGGGGGGATTGCGGTCATATGCAATGAAAGGGGAAATCCATTCGTACGATTTGTGTAAGGCCGTGTTCAGATGAGAGTCTGATTTGCCTGTGAACCCTTGGTCGGGGTTACGGCAAGGGGCTGCTGCCGGATGGTTGTGGCTGCAGCACTATTCAACGACGTTAATGATGGGAGAAGTGTAATGGGAGTGATTAGATCGTTTGTAGTATTGGTGGGTGCACTATCGTTGATCTCTTCGGGCGCTGTGATGGCCGCAGGGCCAACATCGGCCGAGTATGGTGTTGTGCTCAACCTCTCGGGCAAGCAGCGAATGCTGACCCAGAAGATGAGCAAGGAGATGATGCTGGTTGCCCTGGGCGTAGATACCGATGCCAATCTGGATAATCTGGTAAAAACCTCGTCGCTTTTTGACAAGACCCTGAAGGGGTTGCGCAGTGGTAGCGCGGAGCTGCGACTGCCGCCGACCTCCAGCAGGCGTATTCTGCGTCAGCTCGACAAGATCGACGCAATCTGGGCAGAGTTCTATCCGGTGGTGAAAGAGGTCATCAGCAAGCGTACGGTCAACAAGGACCAGGTGGCCGTTCTGGCCGAAAAGAACCTGCCACTGATGAAGGCGATGAACAAGGCAGTGGGCCTGTACGAGAAGGATGCCAAGAAAGGTGGGCTGAAGGCTGCCCCCGGTCTGGCTGCAACCATCAACCTGTCCGGAAAACAGCGGATGCTGACGCAGAAGATGAGCAAGGAGTTCCTGCTGGTGGCCTATGGCTACAACAGAGACGACAACAAGCTGTCTTTGCTGGAGACCTACAGCCTGTTCGAGCGGACCCTGAAGGGTCTCAAGGATGGGGATGATACCCTTGGCCTGCCCGGTACCAAGCAGCAGCATATTCGTAACCAACTGGATGTGGTCAACGGTCTCTGGAGTCAGTTCAAGCCCGTCGTTGCATATGGTGCCAACAGCAAGACCAGTGACATCCCTGCTGATCAGCTCAATCAGCTTGTCGGCAGTAATCTGCCGCTGCTGAAGGAGATGAACAAGGCGGTTGGCATGTACGAGAAGGTTGCTGCACAATAGCAACCGGGATGTGTTCTCCCCCCGGGCTGGAGGGGCCTGGGGGGAACTTCAGATGAGGAGCCCCTATGACCATTAAACAAAAGTTGATTTCTATTAGTGCCGCCATCGTTATCTTTCTGACGGGGGTTCTACTACTCACTATCAACTCTTTTGGCGATCTGAGCGATGGCTTTCTTGATGTGATTCAGAAGTCGGCAACCGGTGTCAACAACTCCACATCCGCACAGGAACGTATCGTGGTGGCGGATCAGAATCTGGGGCAGGTCTCTACCAGTATGTTGGAGATGGCGGGTGATATCGACAACACCAATCAGCAGGTGAGGGTGCTGGAACGGAAAATCAAGATTGCCTCACAGACCCTGAAGGCGCTGACTAGTGATGTCGAGTCGGTCATTGAAGAGATGCCCGAGGACGATACCCGCTACCTGCTGGAAGATGTCAATGATGCCATTGGCGATATTGAAGAGCGTATGCGGCGTGAGGCGCTGATCAGCCTTGCTGCCACGGTCAACAAGATGAATGCATTTACCGTCGGTATTGGCGTTCAAGTGGAAGAGGTTACACAGCTGAGCAGTGAGCTTGGTGAAGTGAAAACACTGAGCAAGGATGTGGTATCCGCAAGCGAGGAGATCCGCACACTTGCCGAACGGTTTGGTGGAGAGATTGCAACCTCCCGTAACATGATTGCAACGGTGCTGTCGATTGTCTCTGTATTGGCAGTGATCGGTGCCCTGACACTGGTCAAGGCGATTACCCAACCGCTCAACCGTGCCATGGAGATTGCCAAGGGAATTGCTGCGGGTGATCTGGATCAGAATGTCGACATTACCGGCAACGATGAGATCGGACAACTGGGGGATTCGATGTCCGTGATGATCAAGAATCTCAAGGAAGATATCGAATCGACCCGCAGGCGTGCCGATGAGGCCTCACGTATCCGTAGCGCACTCGATGTCTGTAACACCAATGTGGTGGTGGCCGATGCAACGCACACCATCATCTACCAGAATCAGGCCTCGCAGGAGACCCTATGCAACAAGGCAGAGAGTCTGGTTACCGAGATGGAGCAGCTTGATGCGGATGACTTTGTCGGGAGCAAACTCTACGATTTCCACCTTGAACCTGAACAGCAGTCGGCACTGCTGGAACAGGCGACAGAGTCGCAACAGGAAGATCTGAAGGTAGGGGAAACTTCCCTGCGCATGACCTCGACCCCGGTCTTCAATGAAACCGGTGATCGCATCGGAACCGCGCTGGAGTGGATCGATCGTACCGATGAGGTAGCGATGGAAAACGAGGTGGACCAGATTGTGTCGTCGGCACGCTCCGGTGACCTTACACAGCGTATCAATGAAGAGGGGAAACATGGCTTCTTCAAGAATCTCAGTACGGATATCAACGCCCTGATTGGTGAGGTAGGGAGAATCTTTGGTGACCTCTCCACGGTGATGAGCGCAATGGCCGATGGAAATCTGACCCGACAGATTGATAGCAGCTATCTGGGCTCTTTCGAGACATTGAAGAACGATGTCAATGGAACCATCGACAACCTGCGGACGATTATCGGGCAGCTTCGGATGGCCATGAACGACATGCACACCTCCGCAACCGAGATCTCTGCCGGTAACAACAGCCTCAGTGCCCGAACCGAACAGCAGGCCGCTTCACTGGTGGAGACGGCCAGCTCAATGAAAGAGCTGACGGATATTGTGCAGAACAACACCGATAATGCGCAGCAGGCCAACGTCCTGGCAGTGGACGCCAGAGACAAGGCGGATCATGGCGGTGAGATCGTGAAACAGGCCATGTCGGCGATGGAAGAGATTCGACAGTCCAGCAGCAAGATCTCCGACATCATCACGGTGATTGACGCCATCGCATTCCAGACCAACCTGCTGGCATTGAATGCCGCGGTCGAGGCCGCGCGCGCAGGTGATCAGGGACGCGGGTTTGCAGTAGTGGCGCAGGAAGTCCGGGAACTGGCAGGGCGTAGTGCAGAAGCGGCCAAAGAGATCAAGGCGCTGATTGAAGACTCCTCCGAAAAGGTTGAAATGGGCGAAGATCTGGTCAACAGATCCGGTGAAGTACTGGTAGAACTGGTCACTGCAGTCAACAAGGTGGGTGATATCGTGGGTGAAATTGCCGCCGCCAGCAGCGAACAGCTATTGGGAATTCAGCAGGTCAACAATGCCGTTAGCTCGATGGAAGAGGGGACACAGCAGAACGCCGCACTGGCAGAAGAGACCTCTGCCGCAGCCATATCCATGACCGATAAGGCATCCGATGTGAATGAGATGGTGAAACGCTTCGAAACCTGATGGTTTGTGGGGTTTGTGGCTGGGATGGAATGATCTCCTGCGCCAAATTATCCCAGTGTGTTACACAACCTTGCATTAATTATCGAACTAGACAGAATCTGTTTAGTTCGATAATTACGGTTTCTGTCTAGTTAACTGTTAGCGGTCATATACAGCATGAGAATGTGTAGCCATTGAAATGCTTAAGTTGTAACAATCAGAAACATGGCTTGTATGGTGCGCTGTTTCGTGAGAAAAGAACAAAAGAAAAACAGCACTACAGCACTACAGCACTACAGCCAAGAGAAATGGTGATTCAAGTGTCAGAAAAACAAGGAATAAATGCTAACAATGGGGCTCATCTCCGAATGATTGAGTGAGCAAGGAGACAGTGGCACCGCCCAACTCT
>CAYFOR010000178.1:0-3868 GCA_964344785.1 uncultured Piscirickettsiaceae bacterium
GACGTCATCAATAACCAATTGAATTTATTCGATTAAACGTTGGGACACCAGTGAAATTTATTAAAAGGCGAAAAATTCACCACGCCTTCCACTGGCATTCAACCATATATGGTAAATCTTGAGTAATCAGAGAGCCTCTGGAAATCAGCCATCCACGCCAGCCTGCTGTTACAGCCATATTCCCACCCTGTTCTGTAGTGAAGTGGATGAGAGGCAATTGGGTCAACATACCTATAGCGGCACACATCGTTGATCTGATGACTCTCAAGATAACTACCAATGACCATGCAACGCCCTTCTGAATCCAACATGGAAAATACATCTTTACTCAGAATCTTCAATGATGTCGTGCGTTGTTATGGCAGCCAACTTGCTGTCGAAGATATTGGTAGAAACATCAGCTATAAAGAGCTTGATCTACTCTCTTCCCAATGGGCCGCTCACCTGCAGCAATCAAACTACCCTGATGAATCTGTCATTGCACTCTGCCTTGAAAGATCACTTGATACGATAGTAAGCATTATCTCAATTCTGAAAGCAGGTTATGCCTATCTGCCCATCGATCCAGAATATCCGGATGAGCGCATCCAGTACATTCTGGAAAACTCATCAGCGGTGCTGGTTCTCACCCAAGGTAGATTGATCAACAGAATAGAGGATATTACAGACGTCCCCGTTATAGATATTCAAAAAACACCTCACTACGAATCTGATGAATACAAGGAAAACTCCGACATCAAAGCCACCCGACTGGTCTACGTAATTTATACCTCTGGCTCTACAGGACGTCCCAAAGGGGTAGAAATTGAAGAGAAAGGCCTGATCAATTTGGTCAACTGGCATACAAACCAGTTCAATCTGGCCGCTTTCGATCGTCATAGCTTCATGATGGCACCCGGTTTTGATGCTTCTGTGTACGAAATTTGGCCAGCGATATTATCAGGCGGCTGTCTTGTGCTGACCGACAAGAGGATACGTGCAAGTCATTCTGCAGTACAACAGTGGCTCTACGAAAATCGGATCACAATCTCACTGGTTCCAACGGTAATTGCAGAGAAATTGATTCGTGCTGATTGGAAGGAAGACTGCTCTTTGCGTGCCTTGATGTGTGGTGGTGATGCATTAAACAATATTCCAAAGGGAGTACAGCCTTTCGATTTTTACAATCTGTACGGCCCATCCGAGGACACTGTCTGCACTACCGCTTGCAAGATACAAGGTAATCTATCTGATGGAGGCCGACCAAGCATTGGTAAGCCCATCACCAATACGGCCTGCTATATATTGGATGAGAATGACACTGAAGTCCCCGACGGAGAGAAAGGTGAACTATTCATCACTGGTGCTGGTTTAGCCAGAGGGTATCGTGGCAGCCCTGAACTGACAAAGGCTCGCTTTCAAAATATCGAAGTCAACGGCCATATTGAGAGAGCCTATAAAACGGGGGACTGTGTCTACAAGGATAGTGATGGCAATCTCCATTTTGTAGGACGGCTGGATCACCAGGTCAAGGTCAGGGGACACCGGATTGAATTGGGTGAAATAGAGAACACACTCCAGAAGCACCACGATGTTTCGGAGGCCGTGGTATGTGCAAAGAAAGATGGCCTGGGCAACAATCGACTGATCGCGTATATGCTCTCAGAGCAGAGAGACAACAGTGCCATCAGGGAACACCTGGATCAATATCTGCCGGATTACATGCAACCATCGGCCTTTGTGTTTCTGGATACGTTTCCATTAACGGCCAACGGAAAGGTAGACCGCAATGCACTGCTCAAGATTGAGACGATTGACAGTGGTACAGCCTCTGTAGATTTCGATGACCGCACCTTAAACACACTGGCCAAGCTGTGGTTCGATAATCTGCGCAACTATCCGGATGACGAGCATCAGCGATTCTTTGATGCAGGTGGTGACTCGCTATCCATAGAGTCACTCGCCTGCTCTATCGAATCCCGCTTTGATATCACGATCCAGCCTGGGCAACTGTTTGAATATGACACACTGGATGCCCAAAAAAGATTGGTGGCAGAGGCAATCAAATTCAGAAAAGATCACAGCCAGTTGGATCACACCTATCCAGTCATCATTTCCGGTTTTGCCATGGAAGAGGAGCGGGAGACCATAACGGTCTGCGACTACAAGGGGAACCCACAATATAAAGTAACTATCGCCAACCACTCCGACATTGATCGGATTGTCGAAAGCGCTACGCATCAACTGGAAAAGCTCCATGAAGTTCCACTGGAGGAGATCAGAAACTTGTTTCTAAATACGATGGAGCGGTTTATTGAGAAAATCGATAATCAATACATCGCAGCCATCACCGGATCGACCGAGACCTATCTGTCAGGGTTATGGTTTGCCTGCACCAAGATGCTCAAGCTCTACAATGAATATCTGGCCAATATGTTACCGGGACGATTTCATCAGGGGGATAACAGAGCCTATCCCAAGAATACAGCACCAACCTTTGTGATATTGCCCGGTAACTCGGAGATGGAGTCCATTTGGCTGATCCTTCAGGTCTTGATGACTAGAAACCCCGTCGTAGTCCGGGTTTCAACAGCCAGCGCAAGCATGTATGTCATCCACACCTTTCTGGGGGCTTTAACGGCTTGCCTGGCAAATCAGAGAACGTTGTTGCGAGAGGTCTTGAACTCGATCTCTGTTATCCATGTTCCATCCAACTCGGAATTGATGGCTCGGCTGTACCGGGATGGCTGGAACTACATCATCTTTGGGCAGGAGAAGACAACACTCAACTTTGAAAAGACTGTACGACAACATGCGCTGCCCAGAAAAGTCATACGTTATGGAAACGGCTTCAGCACCTCCGTCATTTTTCATGACTCGGTGGTTGATGATGCGGCAAAGAAGGTGTTTGACTCGATAGCGACCAACCGAGGTTATGAGTGTGTGTCGACAGATGTCCTTTATGTCGAGCAGGATATTTATGATGAATTCCTGACTGCATTGAGAAAGTATCTGGCAGATTACAATCGGTATCATCCAGAAAAACATGGCGTCGTTTTGCCGCGTAACAGTGCTTATATCGTGAATTCACTGACCGATCTGGGCTTTGAAAATGACATCACCATGGTGACCGATCATGCAGGCAATGAAGCTTTCCGTAGTGCGATTCTTGAGGTGGACAGAGACCACAAACCAAAAGAGTATCCGGGAACGGTCATCACCGTTCGCTCCTTCAATGGTCTTGATGAACTACAGTCACAAATGGCGCTTGATCTTGATGCAAACCAGTTGAGCCATTCACTGGTTACTTCGGTCTATACGACAACGCACGGGCCAGCGGACGCCATTATCCGAATGGGTAGAGCCCGCACGATTCGGGTGAATAAACCGACCCATCAACTGGATGTTCTGGAGCCCCACCAGGGGATCGACCTGTATCTGGAGCTGGTTGATCTGAACTATGTGGATGTCTCCAACGCAGAGTTCTTCATGAATATTGATGAACCACATCTGCCTGTTGTCTATCGGTTGCGATGAAGTGCAAGAATCCAGGCTCGACGACCTGGCAGACAACATCCAATCAGATTCCGCTCTCATCCCCAAGGAAGCTTTAGGAAGAGATGAATAGTGCTTGCAGCAAGATCAGCGATTAATCGTAGTAAATCATATTAACCATGAGAGCTGAATCAATGAATGAAACTGCTGAACTACAAAATAACGAAGAACACAGTCAAATCGAATTGAGTAGTACGAAAAATAAAATGATCTACAGCCTTTATCTGGCGAATCTGGTGATACCGATTCTGGGCCTTGTAGGCGTCATCATGGCGCATCTCAACCCGCCTTATTCACCAAATAACCCATAAAACAAGGAGGCGCGCCCTCTATT
>CAYFOR010000179.1:0-3775 GCA_964344785.1 uncultured Piscirickettsiaceae bacterium
CGTTGGAATGACGGCCTCGCTTCAGGGCCATTTCATATTGGACAAGACTATTGATTGCGGTGAGCGTCATTCACTGGTATATTCGCCCGATGCCTCAGTAACGTTGATCCAGTGTAAAAATAGAGGCTTACCCATTCGTAAGCAGTCGAGACCGCAGAGCAGGTATCGATAAACAGGACCGACGGTTCAGGCCAAGAGAAGATTTGTAACGAAGAGAGACCAGGTGTGGCAGAAGGCCACGGACAGAGTGTCATCTTCTATAGAGAGATTTATGGCATCAGCTTAAACCGGCTGATGGAGTTGAAGAAACAGCAGACATTGATGCAGTTGATGAATAGTGAACAAGTTACTGTTTTGTAATGGTCTGATTTGAAGCCGTTGAGCACCCTGTTCAGGGTGCCCGAAAGCCCTGCTTGAGAGAAGAAAGGGCTGCTCTCTGTAGTGATATCACTCTACTGGTCTTACCGGAAGATGAAGTAGAGAATAATAATCAATGAAAAGAATTCTGATGAACGCAACCCAGCAGGAGGAGTTGCGTGTTGCGTTGGTCGATGGGCAATACCTGTACGATCTTGATATTGAGAGCGCCGCTTACGAGAAGAAGAAGGGCAATATCTACAAGGGCAAGATTACCCGTGTTGAGCCCAGCCTTGAAGCAGCCTTTGTGAACTATGGCTGCGAGCGCCATGGTTTCCTTCCATTCAAGGAGATCGCACGCAGCTATCTGAAGGAGGATGCCTTCGAGGGAGGCGGTCGTCCAAATATTGCAGAGTCGATCCGGGAAGGTCAGGAGATTGTCATCCAGATCGAGAAGGAGGAACGAGGCAACAAGGGAGCTGCACTCACCACCTTTATCAGCATGGCGGGTCGCTATCTGGTCTATATGCCGAACAATCCGCGTGCCGGAGGGATCTCGCGCAGAATTGAGGGAAAGGATCGACAGGATCTGCGTGTTGCGATGAAGGATATGGAGATTCCGACAGGTGCCGGTGCCATTGTTCGTACCGCAGGGATCGGCAAGACCACAGAGGAGTTGCAGTGGGATCTGGACTATCAGCACCAGATCTGGAGTAGTATCACCTCGGCTGCGGAGAAGCCGGCCCCGTTCCTGATCTATCGTGAAAGTGATATCGTGGTGCGGGCGATACGGGACTACCTTCGGGACGATATTGGTGAGATCCTGATCGATGATGAGGACACATACCAATTGGCGCATGAATTCATGTCCAGGGTGATGCCCCACAACCTGAAGAAACTGAAACGTTACCGTGAACAGAGCCCGATCTTTACCCGTTTTCAGATCGAAAGCCAACTGGAATCCGCATTCCAGCGGGAGGTGAGGCTACCTTCTGGCGGTTCGATTGTAATCGATCCCACCGAGGCGCTGATTTCAATCGATATCAACTCGGCACGGGCCACAAAGGGTAGCAATATTGAAGAGACTGCGCTCAATGCGAACCTGGAGGCAGCCGATGAGATCGCTCGGCAGCTCCGTCTGCGAGACAGTGGTGGGCTGGTCGTCATCGACTTTATCGATATGCAGTCCAACAAGAACCAGCGCGCTGTCGAGAATCGTCTGCGCGAGGCCTTGAAGCATGATCGAGCCAGGGTTCAATTGGGGAGAATATCCCGCTTTGGTCTGTTGGAGATGTCCCGTCAACGGTTGAGACCATCGCTGGGAGAGTCGGCACACAATGTCTGCCCCCGTTGCAGCGGTCAGGGAACCATCCGCGGTACCCAGTCCATTGCACTCTCGGTGCTGCGTCTGGTTCAGGAAGAGTCGCTCAAGGAGGGGACCGGGCAGGTGATTGCCCAACTGCCGATTTCTGTTGCAACCTATCTATTGAATGAGAAACGTGAGGCTGTTCGGGAAATTGAGACTCGTTGTAATGTCTCCATTCTTCTCATTCCAAACCACACGCTTGAGACTCCGCACTACAGCATTGAGCGTATCCGCCGCAAGGCCGGCAGCGAAGAGCCTTCACAGGCGATGCCGAGCTATGAGCAGCTGGAATTGCAGGAGAGTGAGAATGAGGTCATCAACGAGGTGACTCCGTTCCAGCGTGACGTCCCGGCAGTGAATGAGATGATGCCGAATGCACCGATTCCCCAGGTTGAGCGCAACAAGCCCGAACCAGAGGTACAGGATAAGGCAGCAGATGAGCATTCGTCATTCATTAAAAAGTTTTTCTCTACCCTGTTTGGTGGGGACAAGCCGGAGGAGGAGCCTGAGATTGTAGAAAAAGAGGAGAAACGGCCTGCACGAGGCAGAGGCAGGAACCGCCAAAGCGGCAATCGCAGCAGTGGCCGTAATACCTCATCCAGGCGTCAACAGGGAGCAGGCCCGAAAAAGGGAGGCGGTGTCAAGGGTACTGAGAAGGCTGCAGATAAGACAGATGGCAACGAAAGTGCTGCCAAAGAGAGTAGTGGCGGGCAGAAGGGTGCAAGGAGTGATAATCAGGAGAAGCGGGGTGGAGGACGTCGCCGTCGCTCGCGCTCTTCCGGGCGCAATCGTCAGACAAACAGGCAGACTGAACAGGAAAGCAAAGGTAGTGAGTCGGCGTCATCCGATACAACAGGAGCGGCGGACAGTGCTGTGGCGAGCAGTGCTTCCACGACTGATGTGAAGAGTGCTGGAAAAGAGGGAGAGCGCAGCGAGAAACCAAGACGTCGGCAGCGTCGCCCAAGAAAATCAGACAACACGGAGTCTACCCCACGCACTGAAAATAGAGATCAGACCGAAACCAAAGAGGGCGGAGAGAATCGAGGGAAGAGCAGCGGTAAAGAATCAACCGATGCGGCGAAGAGTGGCGGCAGCAAGCGTACTCCCAAAAGAGGAAAAAATGAAACCACTACAGCAGCTGAGTCGACCGTTGTGGAACAGAAGAGTGCGGCTGATTCATCCACCCCAGTGAAAGACAAACCATCTGCAGCTGCACCAAAGAGCCAAACGGAGCCATCTGATTCAAAGCCACCGAAAACGGAGCGTGCCGAGAGTCCATCAAGCCGTTCGGAAGCAGCAGCCAAAGAGACCGCTCCCGCCTCTGGAGGGGGAGAGGCATAAGAGGGCTGGCGAAGCGTTATAGAGCGTATTGCTCTCTGATATGCCGGATGAGGCCGCGGGAGCCATCTTCGACCATATCGAAAACTGTTTCAAAGCCATTCTGCCCCCCGTAGTAAGGATCAGGGACTTCACGGGTACGCCAGTGCTCTGAAGCAAACTCCATAAAGAGATGGAGCCGGTCCCGATTGGAGTCGTTGGTGAAGTCCTCTAAAATGGCGAAATTATCGCGATCCATTGCAAGGATCAGATCAAACCGTTCGAAGTCAATCGGTTTGGCCTTTCTTGCTTTCAAGTCACTCATGTCCAGTCCCCTCTGTAACGCGGTCTGCTGCGCGCGCTGGTCGGGCGGGCTGCCTACATGGTAGGAGTGAGTGCCGGCAGAATCGATCCCTATCTGTTCGACAAGGCCCTCATCCTCAACCATCTTCCGAAACACGCCGTGTGCGGTGGGGGATCTGCAGATGTTGCCCATGCACACAAATAAAACGGATACTTTTTTCATTTAAAATAATCCCTTATATCTGATTTTTGGTTGTGATTTGATGCAAAGATGACTGTTTACAGTCTATATTAATCATATGGTTACATATGAGTTCCGGAAATGCTTCTATGCTGATTTTGCTGCATTTTAGCAACAATCTGCTCGATATTGTCGGTGGAGTCTTGTCCAATATGAAATGGCCCTGAAGCGAGGCCGTCATTCCAACGTGA
>CAYFOR010000180.1:0-3731 GCA_964344785.1 uncultured Piscirickettsiaceae bacterium
TGACTATCTGTTAAAGATCATCACTACCGCTCAGGTAGCGAGCGGCGTATTTTACGCAGCTTATCTGGTATGTCAAACAAAAAATGTATTTTCTTCTACGGACGGATAGCTCCATCACACTGTGACGGTATTTTGTATGGTCGTACAAGCTGTTTACCGGAGTGTAACCCGTGCAAATTTTCTTTTACCAACTTGATAGATGCTGGTTGTACCTGTCGCAATCACCATTTTTGTATCCGTAATCTTTTCACCATCGACCTTGACTGCATTTTGACGGATCATTCGAATCGCATCCGATGTACTAACTGTCAGCCCTGCAGATTTCAACAGGTTAGAGATCCCCATTTCACCTTCAAAGATGAACTCCGGCATCTGATCCGGAATGGCTCCTTTTCGAAATCGATCAATAAAATTCTGTTCTGCCTGTGTGGCAGCAGTATCATCATGGAAACGGGTTACGATCTCTTTTGCAAGCATTACCTTGATATCTCTAGGGTTTTTACCTGATTCCACATCTGCTTTAAAGCCCTCAATTTCTGCCAATGGGCGAAAGCTCAACAACTCATAATAGCGCCACATCAATTCATCAGAAATAGACATCAATTTTCCAAACATCTCATCTGATGCCTCATTAACTCCGATATAGTTACCCAGAGATTTTGACATCTTTTGTACACCGTCCAAGCCTTCCAGTATCGGCATGGTAATAATGGTCTGAGGTGGCTGCCCCTCCTGTTTTTGTAGTTCACGACCCATCAACAGATTAAATTTCTGATCTGTTCCACCCAGTTCAACATCAGCCTTCAACTCAACCGAATCCCATCCCTGTACCAGTGGATAGATAAATTCATGAATGGCTATCGGCTCTCCCCCTTTATAGCGTTTGTCAAAGTCATCTCGCTCTAACATTCTTGCAACAGTTTGTCGTGCAGCCAGCTGTATCATGTCTGATGCAGATTTTTCACCCATCCATGACGAATTAAAGACAATAACTGTTTTCTGTGGATCAAGAATTTTGAATACTTGATGCTCATAGCTTTTCGCATTTTCCAATACCTCTTCTCGACTGAGAGGCTTACGTGTCACATTCTTTCCAGTTGGATCACCGATCATCCCAGTAAAGTCACCAATCAAAAACAGCACCTCATGCCCTAAATCCTGAAATTGACGTAATTTGTTTATTAATACTGTATGCCCCAAATGAAGATCAGGCGCCGTCGGATCAAATCCAGCCTTCACTCTTAGAGGTTTGCCTTTTTTCAATTTTTCAACCAGCTCCTGTTCGACAAGAACCTCTTCAGAACCACGCCGAATCTGCTCTAACACTGCATCAATATCCATGATTTCAATACCTAGCTCATACCTTTGACCTGCTAAAAAGGGTATCACACACGTACCAGCAGGCAACAAATCAAACATATAACTTATAAAACAATTATTTATAATTAAACATACGCATCTATTAATAAAATGAAAAAATTACGTTAATAGTTGACAATGTTCTTGAATAGCGATAGAATATCTCTACTTGAGTTTTGAACGATTCATTAAACTTTATTATTTCGAGGACGAGATCATGAAAAAAATTATTGCTACTATCGCTCTGGTTGCTGTTGCTTCTAGTGCTTCTGCTTTCTTCGGTGGTGACGACAACGAGTCTGGCTACGGTACTGGTTCTGCTGACGGTGCTTTCGATGGTCGTGGCCGTGGTGCTGGTAAGGGCAAGGCTGATGCAGAGGGTAACTTCAGCATGACTGTCAATGCTTCTGGAAAGGGCTCTTCTAATATGGAAGCCGACATGGACGCTGCCGAGAATGCCCGCTTTGATGGCAAGACTGATGTTCGTACTGAGTCTACCCCTTACTACCCATACTATGGTGCTCCAGTAGCTCCTGCACCTGCTGCCCAGTAAGAAGAGTTAGCTCTAAAATACCATTAAAGGCCCTGTACTGATCAATCAGTACAGGGCCTTATTATATTCTATATTCAAAGCCTGAAAGTAACACTATACAGTTGAACGTAACTACCAGATAATGAAGGCATCAATTACTTGCTTTCTTAGTTCAAACATCAACTTGGGACTCTAATGAATAGACCATGGCCAGCTCAACTTCCAGGCCTCGATGTACAAAAGGGGCTTGAGCGAGTTGTCAATGATAAAAATATATATCTCATTGTTCTTAAAGACTATTTGGAACACTATCAAGATCTGGACAAGCAAATAACAGCGCTACTTTCCGATAGTAACAACCACAAAGAACTTGCTACTCTCATACATACACTAAAGGGAGTCAGTGGCAATATCTCTGCAAACAACCTGTTTGAACACGCAACCACATTAGATAAACTCTTTAAAATCAATGAGCATCCCAGTGAGGAACAGTGGAGTCTTCTCTGCAGCCTGAATGACCAACTTGTCAAATCTATCAACAAACTTTCAGCAATGGTGTAACAGAGCCGATCCTCAATAATACATTCGCGTGGAAGGATGTCATAATGTACAATCGCCAGCCCGCTATCAATGGCTCGAAAACAAGACAGATAAAAATCTGGAGTAAACAGCAAACAGATCACAATCTGCGCCCGTAGCTCAGCTGGATAGAGCGTCGCCCTCCGGAGGCGAAGGTCAGAGGTTCGAATCCTCTCGGGCGCGCCATAAATTGCCAATTTCTGCAGTAACACACTGAAAGTTAAAGATCCGTAGTTTCTTGCAAGTACCACAAACAGTACCACATAGGTGCTTTATAGAGGGTATAATGAGATGCAAACGGTTCGCATAGGGGCACTTTCAATTGTCATGGATTACTTTTGGCACCCGAAGGGAAAGAAGATTACGTACAGGAGACGTATCCCCGAGGAAGTCAGAAAGCACTATCCAGATTCCCAGAAGTTCGTAACGCGCTCCACAGGCACCCACGAAAAGCAGCAAGCCCTACCCCTCCTCCACAAGATCAACGCTGAGTACAAAGCAGAATGGGAACGGATGAGACATGGGATGACCGACCAATCCACACTGGATAAAGCTCTCGAAATTCTCAGGCAACATGGGCTGACCCCCAGACTCGGTAGCAGTGACCAAGCACTAAACGAGCAACAGCAACTTGGTTTGGATTTGTTCGCAGAGTACATGGATCGGCATGAAAACGATGAGCTCTACCATGCAAAAATTCATGAGCCATAGACGCTACAGGAGCTAATGAAGGAGTACGTACCTGCAGAAGAGCTGTTAGCTGTCGGTCTTTTGAAAGGCGATGTAGAGCTGGACACATCCATGTTCAAGGGCGAGGATTACAAGCTCCATCCGGCAGACAGGAAGCAGCGCAGCACCATTGATAGAGCCTTCAACGGCCTTCATAGATACACTCGGAGACCGCCCACCTTCCCATTATACCCGCCGAGATGTTCGCACCTTGATCGAAGGTTATATGTCTTGAGAGGCCACAGGCAGCTAACCACACTGAACAAGGTCTTCAACGCGGTTGCTGTTGAGCATGAGCTTAAAGACTTTTCCCACCCTTTCCATAATCTGTATTAGTTCAGACCTAATCTGACACCAGTCTTGAAAAAGTAAGGGTTACCGGTTTTGATGGAAGTGCTTTCATCAACTGACCTGCCCCCAGAATTACTACCACATCACTTCTAGCTCAGTCTGCATAGTTGGTTAATTTCGTAGCTATTGAGCGACCTCTGCTGGTGTTTTATACCCCAACGTTGAGTGAGGTCGATGCTCA
>CAYFOR010000181.1:0-3698 GCA_964344785.1 uncultured Piscirickettsiaceae bacterium
TTTTATGCAGTCAAATGAGTTTTTGGCCTGTAACGTTGGGACACCAGTGATATTATAGAGTTCTTTTGGGTTCCAGAATTGGCTGCCATTAGTGGGTGTGGGGGGGGCAGGCAAAAATATAGGCCTTAAAGGATTGAAAATACTGTCGATACTGCCGCTTCGAACAGCTCACACAATAAAGCTATCGTGCTGATAGGTATGTGTTACATGGAAACATTTTAGTTACAAATCGTAACGTTTTTCCTATTGACGAATCGTATTAGTAGTTGTAAATATATTAATTGAGTTGGGCACATAGGAGGTGACTGTCTTTAGTTCAAGATGCGTAAAGGGAGTTTGAAAATGAAAAAGAGTATTGTATTTTCTATAGTTGCTGTAATTGTTTTGATGGCTTTTATTAGTTTCTCTGTTGTTCAGGCTGCAGTCGATTATGGTGTACTTTCAATGAAAAAGATCTCCGGTGTAGATCTCTATTTAGCTGTGTAGCTCGTCAGTCCAGTATATGATGGCTGCTGACCGGGCATGAATGACTGAAAATTTTCAGCATGTGGAGTGACTGATCGATAGATAACATCATCAGTCTATGTGCAGCAAATCGGGCTGTGCTTTTTGCTGTTCAAGATCAGTCCAGCAGGATAAATAGCTCGAATTTGCTGAGTGTCTCTAAATCGCAATTACCGGCAACTATGTCATAACTGAATAGGTCATCACCAGTGCTCTTGGTATAGAATTTATGCTGCAAAGCGACCCCCATTTGCAAAAGAATTTTGAAATCGAGTATCAAGCAAGCATTGATGACACATTGACTCTTAGCGATTTTTCTTGTTTCATCCAGGCTGGTCCCAGGAAAGAGATCAGTATCGAACTCAATCTCATAGACGACCATGTTAACTTGAGGCAGATATGTTGCGGAGGTGATGCGTGAAAATTGGT
Source organism: uncultured Piscirickettsiaceae bacterium (assembly GCA_964344785.1). Classification (GTDB taxonomy): domain Bacteria; phylum Pseudomonadota; class Gammaproteobacteria; genus Thiopontia. The sequence continues at coordinate 934 of CAYFOR010000181.1, forward strand.
CAAGCCTAACAGGCAGTATGGTGGCCAGTGCTATCATCTCTTGAGCCACATAATTATCCAGCTTCTGATCGACCTGTAGATCGAACGGTTGGCCTTCGACTGCATAGAGAGGTAGCGTTATAAAGATCGACGACCATCTCAATAGCCTCTTCAATACGGGTAATCTCATCATCTTGGTTTCAGTCGTATTGTGATGCTCATCCTTCAAAATGTATTATCACAATACATCGCATGATTATTTCAGTGGGTTACGGAATATTACAATCAGTGATTGTCATTTTATTTTTCCTGATACCCCCACTCCTCAAACAGAACATATCGATTCTGCCTGGCCTTGTAGATTGCTTCTCGTATCAGCAGGACAGTTCCAGTATCTTGAGATAGGTGGTGATCTTCTTGGTATTGCTGTAGATACATTGCGTCAGGTTCAATCAAGACCTGAAAATGGACTTTGACCTGTTTATGTTTTAGCGGTACCTTGAGAGTAACAGCCTCACCTGGGTTTAACCGGCTGTCACTGATTTCTATCCACTGACCATCTCTCTTTTCCACATGTCGACGTATTTCTTGCCTCCATACAGTGACGCTCTCGTCCTGACTTGAAATATCATATGCTCGGATGGTTAAACTTACTTTTGGAACTGAATAGGTAGGAAAGCGGTGACCAATGGCTGTAGATTTCAGTGTAAGTGATGCACTATCTGGTCCAACATCTGTTCTGATTTGAACTCCTGACAGCACCATCTCCTTATCATGAATACCTCGAAATCGATGTTGTTTATCAGGCAAGTGGCAGTTCTGACACTGAATACCTTCTTTTGCGAAGAAAGATTCAGACCATTCCCTATATGTATTTGTTAATGGATTGTTAGAGCGGTGTGGAATTATCTGATCACTCTGATGGCATTTGGCACAAAATTCTGCATCAGCTATCCTGATTGACTCTGTCAACCGAGTACTTGTGTGGCAGCCCACGCAGGATACAGACCACCTTTCCGGTATGGAGTCTGTATTGATTACGTCTTCAAACAGTAGGGCTGATAAGTCAGAATGTTCTCTTTCATCAGGAAGATGACAGTTGAGACAGTGTTTGATTCGATCTGGAGAGAATGATCGCAGTTGATACAGCAGGCCTGGAGAAACTGAATGGGCATGAAAAGCCCCTTTCCAATCATTCCACTCCTTCGAATGACACTCAACACATTGTTCATTGGTGGCTTCTACTCCGGGCTGCTGTGGAAATGACCATGCCATCTGAACATGGGAGGCTGCGAGAAGAAGCAAATAACCAATAAAAGGGCCTATTCTCACTACAGTTACATCCTAGATCACCGTAAACCGACCGGACACTTCGTTATATTTCACAACAAGGTACCAAAATAGCAGTCCTCCAGCCGTTATCAGGTGCGTCATTGTCCAGCCACTTACTATGTCTGGTAAATAGGCCTGGGTGCCGACTGAAGTTACCTCAACCAAATCAACCGTCATCTCACGCACCAGCCAAGGATCTGCAATCAATGCAGTGAAAGTCGATCCGGTCCAGGCAAAGAATAGTAAGGCCACCATCAGCTTGATATGTCCCTCACCGACTCGCCACAGCGATCCTGATGCACATCCTCCTGCGAGCACCATGCCTACACCAAAGACAAGCCCACCAATGAGTGCGCCATTCCAGAAGGTTGGTGGTATGCCTTGGTAAGGGTCAGCGATGCCCGCATTGAATACTGTGGAGAAGGTAAAGGCTCCAATACCCAATGCCAGAATGACTGCGCGGGTCATTGTCGAGTCCCCTGTAATAAAGGGTTCACGGAATGCGCGGGAGAAGCAGAAACGACTGCGTTGCAATACATATCCCAGTACAAACCCGGAAAGAATCAGGATTCCTCGGCGTGCAAGCTTTTCATCGCCACTTTCGAACCAGTGAATGGACCATCCGATCATTACAATAAGCACCATAAAACCAATGATTGGTGCGAGGAATCGGTTGCTTTTCAATGGCTGCGTAATGGACAGCGGTCCTCCATTCTCTAATCCCCACTGCACATGCTCCATCATCCAGACAATAATTTTCGACCCGATATAAGCGCCCAATACCAGACCCAATGCCATCATCCACCCTGATGGAGAAGAGGCATTGACGGGATTGAAAAAACCGCCGATATTGCATCCCATTGCCAGTGAGGCGCCTATTCCCATCAAGCTTCCACCAACTGCCGCTGTAATCAGATCCTGTCGATTGGGCATCACCAATTGAAATTTGCGAGCCATCATTGCCGCGCTCCAGGCACCAATAATCAGACACATATCCATCAAGGAGATATTATGCATCCAAGGTGACTGCAGGCGTTCTACATTAATTCCCAATGGGGCAGCTAAACCAATCTGGGCATTCATCCAGTCTCCCCAATTTCGGATTCCTCCAAATACCCCCCAGAAATATCCATTGACCAGCAGCCAGGTACTCACCAAAGGAAAGACCACTGCGGCTAGAAACGGGGACCATTCTTGTACAAAAATGGAGTCGTACTCTTGCTGTAGATTATTAATAAGAGACATGGTTCCTAATTACAGGCAAGGGTTTACGACATCTGCATCACTGGCATTACGTAGCAAATAAGTACGAATATCCTGAAATAGTTGTTTCTCTGGTTTGGAGATTAACTTTTTTGCAGCACGGTTTGTTGATTGAATCTGCTTACGGTAATCCTGGCTATCACTGGTGTCCCAACGTTACAGGCCAAAAACTCATTTGACTGCATAAAACA
>CAYFOR010000182.1:0-3696 GCA_964344785.1 uncultured Piscirickettsiaceae bacterium
CGTCATCAATAACCAATTGAATTTATTCGATTAAACGTTGGGACACCAGTGACTGTCGACCTGTTTTCGCTTGATCTCATGCTCGATATCCAGTTTGATGTGCTGAAGAATGTCCATCGCCAACGTATGAAGCAGATAGATCGGCCCAGAAGCCTCTTCAAAGAAAATCTCGGGCGAGAGGCTGACTATGGAGGCATCAACCAGCTCCCACTCAACCAGGTCACGAACCTCCTGAATGCTACTGACCAATTCCACCAAGGTTGAGATGATACGTTCATCAAGCGCCCCCTTCTCATCCTCCAGCGAATTGCGCAGTAACAAAAACTGGTTCTCGGAACCCCACAGGGCGCGCTCTATCCGTAACAGCATCGGATCATCCTCATCACCACGAACAAGATCCGAATCGGTTGCAGCCGCTCTGGCCAGGTAGCCACTACCTGTTCCGCGCAGCGCGGCAATAATCTCCCGCAAGCTGGGAATATCCTGAAGCACGATGCGCTGTAACCCCGCCCGCTCCGGCTGCAGCCTCACCAAAAGAGTATTCAGATGCTCAATCAGGTCTTCCATACCCGAAAAGCTGAAATCACTGCCCTGCTGGATCAGCCAGAGTGCCTCTATTCGGTGAAGCGCAGACTCAACCTCTTGAGAAACGGTCAAATTCTCGGGTAACTCACTCTGCAAATGGAATAGCATTCTCAGTTGTTCAGAGAATTGCTGCTCAAGTGTCAGCAGATACTCTTCAGCAAAGTCGTAATAGCCAGGATAATGGATTGAAACCTCACGCAACCCCCGATATTGCGATGCCTGATCCAGCGCACCATAGAGCGGGCTTACCCATTCCAGCATCTGTAACTGCTGCTTCAGGGAGTTGATCTCCTCGGCCTTGATCCAGATCGTCTGTACAAACAGCATCAATAACGGGAGCAACAGAATGGCGCCACTCAACAGTAGCGAGCGCCCCATCCCTCCTCTTGGAAATCGATCAACCCAACTCTGCATTAATATACCGATCTTCAACAGCTACACAGTTCCCTTTGCATTGATACTACTATAAAAAGTGTATTCTATAGGGGGCAAGGATTACTGGAGGATGAATGTGCCCAGAATTACATACTCTTTTGCAACCATACTGTTGCTGCTCATTGCCTTAAGGCCAGTAACTGCAGACAGCACATTTCCATTACGAGAGAAATTCCCTGATGTCCCTGTGATCTCTCTGTCAGAGCTGGAACAGCAGCATGACGATGTTGTGATCATCGATACCAGAACCCGTTTCGAATATGAAATGATCCATATCAACAAAGCCTTTCGAGTACCTGCATCCAGCAAGAGCTTCCTGAAATTGCTGGAGCGTCATGTGCCCGACCAGGAATCCACCCAGGTATTTTACTGCAACGGCATTACCTGCTCGAAAAACTATCGAGCGGCCAGAATGGCCTCTGAAGCCGATTATCGCAATGTTTACAGTTTCGACGCAGGCATCTCTGTATGGGCAAACGCAAACCCCGATTTGACAACCCTGCGGGGAAAGACACCCCTACAAGTTGTAGCACCTGGTATCCGACGAGCATATCAAACATCATCTGATCCCCTACAGCCGGTTCAAGACACTGGCCAATCAACCTGATACGCTGATCATCGATGTAAGAGATGCCGCACAGCGCAGAAACAGTGACGGAACACGAAATGAGCTACCGGGGATGCCAAACCAGGACTACAAAAAGCATCTGGCACTGAACATGGACCTGTTTAAACGCTATATTGAACGGGGAAACTCTCCGGTCAGACTCTGTTGATCTATGATGCTGCAGGAAAGCAGATTGAATGGTTGGAGCACACCCTGCGCCGCACGCACTCGACAGCTACTATTTTCTGGAAGGTGGCGTCTATTCCGTAACGGATGTTGCGCATCACTAGTACTCCGTATTTCGTACTGTATTGTACTCTCCCTTACCGATCTGTTGATGGTAACTGTGTCTGTACTCTTCAATGACCGCTTCACTTTCGGCTGGTTCCACCCCGGCTTCTATCAGTACCATCTTCGCCAACTCCAGACTGGCCTCTATATTTTCCGAGACCACATCCGAGGCACCAACCTGGCGTAGTGCAACACACTGATCAAGGTTATGGCCGCGTGCATATAGCTTCACCTTCGGATGCTCTTTTCGCAGAAAACGAACCAGTTCTTTCGTATCTGTAGAACCATTGATCGTCACAACCACTGCGATGGCCTGCTGAACCCCGGCCAAACGCAGCAGCTCGGTGTTTTGAGCATTCCCATAATAGACCGGATACCCCTTCTGGCGCTGCTGCTCCACAACATTTGCTGCACTCTCTATTGCAACATAGTCCTGTCCAACCTTGCTGAGAAGATCGCCAATACGGTGGCCAACCCGACCAAAGCCAATCAGGATCACCGGTGCAGCCACCGGAAGCTCGTCCTGAGTTTCATCAGGGCAGGTTACACAACTCTGGGGTTTTCGTGCAATTTTCTGTGCGCCATGTGCCAATAGTGGTGTAGCCAGCATACTCAGCAACACGACCAACAATAGCTGTTCAAAGGTATGGCTGGCCAATAGCTGTGCCTGATAGGCCAGAGAGAACAGTACCAATGCAAACTCTCCCCCCTGTGCCAATACCAGCGCAACCGCAATACTGTGATCTGCCTTGAGCCCAAAGTATCGCGCCACCGGATAGAGCACGGCCACTTTGACAGCAATCAGGAGCAGTACAAGCCCAATCGACAACAGCGGTTGTTCCAATAACAATCCCAGGTTCAAGGACATCCCCATCGACATGAAGAAGAGCCCGATAAACAGCCCTCTAAAGGGGTGGATCTCGGCCATCACCTGATGTTTATAGGATGAGCCGGACAACAGAATACCTGCAAGAAAGGCTCCCATAGCCATGGAGAGACCGATCTCTTCAGTCACCAATGCCATTCCAAGGACAATGAGCAGTGCAGTGGCTGTAAAGATCTCTTCGCTACGAGCCAATGCGATTCTGTGCAGCAACGGATGGAGCAGATAGCTACCGGCCCCAATCACCAGGGCCAGCACCAGCAGTGACTCAACGATTGCAATCCCGATATCCTCCCCGATATTGAGCTCCGGCATCGTCAGAAGCGGCACCAGTGCCAACAGTGGCACCACGGCAAGGTCTTGAAACAGCAAGATCGCAAAGGAGTTTCGACCATAGACAGAATTCAAGCTCTTGCTTTCCGCCAGTAATTGCAACACAAAGGCCGTGGAGGAGAGCGCCAGGGAAAAGCCGATCAAAATCGAGGCTTTCGGGGAGACACCGAAGAACAGATTCGAGATCATGACCAACAGTATCCCTGTCAGCACCACCTGCACCAATCCCAGGCCAAACACCTGACGCCTGATCTGCCACAGCAACGCCGGCTTCAGCTCAACACCGATAACGAAGAGCAGCAGTACCACACCGATCTCGGCAAAGTTTGCGATCTCGGTGGTATTGGTAATCCAACCGACACCGGAAGGGCCAACCACCCCACCGGCAATCAGAAACCCCGGAACAGCACCCAACCTAATCAGCTGTGACAATGGTACGACCACAACCGCTGCCGCCAAGAGAACGATGATGTCAAACAGATAGGCATGCGTCATCATTTAATACCTGTCACTGGTGTCCCAACGTTTAATCGAATAAATTCAATTGGTTATTGATGACGTC
>CAYFOR010000183.1:0-3632 GCA_964344785.1 uncultured Piscirickettsiaceae bacterium
GGAACTCACTCTTACCCTCTCTGTTCAGGGCCATTTATGGATTGGAATAGACTTTATGCGCCCACTTTTGGCTCAACTTGCAGATGGTCAGCCTAAAACCCTTTCAGAGTTGCATGACAACATTTTGCCGAGCTGATGATTGAATACAACCTCGGTGTAACCCCAAAAGAGGTCTACGAGGTGAAGCAGATCGACAGTGACTACTTCAGTGAAGACAACTGAAGAGTCAACAAAATTACAGTGATAGATATCCCATGAGTGAAACCCCCAACAACCTTGCCGCCTACATCTGGTCACTGGCCGACCTGCTGCGTGGCGACTTCAAGCAGAGCCAGTATGGTCGCATCATCCTCCCCTTTACCCTGTTGCGCCGTCTGGAGTGTGTGCTTGAACAGAGCAAAGCGGCGGTACTGACCGAGTATGAGAAGGTACAGAAGATGGAGCTGCCCGAGGAGGCGCAGGAGAAACTGCTGTTGAGGGCGACGAATGACCTCTCCTTCTTCAACACCTCAAGGATGGACCTCTCCAAACTGGGGGAGCAGGGGATCAAGGATAATCTGGAGAGCTATCTGCAGAGCTTCTCCAGAGATGCCCGCGAGATCTTCGAGTACTTCAATTTTCTGGAATTTGTGGGGCAGTTGAATGATGCAAACCTGCTTTACAAGGTGGTGAAGAAGGTCAGAAAAACCGATCTGAGCCCCAAGACAAAATCGAATCCTAACGGGGTCTCCAACCACGATATGGGCAAGGTGTTCGAAGAGTTGATCCGCCGCTTTGCTGAGTCCTCCAACGAGACTGCGGGTGAACACTTCACCCCGCGTGACATTGTCCATCTCACCACCTCGCTGGTCTTTATGGAGGATGATGAGGCACTTCGAGGAGAGGGCATTATCCGAACCATCTACGACCCCACCGCCGGCACCGGCGGCTTCCTCTCCGAGGGGATGGAGTATGTGGATGAGATGAACCCCAACGCCCGAATGCTTGCCTTTGGCCAGGAGCTCAATCCGGAGAGTTACGCCATCTGCAAGGCCGATATGCTGATCAAGGGGCAGGAGGTCGACAACATCAAGCTGGGGAACACCCTCTCCAACGACCATCTCAGCCTCCAGCAGTTTGACTATATGCTCTCTAACCCCCCCTTCGGAGTTGACTGGAAGAAGATCGAAAAGGAGATCAAGGACGAGCAGACCCACAAAGGGTTCGATGGCCGCTTTGGTCCCGGTCTGCCGCGTGTCTCCGATGGCTCACTACTGTTCCTGATGCACCTCATCAGCAAACTGAGAGACAAGCAGGATGGGGGCGGACGTATCGGCATCATCCTCAACGGCTCGCCACTCTTTACCGGTGGTGCCGGTTCCGGTGAGTCGGAGATCCGCCGCTACATTCTGGAGGCCGACCTGCTGGAGGCGATCGTCGCACTGCCGACCGACATGTTCTACAACACCGGTATCGCCACCTATGTCTGGGTGCTCTCCAATAAAAAGAGCGCTGAACGCAAGGGCAAGGTGCAGCTGATCAATGGCGTCAACCTCTGCGGCAAGATGCGGAAATCGCTCGGCTCCAAGCGCAATGTGATGGATGAGGAGGATATCGCCACCATCACCCGCAGCTTCGGGGCCTTCGAGGTAGTCGATGCCCGCGAGCTGGACAAGCCCGCTGAGCTGAAGAGCAGCCGAGGCCGCCCGTCGGAACGGCCAAAAAGTGAAGCCCCCATGACTTTCTCCAGCAAGATCTTTGCAACCCACGAATTTGGCTATCGCCGCCTCACCATCGAGCGCCCCCTACGTGAGTCCTGGCAGTTCAGTGATGAGCGCATCGCCGAGCTGCGTTTTGCCCCCAAACCCCTCAACGCGGTGATGAAGTGGGTCTATGCTGAATATGGCGATGGTTGGCAGGGGCATGAAGCGGCGATCCGTGCCCATATCAAGAAGCAGTTCAGTGGGCTGAAGGAGGCGAAGATTAAGGAGCTGCTCAGCCCTGAAACTTGGGAGAGACAGCGGCAGATTCTGAACAAGGCCAGGCAGCTACAGCAGGCCATCGGCAGTGAGCAGCATGATGACATGAACGGCTATGATGCGGCGCTCAAGGCCAGTGGCATCAAGCTGGAGGCCAAAGAGAAGAAACAGATCACCGCCGCCGTCAGCTGGAAGAACCCTGATGCCGAGAAGGTGATCAAGAAGATCCACAAGAACGGCAAACCAGCCCCCATCTACGGCCTGTTTGAGGTGGAGGGTCAGGTGGTGGAGTACAAGTCCGATGGTGACCTGCGCGACCACGAGAATGTGATCCTTGATCCCTCAAGACCGGTAAATGAGACCAATGAGGCCTACTTTGCCAAAGAGGTACAGCCCCATGTACCGGATGCCTGGATCGATGGCAGCAAGCGGGATGAAAAGGATCAGGAGATCGGAATAGTCGGGTATGAAATCCCGTTTAATCGACACTTCTATATCTACCAGCCACCCAGGGCGCTGGAGGAGATTGATGCGGAGCTGGATCGGGTGAGCGGGGAGATTATGGACCTGTTGAGAGAGGTGCATGCGTGAAGGTGCAGGCATACGACAGCTATAAAAATACTGACTTTGAATGGATTGGAGAGATTCCAAAGTCATGGAGCTTGAAACGTGTTGGGCACCATGTGGATTTCATTACGGGTTTTGCTTTTAAGAGTGATCTTTTTTCATTTGAAGATGGTATTAGACTGGTTCGTGGGGATAATGTTACTGAGGGAATTTTACGATGGGGTGAAAAAACTAGATGTTGGCCGAAGTTGACAAAATCCATAGAGCAATATCTTTTGCAGGATCAAGATATTTTAATTGGTATGGATGGTTCAAAGGTTGGGAAGAATTATGCAGTTGTTAGGGAATCAGATTTGCCGTTATTGTTGGTGCAACGCGTAGCACGGCTGCGCACTGATGATGAGCTGGACTTTCGTTATCTTACTTATTTGATTGGTAGTGAATTATTTAGGATTTGGGTGACGCTTGTAAAAACTGATCCAGCTATACCTCATATTTCGCCTAAGGATATTAGAAGCTTTCCTCTCCCATATCCTCCATTTCATGAGCAACGAGCAATTGGTAAATTTCTTGATCATGAAGTTTCCAAAATCGACACCCTGATCGAAAAACAACAACAGCTCATCAAGCTACTAAAAGAGAAACGTCAGGCGGTAATTAGCCATGCTGTTACCAAAGGCCTCAATCCAGATGCCCCCATGCGTGATTCAGGGGTTGAGTGGTTGGGGGAGGTGCCGGAGCATTGGAGCGTTGCAAGGATAAAATACCATACGACGTTGTTTGAGCAAGGCTGGAGTCCGCAGTGTGATTCACGGCCTGCTGATGCTGGTGAATATGGCGTGTTGAAAGTTGGGTGTGTAAATGGAGGTGTGTTCAATAGTATTGAAAATAAGGTACTGCCTGCTGAATTAGAGCCACAATTGCAATACACGATCAAACAGAATGATTTGTTAATCTCTCGTGCAAATACAAAAGAACTTGTTGGTAGCGCAGCCGTTGTTGATCAAGATTGCGATAATCTGATTTTGTGCGATAAGTTGTATAGGCTTCGATTTAATTCTACTTTGTCAGATTACCCAAGACCTGCCATCTGATCGTCAACCAACT
>CAYFOR010000184.1:0-3563 GCA_964344785.1 uncultured Piscirickettsiaceae bacterium
GCTTTGATGTAGGTTTTGACTAACCTAATCGTCTGCTGGTTGGGCAAAAATACCTGCCTTTCTCGATCTCCTTTCCCATGAATCTTGATTACCCCTTCAGTGAGATCGATATCACCCAGTTGGATACTGATCAGCTCACCAACACGAATACCGGTTGCAAATAGGATATTGAGGGCGACCAGTGTAGTCAGTTGATTGAATCCGAATCGTGTTTTGGCTTGCTGTAGCATGGTGTCTCGTCCGCAACTTGCCAGTGATGAGCATCCCAGTTGTTTCAGAGGGGCGCTCAGTAATCTCTTGAGTTCATCAGTCGTCAATCCACGAGGCAGCCGTGCGGGTAGTTTGATTGATAGGGACATCCGCTGGAATGGATTACTCTCGATCATCTCTTCAAACTCCATCCAGCGGAACATCGCCTTCAGGCAGGCAATACGGCGTTTGATACTGCTCTCTTTGAGTTTTCTCTCTTCAAAAAGGTGCTGCAGATAGCGACGTAATCGGTTCCGGTCACAGGATTCAATGGTCTGGTTTTTTGTGAATCGAATGAACTCTTTCAGATCACCCTCATAAGCACGCAAGGTGTGTGATGAGAGGTTTTTCGAGTGGCGGCAATGGTTAAGAAACTGGTCTCCTGCTTCACGGATTTTCATGGTTGTTCTCCCTGTTGTTGATGGTGAAATCAACGCTGGCGAGCAATATGTGTACCATTGACAGTAGGCAATAAAAAAGCCCGACTCAAAGAGCCGGGCTTTTCTGTACAGAGTTTGTGAACCGCTATTTGTTCGCAATCTCCTCCAGTTGGGTGGCGGGAATGATCTGCCCATCCAGCCCTGCTTCCTTGGCAGACTTGCCGTAGGCTACTGCCATCAGCTGACTGTAATAGACCACCGGGATGTTGAAGTTGGTGCCGTAGTCGGCGTTGATCTCATCCTGGAAGGCCTCTACATTCATCTGACACATGGCGCAGGGGGTGACGATCATGTCGGCACCCTCATCGTAGGCAGCCTCGATGATCCCCTTGACCAGTGCCTGGGACTTCTTCGGCTCCGAGAAGTTGAGGGCACCACCGCAGCACTGCGCCTTCTTCTCGTATTTGCTCAGTGCCTCACCACCCATCGCCTCGGTCAGTTTGTCGAGGTAGAGCGGATTTTCGAAGGACTCACCGTCGATACCGTAGGGGCGGTTGGACTGGCAGCCGACATAGCTGGCAATCTTGATTCCCTCTAGTGGCTTGATCACCTTGCTGGCCAGGCCGTCGTAGCCGAAGTCCTCGATCAGTACCTCGGTCAGATGGCGAACGTTGGAGTCACCCTTGTACTCCAGGCCGCCTTCCGCTAGAGCAATGACTGCCTCGGAGCGTAGTGTTTCGTTCTCCTCCAAGCGCTCTTTGGCTTCACGGGTAGCGAGCCAGCAGGCGGGGCAGGAGGCGACAATATCCTGACCAGGGTTGGACTGTTCGGCCAGGGCGATGTTGCGGGCTGACAGGGTCAGACGGGGCAGCTCACCACCACCGGCATAACCGATGGAGGCGCCGCAGCAGTTCCAGTCGGGAATCTCGTTCATGGTGATGTCGAGTGCATCGCATGTCGCCTTGACCGAGGTCTGCTGGTTGGCACCGGAAGCCTTGTCCTGCGAAGAGCAACCGGGGTAAAACGTATAACTTTTTGACATGTTGTTTCTCCTGATTCCTCTCAATTAAGACTGCGTGCGAGCAGCCTCCAGCTCCTGAGCCTTCTTGATGATCTTCTGCAGATCATTTGGCTTCTTGATACCGTGACCGCCGAATGCCTCCATCGGATTCATTCGTCCGGTCTTGACCATCGCCATGCCCAGGCCAGATTTGGCCAGCGCTGTTTTGACCCCCTCGACAAAGCCGTTCATGAAGTAGAGGGCGATACCGAGCTTCAGCTCGTTGACGCGTCCCTTCTTCATCATGTTGTCCCAGAACAACTGGCCGAACTTGGCGGTCGGCTGCTCCTTCGGTGCGAGATTGTTGACCTTCGCATAGCGAGCCAGACCGTGCATGATGTGAGTAATCGGCAGTTCACGTGGGCAGCGGGCGATACAGTTGTAGCAGGAGGTACACATCCACATGGAGTCGGATGAAAGCACCTCTTCGCGCTTGCCTGCACGGATCATCTGGAAGATCTCCTGCGGTGGATGTGCCCAGTGAGGGCCAAGCGGACAGGAGCCCGCGCAGACACCACACTGCATGCACATCTTCACCCAGTGCCCCTCTTCAACGTTCTTCTCCACTTCCTTGAGGAAGCTGTTGGTATATTGCTGTGACATGTCTCAAATACCTCCTTAGAACTTGAATGGGCTCATGCCGATCTCGTTGATCAGCTCACCCATCTCGTTGAAGAGTTGTGGAATCCGCTGGATATCGGCAATCGATACCTCATGCGGCTGAACACGTTCGGGCTCCAGCCCCTGACCTTTCAGCGTATCCTCGATCTTGGTCATACGCTCATGGGCCATCTCTGATCCACGAACAAAGTGGCACTGATAGTTCTCACCCTTGGGGCAACCCATCAGCATCACGCCATCATAACCGCTGGTTACCGCATCAATCACCAGAGAGGAGTTGATGGAACCAAGGCAGCGTACAGGAATGACACGAACGTATGGATTGTACTCCACACCATTCATGCCAGCCTGATCCAGCGCTGGGTAGGCGTCGTTCTCACACGCCAGTACCAGAATACGGGGTTTCTCCTCGAACTCGTCAGGGATATCAACCGCCTTGATCTGCTCGCCCAGGGTATTGAGAGAGTAGTTCTCGAAAGAGATCACACGCACCGGGCAGGCACCCATACAAGTACCGCAACGACGGCAGCGTGACTCGTTGAACTCCGGATAGCGATCCTCGTCCTCGTTGATGGCACCAAATGGGCACTCAACGGTACAACGCTTACATTGTGTGCATCCCTCTTTACGGAACTGCGGGAAGCTGAGGTCACCCGAGCGTGGATGGGCGGCACGTCCCAGTGCGGCATTTTCCAATGCCTGGATCGCCTTCAGGGCAGCGCCAGCGGCATCATCCTTCGCCTGCTGGATATCCATTGGACGACGTACGGTACCCGTAGCATAGATACCGGTACGGCGGGTCTCATAAGGGAAGCAGATGAAGTGAGAGTCAGTGAAACCATCACGCAGCTGTGGCATATCCGGGCCCTGGCGGTAATCCAGGTTCAGTACCGAAATACCGGCAATCTCGTTGCTCTCCTCTTCACCACCTTCTTCGTCATCCTCGGAGGCGGCGGCATCAATGTTGACACCGGAGTTGGGTACCTGACCAGTCGCCAGTACCACCAGATCGGCCTGCTCCTCGATCTCCTCATCAAGGATCAGATCCTTGAGCTTCACCTTCAGGTCCGCAGTAACCTCGGAGACCACGCCCTTGGTGAAGGTAACGCCCTTGCGCTGACCGCTGCGGTAGAAATCCTCGCCAGCAGAGCCTGGGGTACGCAGATCGGTGTAGATGATCTGGGTATCGATTTCGGGGTTCTGATCCTTGAAGTACATCGCCTGCTTGATCGAGGTGTTGCAGCAGTGACCGG
>CAYFOR010000185.1:0-3510 GCA_964344785.1 uncultured Piscirickettsiaceae bacterium
CTCACTCTTACCCTCTCTGTTCAGGGCCATTTATGGATTGGAATAGACTCCCTGATAACAGGTACCGAGATACGATCCAGAGAGCCGTGCTTTAATTTTGCAATATTGAATGAAGGAGAGCTTGCATAATGTCCGATACCAAAAAAACCTGGACCCGAAGAGATGTATTGAAGGCCAGTGCCGCATTTGCTGCTGCAGGTGCTGCACCGATGTTCTTTACCAAGGACGCATGGGCCGCCAAGGCGTTCAGAAATAACCCGGCCAACAGCGCAACTGTAACCCTGGGTTTCAACGTACCTCAAACCGGAGCATACGCTGATGAAGGTGCAGATGAACTGCGTGCATTCAAACTAGCAGTCAAGCACCTCAATGGTGAAGGTGATGGCGGCATGATGAATACCATGAAGCCGATGAGTCTGAAGGGCAACGGTATCCTGGGCAAGAAAGTGGTCTACGTAACTGGTGATACCCAGACCAAATCCGATGCAGCGCGCTCCTCGGCAAAACGCATGATTGAGAAGGATGGTGTCATCATGTTTTCCGGCGGTTCCTCTTCCGGTGTGGCTATTGCAGTGCAGGGACTGGCCCAGGAGATGGGGGTCATCTTCATGGCGGGGCTTACCCATTCCAATGACACGACCGGTAAAGACAGACGTCGTTACGGATTTCGCCACTTTTTCAACACCGAGATGTCCGGTGCGGCACTGGCTCCCGTACTGGAAAAAGAGTTCGGCAAAGACCGAAGGGCCTACCATCTGACCGCTGACTACACTTGGGGCTGGTCACAGGAGGGCTCCATCAAGAAGTACACCGAGAAGCTCGGCTGGGAAACTACAGCTGCGGTACGTACCCCACTGGGTGCAGGCGATTTTTCCCAGTACATCACGCCCGTACTCAACTCCGGCGCAGACGTACTGGTGCTCAACCACTACGGCAAGGACATGGTGAACTCCCTGACCCAGGCGGTTCAATTCGGCCTGCGTGACAAGCAGGTCAACGGCAAGGATTTCCAGATTGTGGTACCGCTCTTCTCTCGCCTGATGGCGCAAGGTGCCGGTGAGAACATCAAGGGAATCTACGGTTCCACCAACTGGAACTGGTCACTGACCGATGCCGGTTCCCAGGCATTCGTGATGTCCTTCGGCAATGAGTACGGCTTTCCACCGTCACAGGCAGCACACACCTGCTACGTACAGACCATGCTCTATGCCAATGCCTGTGAAATGGCAGGCACCTTCTATCCACCTGAGGTGATCAAGCAACTGGAAGGCTTCAAGTTCGACGGCATGGGCAATGGCCCAACCGAATATCGCGCTGAAGACCACCAGTGCTTCAAGGATGTACTGGTGGTACGCGGGAATGAGAACCCAAGCTCCCAGTTCGATCTACTGGAAGTGGTGCAGGTCACCCCTCGTGCCCAGGTCGAGTACCCTGCGGATATGCTGGGTGGCGACCTCGGCCCTTACGAGGTGTAAACCCGTTGTGGTAAATGGCGACCACATGACGACATGTGGTCGCCATTTTTCTGTCTGTATCGTGTGAATCAGGGATCAATTTATGGATGCCATATTTCTGCAGCTACTCAATGGTCTGGACAAGGGGGGTGCCTATGCGCTGATTGCACTGGGGCTGACACTGGTTTTCGGCACACTGGGTGTCGTCAACTTTGCACACGGTGCCCTCTTCATGCTGGGCGCCTTCTGTGCAGTAAGCTTTCAGAAACTGCTCACACTTTCCGTCAAGGTGCGGGATGAGAGTATCACCTTCTTCGAGGCCTACAAGGAGCAGCCCTAGTCTGGAGATCTGGTTCGGTGATTTCGGCACCACCCTGATCGACTGGTCTGTACCACTATCGATACTGCTGACCATCCCGGTCATGCTGTTGATCGGCCTCGCAATGGAGCGCGGCCTGATCCGTCACTTCTATAAACGCACCCACGCCGAACAGATCCTGGTCACCTTCGGCCTGGCCATTGTGTTACAGGAGATCGTACGACACTTCTTTGGAGCCAACCCGATCCCCACTCCGGCACCCGATATCGTTTCAGGCAGCGCACCCATCGGTAGCTGGCTGGGACTGAGCGATACCCTGGTCTACCCCTGGTGGCGTATCCTCTATCTGATTTTCTCGGCGGTCATCATCGCTTCGGTCTTTGCCTTTCTGCAGTTGACCACCTTCGGCATGGTGGTACGCGCAGGCATGCAGGACCGGGAGATGGTATCGATGCTCGGCATCAATGTGGAACGAAAATTCACCATCGTCTTCGGCATCGCTGCGGTCGTCGCCGGTATGGCCGGGATGATGTATGCCCCCATTCTGCCCCCGGATTACCATATGGGAATGGACTTTCTGGTGCTCTCCTTTGTGGTTGTGGTGGTCGGCGGCATGGGCTCTCTGGAGGGTGCAGTCGCTGCCGGTTTCCTGCTTGGCATTCTCCAGTCCTTCGCCTCAATGAATGAAGTCAAATCGATCCTTCCCGGTATCGACCAGATCATCATCTATCTGGTTGCGGTGGTGATTCTGCTGACCCGTCCACGCGGACTGATGGGACGCAAGGGTGTAATGGAGGACTAGTACTAATTATGAACATACTGGAACAACGAAGCGAACGGACCACCATGCTGCTCTTCTCAGCGGTCGTGCTGACCATGCCACTGTGGCTTGCACCGATCGGAGCCGGTTATCCTGATCTACTGCAGAAGTTCGCCATCTTCGGCATCTTTGCCATCGGCTACAACATCCTCTTCGGCCTGACCGGTTACCTCTCGTTTGGTCATGCCGCATTTCTCGGGGTCGGCTCCTATACTGCCGTCTGGTCCTTCAAGCTGCTGACCATGAATGTCATCCCGGCGGTCCTGTTTGCAATCGTCATGGCCGGTCTGTTTGCAGCCCTGATCGGTTTTATTTCATTACGCCGTTCGGGTATCTACTTTTCGATCCTGACGCTGGCCTTCGCCCAGATGAGCTACAACCTCGCCTATTCGGTGCTGACCCCAATTACCAACGGAGAGACCGGGCTGCAACTGACCCTTGATGACCCGAGAATCCTTGATGGTGCAGCGACAGAGGGGCTCCCCTCGACCGAACTTTTCGGACTCTCGATGAGTGGTTACTCCGGTTTCTATTTCTGTGCGGTGATACTGATCATCGCCTTTTTCATCTCGCTCAAGATCTTTCGTTCACCATTTGGCATGAAGCTCAAGGCGATCAAGTCCAACCAGACCCGGATGCGCTATACCGGCTACAACACACGTCCCTATCTGCTCACAGCGTTTGTGATCTCCGGCATGTATGCTGGACTTGCCGGTGCGCTGATGGCAGTCACGGACCCACTGGCCGGTGCCGAGCGGATGCAGTGGACCGCCTCGGGAGAGGTGGTGCTGATGACCATCCTCGGTGGTGTCGGCACACTGATCGGACCACTGCTCGGGGTCGGTATCATCAAGTACTTTGAAACACTGGTGTCCCAACGTTACAGGCCAAAAACTCATTTGACTGCATAAAACACT
>CAYFOR010000186.1:0-3501 GCA_964344785.1 uncultured Piscirickettsiaceae bacterium
CTCACTCTTACCCTCTCTGTTCAGGGCCATTTATGGATTGGAATAGACTTCAATACAATGTTTTCGGAGTACCGGAGGAGAGATTGAATCATGAATCGTGGGTGGTACATGGCTGTTGTCGGATTGGCTCTATCGATGCAGATATCTGTGGTGGTTGCTGCGGAGTGCAAGGATTCGCCTGCCGTACCCAAGGGAGGTGTACTGGATTGTGACAAGATCGAGAACAGTGTCGGTATGCAGTTTGTGAAGATCCCTGGTGGTAGCTTTATCATGGGAGACAATCAATCAGGTGCACTGGATGAGCGCCCGGAGCATCGAGTCAATATCAGCCCCTTCTACATGGGGGCAACCGAGGTTACACAGCGGCAGTGGAGCAAGGTGATGGGCGGTAATCCCTCCCTGTTCAACAGCAAGAGAGTCGGTGAGATCTCTGATAACAATCCGGTTGAACAGGTGAGCTGGTATGACATTCAGAAATTTATCGACAAGTTGAACAAACTTGAAGGAACTACTAAATATCGTCTACCGACTGAGGCAGAGTGGGAGTATGCTGCCCGGGCCGGAAGCAGAGGCAGTTACGGTGCAGGGGTAACCAGGCTGGAGCGGCATGCCTGGATCAGTGATAATGCCGGTGAACGGACCCATCAGGTTGGAAAGATGCGGCCCAACCGTTGGGGACTGCATGATATGCACGGCAATGTCTGGGAGTGGACCCAGGACTGTTGGCATGACAGCTATGAGGGGGCACCGGAGGATGGATCAGCATGGGTGTATAAAGGGTGTGACAGGCGGGTAATGCGGGGTGGTTCATGGAACTATGGGCCGGATGATGTACGTTCTGCATCACGCTATGGTGGTGTGCCTTCGCTACGTTTTGATACCGATGGCTTCCGTCTTGCTCGTGATATCTAGGCCATTGGTGATCTGATGAAAAATTGGGAACAGCGGCCTTGGCGTATTCTGGCGATTGATGACGAACCCAGTGTACTGGAAGGGTACCGTTCCATCCTGTTATCGAAGGGTGGCATTCGGGATGAAAATGAGAGCAAGTTCCAGGCATTGGGCGAGCTCCTTGACCTCGGTGTTCAGTTGGATATTGAAGATACGTCGAGTGCCCCTCGCTTTGAACTGAGCTGTGCGACCAGTGGTGAGGAGGGGTATGCAACCTTTCTTGCGGCTGTTGAAGAGGATAATCCGTTTGCACTGATCTATCTGGATATGCGCATGCCCAATGGGTGGGATGGGATGGAGACAGCGGTAAAAATCCGTGAGGTTGACAAGCTTGTACGGATTATTCTGATCACTGCCTATACCGACTACAGCATGACCGAGATTCGCAATCGGATTGGGGTGGACTTCGAGTTCATGAATAAACCGATCAATCGGGATGAGCTTTTTCATGTCTCCGAACTTCGTGCACAGCAGTGGACAGAAAGCATGGAACTGCATACCTATCGGGTACAACTGGAAGAGCTGGTTGAGGCACGTACCAGGGCACTGAAACTGGAGATTGACAATCACAAACAGACTGCGGATGCATTGGCCAGAGCGAGCCGGGTCAAGTCGGAGTTTCTGGCCAACATGAGTCACGAGTTCCGCACACCGATGAACGGTATTATCGGAATGAATGAGCTGTTGAAAATGTCAGGCGTGACTGAGCAGCAGAAAGGTTACCTGAATACCCAGAGAGAGTCGTCGCAGCGGTTGATGGTCTTGATTAATGATGTGTTGGATATCTCCAAACTTGAGGCGGGACAGCTCGTGATTCATGAGGAACCATTTCAACTGTCGCAGCTGCTGGAGCCGATACGGGAAGTTTTTTCATCGGTTGAGGCTGGCGAGAAACGGTTGCAGTTTGATCTGGATGTGTCGGATCAGGTGGCGGATCACTATTTGGGTGATCTGAAACGGCTGAACCAGGTGCTACAAAACCTGTGTAACAATGCGGTGAAATTTACCAATAGCGGTTCGGTCAAACTGGATATTACAAGTGATGATATCGACGTCGAGCATCAACGGCTCAGTTTTTCGATTTCCGATTCTGGCATCGGTATGGAGCCGGAGCAACAGCAACAGGTATTGCAGCCTTTTGTGCAGGCAGATGGATCGGCAACCCGTAGTCATGAGGGGACGGGGCTGGGGCTTGCAATCAGCCATCAGTTGGTAAAGCTGATGGGCGGGGAAGGCATCAGAATAGAGAGTGAACCGGGCGTAGGCAGTACCTTCTCGTTTGCACTGAATCTGGCTGTTGCTGTGGAGGTTTGAGCGGTGAGCTGAGCAGTTACCCGTTTTCAACAGATTCTTGGTAGCTGCTCTCCGGCCAGCCAGTCAACAATCCGGTTTCCTCCAAGACGGGTCTTCATCTGAACAAAGCCCATCTGATCCTCAACCACCTCTCCAATGATGGCCGCATCTCTGCCGTTTGGATGCCGTTGCATTACGGCAAGCAGGGTGTCGGCCTGCTCTGCAGGGGCGATGCAGATCAGTTTCCCCTCATTGGCAACATAGAGGGGGTCCAAACCCAGCAATTCACAGGCAGCATGAACCTCGGGCCGGACAGGAATCATGCTCTCATCAATCTGCATGCCAACAGCAGATTGGCGGGCCAGCTCATTCAGTGTCGTGGCCAGGCCACCACGTGTCGGATCACGCAGACAGTGGATATCCGGTACAGCCGATACCAGGTTTGAAATCAGGGTATGCAGTGGCGCCGAGTCAGATTCAATGGTGGTTTCAAACTCCAGATGTTCCCGGCTCGATAGGATGGCTACTCCATGGTCCCCGATGGTGCCGCTTAACAGAATGGCATCACCCGGTTGCGCACGGTTTCCAGAGATATTGATCCCATCCGGTATGACGCCGACCGCAGTAGTGGTGATAAACACACCGTCACCCTTGCCTCGTTCAACCACCTTGGTGTCACCGGTTGCCACTGGAACCCCGGTGCTCTTTGAAGCCCGCGCCATGGAGGCAATGATGCGTTCCAGATCGGCAAGCGGGAAACCTTCCTCGAGGATGAAGCCTGCAGCGAGGTAGAGTGGCTGTGCACCGGACATGGCCACATCGTTGACGGTGCCATGAATCGACAGGCTGCCTATATCCCCGCCGGGAAAGAAGAGCGGAGAGATGACATGACCATCGGTGCTGATGGACATCCGCCCGGCAGATATCGGAAAACTGGCCTGGTCATCCCCCTTGCGTAACAGGTCATTGTCAAAGTGGTAGAGAAATAGCTCTTCAATCAACTGTGCCATGTTACGACCCCCACTTCCGTGGGTCATGGTGATCTGACCATGCTGAAGATCAAGCTTTCCGGTATAGGGTCTCATTGTTTTGTTGTGCAGACTGTGGATCGTATGGAGATGTTATCTCCAGGTTGGAGTATAGGGTGGTATTTATCCAGCTCGAATTGTTTTTGATATTTTTCAATAAGCAATTGTTATTATAAATCACTGGTGTCCCAACGTTACAGGCCAAAAACTCATTTGACTGCATAAAACA
>CAYFOR010000187.1:0-3492 GCA_964344785.1 uncultured Piscirickettsiaceae bacterium
CAGTGTTTTATGCAGTCAAATGAGTTTTTGGCCTGTAACGTTGGGACACCAGTGCGCTGCCACTACATCCACAGACGAGCAGGCTCAGGAGGATGTGGAGTCCTCCCCCGCTGCAGACGCCTCCACCTCGGACAGCATCACCACAGATGAAGTCGGCACTTCACCACAGGACATCACCGAATCCAACCCATCGACCTCACCGGAAAGTACCGATGCAGAACAAGCGGATAGTGGAGACTCCACACCAGCCACCCAGACCCAACAATCTGAAGAGGAGCAGCCCATTTCCAGTGAGGAATCACCAACAGAGGCCGCGGATGATTCCACTCCTGAAACATCTTCCGATGAGACAGCGGATGAGAGTGAGCAGGAGCAGGCTACTGCAGATACCGACGCTGCAACCGATGAAGCAACCTCCGAAGAGCAGACCACAGATGAAACCGAGAACCAGGATACGGAAGAGCAACCGGTAGAGGAGGAGGATCAACAGCAGCAGGAAGAGGAGGAAGAGGATATTGATGCCCAGGGAACGGACTCGGAAGAGACCGCGGCAGAGGGTGAAACTGCGGTTGCAACCAACACCCCCACCGCCTCCTCATCCACAGCCGCTGCACCCTCCTCACTATCCCTGACGCAGGGTGCCGCCACTTCCCTGATCACGGCAGACACCCCGATCAAACAGCTCTCTCCACAGATGCAGATCGAGGCCGTAAAAGGCCTCAACAACCTGGTCGAGCCGCTGCAGTGCCCACTGCGTGCACTGGACAACATCTATATCCCACTGGATGCTGCACCGGCAGCAGACGGGGGCGGTCTATCCTCACAACTCGATCAGATGCAACAGCACGCCTCTCAGCAGGCCAATCAGCTATTGGCTGCCTTGAACCAGATTGGAAAATCGTAGGGAGCGTGATCACGCCCCCTACAAATCCTGTATTTCAGGATATTTGCGAGTTTGAGTGAACGCCTGTCTTCAGGGGCTCCGGACCCATTTCATCAGTGGCTGATGGCTGCGAGGCATTGCCGGAAATGTGCATCCGGTTCAAGATTTCAATGGATTCCAGTACGGTCTCGATCAGGCTTTCCAGTTGCTCTATTTGTGCTTCAACAGGGCTGTTCGGATCTCTGTCAAGACGTTGTTCAAACTCGTCGGAAAAGCTTGCCAGACTTTCTGCAGACATGCTGCTTGCACTTCCCTTCATTGAGTGGAGCATATCCTTTGCCTCACCAATCCGGCGTTCTCTCAATAAAACAGTCAACTTTCCGGCAAACGGCTCGGTGAACTCCTTGAAACTCTGAAGTAGCGACAAATAGACCATCTTGTTACCTACGGCACGTCCAACCCCATCAATCAGGTTGAGTCCAGGTAACTGGTGAGGCCACTCTTCAAGTGTTTGCAGATTACGGTCTGTTTCTTTCTTTTGAACAATTTTGGGACCACATTTGACCCACTTTGAGAGTACCCGAATCAATTTCTGTACATCAATTGGTTTTGACAAATGATCATTCATCCCGACATCGATTGCCTTTTCACGATCGCTTTGCATGGCATTGGCCGTCATTGCAATGATTGGAAGCTCATCTGCGGGATAACCAAGACGCAGTTGCTGTGTGGCCTCATAGCCACTCATTTCGGGCATTTGAATATCCATCAACACGAGATCAAATTGATCCTGTTCAACAGCAGTCACAGCCTCTTGTCCATTGTCTGCCACCGTGACCTCGGCACCAAGGTCTTCAAGTATCTCAAGGGCAATTTGCTGATTGATCTGATTGTCCTCAGCCAGCAGAATCTTCAATCCATCCAGTGATATCTGTTCACTCGTATCCTCAATCGACGCGAATTCTTCA
The DNA here is from genome assembly GCA_964344785.1 of uncultured Piscirickettsiaceae bacterium. GTDB lineage: Bacteria > Pseudomonadota > Gammaproteobacteria > Thiopontia. Next base: position 1,852 of record CAYFOR010000187.1, read on the forward strand.
CAGCCCTCTTTCATCACTATCGTGAAACGGAAGGTGGTTCCAGCCTCTTGATTACTGACAACTGTGATCTCTCCCCCCATCATCTCAATCAACTGTCTGGAGATGACCAGTCCCAGTCCTGTTCCTCCATATTTACGTGAAGTTGAGCTATCTCCCTGCGTAAAGGCATTGAATATCCGGGAAAGCTGCTCTTCCGACATGCCAATCCCTGTATCACTGACCACAAACTGCAGCGTGATCTTTTCATCGACCCGCTGGATCTCCTTGACGGTAACCCTGACAGCACCTTCGTCCGTAAATTTAATCGCATTTCCGGCCAGATTGACCAACACCTGCTGTAGCCGAGTGGGGTCGCCGGTCAGATATTGCGGTACGGATGAATCCACCTTACAGGAGAAGTGAACCCCTTTTTCAGCAGCCTTCTGCTCCAGAAGTGTGGACAAATAATTAACGACATCGCTCAACTGGAAATTGGTCTCCTCCATTTCCAGTTTCCCGGCATCAATCTTTGAGAAATCCAATATGTCATTGATGATGCCCAGGAGTGAATTGGCAGAAAGCTTGATTTTCTGAATATAGTCGTTCTGCTGATATGAGAGTTCTGTCTTGAGTACAAGGTGAGTCAAACCGATAATGCCATTCATTGGGGTCCTGATTTCATGACTCATATTGGCAAGAAATTCCGACTTGCTGTTATTGGCAGCTTCCAGTTCATTATTGATTCGAGCCGTTCTTGTGGTGACAACCCAGGCGATTCCAATGCTGAACAGAATAATGATAACGCCCAGTATGCTGTTGAGGCGGCTCACAAACTGATAGGCGCTTTCGGCATCCTGCAGTGCAGAATCCGTTACCGCATTCTGAATATCCAGTATCTTTTTTGTTGAACTGCGTGCGGCATTCTGCAGCGGCAGCACCTCATTGAACATGATTTCCCGGAGTTCCGAAAAGGTTTCAAAGGAGAGTTGATCTGTCTCTTGCACGATCTCCGTAACTCTCCGTTGGGCCAGTCCAGCCTTGGATGCCGGCTCGATCGATGCATTGATTGCATCCATCTCGCTTTCGCTCAGCCCCATCTCGATCAGTTCCTGTCGTGCAACCAGATATTTGCTCGAGAACCCATAGAACCGCTCTATCAACTCCTCCTTTTCGAATGGGTCCGATGCAAGAATCAGATTATTGACGATGATGAATCGCTCACGTGCAGCATTGAACAATATTAATGCAAGCGATGATTTCTTTTTACTTTCCTGAATGACATCCGTTAGCCGTGAATGAATATCAGCCATCTGGGATTGGCTAATAACAATGGTAATGATGATGATAAAAACCTGTAAGCCAAAGCCGACATAGAGCAGCTTGTTTCCACCTTTTCCGATCATATTCTTTATCCCATACAAGGATCATGATTAACAACATAATTTGTAACTGTTCAGCTCACCCCTGAAATCCGCCATTTCAGCGCTCGAAAATGGTCATGTATACCTATACACTCACATTTTCTGCCTTGAACTGGCGGATTTCAGGGGCAATCTGCTTCGCCTCGAACAGCCGAAGGTTGGTAATCAGTTACAGGTATTGGTGAATAGTTACCATCACTGGTGTCCCAACGTTACAGGCCAAAAACTCATTTGACTGCAT
>CAYFOR010000188.1:0-3466 GCA_964344785.1 uncultured Piscirickettsiaceae bacterium
TCACGTTGGAATGACGGCCTCGCTTCAGGGCCATTTCATATTGGACAAGACTTGATATGAACAATACAGATAGTAGTATTCAAGCTACAGCAATTCCCATGCAAATCGTAGGAGTAAGGAGGAGGACAAGGGGAACAATGCTACAGAATCGCCGTTCCCACAGTATCTTTTTCCACCAGCTTCGAAGCAATCTGGTAACAGTACTACTCTCGGTCATACTCATCGGAGCAAGTGTTGACTATATTTCCGAAGAGCTGTTGATTGGCAATGTGCTTGGTTCACTGAAGCACCAGTCCAACTTTCGCAAAGAGCGCATCGACCGATTCATCCTTCAACAGAAGCGCTGGATGGCGCAGATGGCGCAGAGTGACAACATGCGAAATCAGATTGAGAAAATCTCTGAAAGTTATGCACTTGGCACAGAAGGAGCCGACCTGCATTACCAGCTTACAGAAAACTTCAGGGATCACTACAAGATTACAACCGATCTCCAGGACATCCATGACCTGTTCTTGATCTCGCCAACCGGAAAACTGATTTTTTCGATGACACCCATGGAGACAGAGATCGGTGAGGATCTGAAATCTTCCGGGTTTTATGGAGCAAACCCTTTCTCGCTTCTCGTTGACCAGCTGATCGATAGCCCCCAAATCACGTTCTCACAATTGGGCTGGATAGAACATATTGGCGCGACCACAATACTGATCGGCGGCCCCATCTATTCCGTTTCAGAGCCATCAAGGCTGGTTGCCTTTGTCGCTCGTCCCACCTCGATGGCGTGGCTAAATGATCTCCTGACCTCTTACAGCGGACTTGGGACATCCGGCGAAGTTGTTCTGGCAGAGGGAGAGGGTGAGCCCGGGAATGTCACCCGTGTGAAATTCATCAGCCAGTTCAGAAATGGAAGCGAGCGCCAGCCGGATGAGCGCTGTAGCGCCTTGCTCAGAAAGCAGTTTTCAACACTGCCGATTACACAGGCTGTATCGGGAATCTCCAATGAGGGGTGGGACATTGACTACTCCTGCAGGGAGATCTACGGCATATGGACCTCATTCCCGGATGTAGGCTGGGGTATGCTGGTCAAGCAGGATAGAGAGGAGATCATGGCTCCTGTATTGAAACAGCGCATCACTGTGCTGGCCACCATTCCAATCATCATGCTTCTACTCTTCTGGCTGGTTTGGAAGCTGGCACGTACTATTGCCAACCCGATTGAGCAACTCACCAGAGATACCGGGAACGGCGACATCCAGAACAGTCTTGAAGGAAGGGTCAAGGAGATCAACCAGCTGATCGATGCGGTCAAGAGCTATGACCTGAAATTACAAAAAGCGGACAAGACCAAAAATGATTTCATGGCAACCATGAGCCACGAGTTGCGTACGCCACTCGCATCCATTCTCGGTTACAGTGAAATCCTGATGGATGAAATCACGGATCAAGGGCAGCTCAAAAACCTGATGACCATACGCGCGGCCGGTGAAAACCAACTGGCACTGGTCAACGACATTCTTGATATGAACAAGATCGAGTCGGGCAAGATTTATATTCATGAAAACCCGTACTCTTTTACTCGGCTGTTACATGAGCTTCATGACATGCTTTCGATCAGCGCTCAGGAGGCCGGATTACTGCTCATCATCGAGCAGAAAAACTGCGAGAAATTTCAACTGCTGGGCGATAGCCAACGGATCAAGCAGATACTTGTCAACCTGATCGGTAATGCGATCAAGTTCACTGAACGGGGTACTGTTTCCCTATCCACCGAAGTAGTTGGCAATTTTCTTCAATTCTCCGTGACGGATACCGGCATAGGGATCAACCCGGACAACATGAAAAGGCTGTTTGAACCATTCGAGCAGGAAGATGGTTCCATTTCACGCCGATTTGGGGGAACCGGTCTTGGCCTGTTCATCTCTCACAATCTGGCGGATATGCTGGGAGGAAAGATATCCGCAACCAGTGAAGTGGGGAAAGGCTCTACATTTACGTTGAGCATTCCCTACAAGACAACCGATCAGGAGGATGAACCCGTCCGTTTCAATAACAGCCGACGGCAAATGGTATCCGTTGAGTTGTTGACAGGGCACGTTCTGGTGGCTGAAGACACGCCTGCCGTGCAATTGCTGATCCGACGGATACTGGAAAAGTACGGAATTCGTGTCACCATTGTTGGCAACGGTCTTGAGGCTGTGGAAAAGACTGAAAGTGACCGGTTCGACCTGATCCTGATGGATATGCAGATGCCTGTGATGGATGGGGTCGAAGCCTGTCGTCAGATCAAATCCAGAGGGTTATCCCCCCCCATCATTGCCGTAACGGCAAATGTATACCAAAAACATCGTGACGCCTTCAAGAGTGCCGGATGCGATGGTTTTATTCAAAAGCCGATCAATCAGCAAGAGTTGAAAAAGATACTCACAACATTTCTGGAGGCAAAACGGGAGGAGCACGTGGACGGTGAACTCCAGTTAGGCAGCCTGCATCGTGATGCAAACGAAGCCAATGTTGGTAGTGCACATCAAAATTAGATGCGGGTATTGCTATCAACCAGACAGCAAGTGCCCTGAAACGATCTTCACCAAAACTATTTGCCGCCCTTCTGGTTGACCTTGAAGAACAGTCCTGAGTCTTCAACGGCGGAGGAACGCACACATTTTCCAGTAACCGCAGATATAAGCCTACATTTATTACGTATAAAACATATCAGCCTCATCTAATGTTGATTCAGCAGGAATTCCTGATAGTATTACTTGGGTAAATTGAAAAAGGCGATCCTGATCGAAAGACAGGTACGCAAAGCCACTGGCCTAAGGACGACAGTCTACGGTAGCAGGGTTACCAGTTTGAGCGGATGCAGCATGCTGCGTCACATCTGTGTATCCATGCAGTGGCGTCTATCCCCATTTTTGGAGAGTGACGTTATGGAAAAAATTGTTTGGAACGATGAGCTTTTCAGTGTTGGCTACCCTATTCTGGATGAGCAACACAAAACCGTAATCGGCATGATCAATGAATTGATCGACTTGTCGTCTACCGATTACAGCAGGGCAGACCTGCTGCGGATTCTGATTCGCATGGCAAGCTACTCATCCTATCACTTCGGTGTGGAAGAGGCCTTGCTGAAGAATATCGGCTCTCAACACCTGGACGAGCAGATTCAGGCACATGCAGAATATGCACACAAGGTTTCAGATCTGATCGTCAACTGCACGGGAGAGGACCTGAACAAGGTTCTGATGTTTCTGGTTAAATGGTGGGTTGATCACATTCTTATTGAGGACATGAAGTTCAAGTAAGCCGTTCAGGATTCATCATTGTATTGCCAAACACCTTTTCAAAACCGGACTGTTCCCTATATCAGGGAAAGCGGTGATTAACCGAGCAAATCACGCTGGAACTCTTGCCTGAGATCACTGGTGTCCCAACGTTACAGGCCAAAAACTCATTTGACTGCATAAAACAC
>CAYFOR010000189.1:0-3362 GCA_964344785.1 uncultured Piscirickettsiaceae bacterium
TGTTTTATGCAGTCAAATGAGTTTTTGGCCTGTAACGTTGGGACACCAGTGAATTATATTATATAAAGTGGATGAACGCCCATGGCTCCTGTATACACCAAACAGTAATAGGCTATTTGAATATCATGGCCACTGAACATTTCAGGCTTGCACCTGCCAGACGCTGAAGCAGACCTCACCTCCTTTCAATCAGCCCCAGGATTCTGTCAATCTCGGTATTCAACCTTTCACGCAAGGCAGGAACCAAATCCATATTTCCATGATCAATATCATTGCAAATCTCTTCTCCCAATCGAGAAAGCTCAGGAAGCCCCATGGTGGCCCCGCTGCCTTTGATCTTGTGTGCAATCCCCTTGACCTGTTCCCAATCTTTTCGTGAAAACGCCTTGCCCAACTCTGCTCGATGCAGGCTGCATTCCTCAATAAACAGCGCTCGCAATTCCTTGTTCTCATGAAGTAGCTGCGGCAACTCAACTGAAAGAGTTCTATCCGTTACCAGAAACCGCTGCAATCCTTTTACCAACGTTTGACTATCAAACGGCTTTTCAAGATACCCATTACACCCAGCCTCTGCAAAGGCCTGGCGATGCTTCAACATTACATTTGCAGTCAAGGCGACAATCGGGGTGGTGACCCCTTTCTCTCGCAACTGCCTGGTTGCACCCACCCCATCCAGTACCGGCATCTGCATATCCATCAAGATGAGATCGAAGGTGTGAGATGATGCCAGCTCGACTGCCTCGGCACCATTATTGGCAATGGTCACTTGCAGCCCCAGCCTTTCAAGAATGAGCTGTTCCAGCAACTGCAGCTCTATTGTGTCTTCTGCAATGAGCACGTGCCCCTGGAAAATCTCATTTTCAACAGGACGATGATCAGTCTCGTCAGAAGAGGCAACAACCGGCTGATTGCTTACCTGATAGGGGATGGAGAGCGTAAAGGTAGAACCTTTGCCCACGGCACTCTCTACCGTAATGGACCCCTGCATCAGCTCTGCAAGGCTTTGTGAGATAAACAGACCCAGGCCGCTCCCTCCAAAACGGCGTGAGGTTGACCCTGCTGCCTGTTCAAAACGCTGGAACAACCGCCCAACCGTTTCCGGGTCCATACCAATCCCGGTATCCGTTATCCTGAACAGCAAACCGTCATGCTCGACCGACACCGTGACCGTCACCCCTCCTCTCTCGGTAAATTTCAATGCATTTCCAATCAGATTGATCAGGATCTGGGCAATCCGTTGCGGGTCACCAACCAGAAGATGGCTCTGAACCTGCTCTTCGATGAACTGCAGATAGAGCCCCTCATCCTTGGCCCGGATTGCCAACATACTCTCGACATTCCGGAGCAGTCCAGAGAGGTCATAGTTGACCTCATCAATAGTGAACTTTCCAGATTCGATCTTCGACATATCCAGAATGTCATTGACCAACGCCAACTGATTTCGGCTGGCCGTATGGATATTCTTGACCAGCATCCTCTTCTCGGGGCTATCCTCCATATCAAGCAGCAGATCACTGTTCCCCAAAATCGCAGTCAAGGGGGTGCGCAATTCATGACTCATGCTGGCCAGAAACTCATCACGTGCATTACTGGCATTTTCCGCCTCCTGGCTGGCATGAATCAGGCGCTCTTCAACCTGCTTGCGGTACGTGATGTCGGTACGGATGGAAACATATTTGACCACCTTGCCCCTGGCATCCTTGAAAGGAACAATACTTGCCTGAACCCAGTAGCTGCCACTGTTCCCTTTCTTGGTATTGCGGATTTCACCATGCCACACCTTGCCACTGGTGATGGTTGCCCACATATTCTGATAAAACTGCGGCGAGTGCTCATCGGACCTTACCAGTCGATGGTTCCTGCCAATCAACTCATCACGACTGTAGCCACTGATCTCGCAGAACTTGTCATTCACATAGATGATGTCTCCCTTGACGTCGGCAGCACTGACAATGGCGTGTTCATCCAGTGCATCCTGAAACTGCTGCAGCTCCAGGGTGCGCAGTTCAACCATATACTCCAGATTGCGGTTGAGTTGATCGAGCTCACGGGTTCGTGCCTCCACCTGCTCCTTCAACCGTTCCTCATTCTGTGCAGCCAGCTCGAACCCCGTATTGGCCTTGATCAGCTCAACCTGCTGTTCACGTGCCCTCAAAATCATCAGATAGGTCACAATGGCACTCAGGAGCAGGATAAACAGCGAAAGATAGAACGTGACCAACACATCATGCCCAATCTGTCGATACCGCTCAGCAGGGGTGTATGAGATCAGATAGAGCTTCTCTGCTGTCGCCACCTTGTACTCTGACTGATTCGCAAAGTTGATCTCCCTTGCAATGATCCAGCCTCTCAAGCCATCTTCAAAGCTCGACGCTGCGACCTCTCTGATCTGATTCCATGAACCGGGGAATCGAGTATCGATTCGGGCACTCTCGTTAAACATGAAACGCCACTCCAGTCCATCCACCGGCCCTTTTATCCACTCACCGTCTCCATTCACCATCCACTCGAATACGCCATCTTTTCCATTCTGTATCGAGCCGATAAATCGCTGCAGATCGACATTGATAATCAGAAAGCCGCTATCTCTCCCATCACTGGCATTTGGCAATCTTCTGATCACACGAATGGTAGGCTCGTAGGGGACCACTACCTTGCCCAACTCAACATTGAGATCCAGCCTTGATATATAGTTTTTCCCCGGAGAGAGCTTTAGCGCCTGCTGGGTATAGTAACGATCAGAACGATCCTGTAACTGCCTCTCTTTTTTCAGGGTGGTTGTCATATTGTGCTGATCCAGCCGAATACGCTCTCTACCCGTGTGGTCAATCCAACGGATCTGGCTGTAATTGGGGTTACCCAACAGCAGTGACCTGAAAGTCTGTTCCACTCCGGACAGCATCACCCTGCCGGGGTTCTCGAGCATCTCCGCAACCGTTGACTCCCGTGCAACACCATCAATATGTGAGAGAACCGTGTTCATCTGATCCAGGAAACGTCCATGTTCCCGCTCCAGAAATGCCGACTGACTCTGTTTGTAGGCCTCCTGCTTGGCTTCGATACTGCTGTCGGTATACACCTTCCAGAATATGTAATTGGCAGCCTTCATTTGCCCCACTCCAAGAACCACACAGTACCTGACTATAGTTATAAACTATTCCGACCGCAATCAGATTCCAAATCGTCCTGTCGGCCACGGCATTTCCAAATATCCAGAGTGATACCGCCGCTCGCATCCAGAACGTCTGCTGTGGATCAACTGCAGAAAGCCCCCCCTATGGGACTTACTTCAATAAAAAAATGACCCATTGAAGTCTATTCCAATCCATAAATGGCCCTGAACAGAGAGGGTAAGAGTGAGT
>CAYFOR010000190.1:0-3254 GCA_964344785.1 uncultured Piscirickettsiaceae bacterium
TGCCAGAGGGGCTGGGGTATGAGCGGGTTTTCCACACGAAACATCATAGACCCGAGATTATTTAGGACCTTTCCACCGGCCTATGTAGAGCGGGGCAGGGATTACTTCGATAGGAATCGGGTTGAGTTTGTCAATATTCGCAATGATGGTAGTTTGACAGCCATTGTTAAGGGGAGTGGTAGTCGTCACTATCAGCTCAGTGTTGAGCCAATTACGCTGCACAACAACCAGTGGCAGGTAGAGGGCAGTTGTAGTTGTCCGGTTCACTACAACTGTAAACATGTGGTTGCTGCACTGTTGGCAGCAGAGCGTAAAGGGTTCTCCTTGTTGGGCGGTAGTGGTGAGGTCGATGTAGTTCCAATGGCCGAGCGAAGCGGGCAAGGGAGTGGCGAGGACTTTGTAGAAGAGTGGGTGGAGGCGCTCTCGGTACTTGCTGAGGAGAGTGCAAAGCAGAAAACAGGGCAACAGAAGAGACGAAAAAAACAGAAACACCAACTGCTCTACTTGTTGATTTCACCGCAGCCAGGGCAGCCGCTCAAGTTGGAAATTCGTTCAGCCTATAAAAAGAAGGATGGAAGCTATAGTCAAATCAAGCTCTTCAGTCCGGTAACCACCCTGCAGGGAATGGGGCCAGATCTGGTGCAGGAGGAGGATGAGAGGCTATTTCGAAACCTCTATCTCCACTCAAAAGGTGATTTTTCACATGGACGATGTGAGCTGGCAGGAGAAGAGAGTGCCGACCTGATGCTGCAACTGGCCCAGACCGGGCGTTGCCACTGGGACAGTAGTGAAGGAGCAGTTCTGCGCTTTTCCGAGCCTGGTAAGGCGGATTTGGTCTGGGTTGAGAACCAGCAGGGGGAGCAGAAATTAACTGCCGCAGTTGTGGGCAGAGAAAATGCCACAATTCTGCAGTTGGATCGCCCGCTCTACTGGTTGCAGGAAAGTGGTGAGGTGGGTGAGCTGCAGAGTGAGTATCCCGTCTCACTGCTGCAGCGTTTGGAGCAGTTGCCTCCGATTCCAGTGCAACAGGTTGAGCTGCTCCAGCAACAGCTGTTGCAGAAAAAAGAGCTGGCGACCATTCCCCGGCTCAAAAAGGTGGTGCCCCCGAAGGTGTGCAGCTTTGAACCGACTCCGGTGCTGCGCCTCTTTATGGGAGAGGTGATGGTTGAGGGGGAGGATCAGGCTCACTGGCGTCCATGGTATGCCGAGCCTGAGCCAGAGTTGGAACCATTTCCCCTGCCTATGGCTGAATTGCTGTTTGAGTATGGCAAGCATAGAGTTGCATTTGCTGATGATCGTGAACAGCTTTGGGTAGAGGAGGCGGGAGAACGGCTGCAGATTCCGCGCCAGCTGGAAAAAGAGAAGGAGTTGGAGGCAGAGGAGTTACCGCAGCTGCTGTTCCCACTGCAGCTGTTGCAGTTTGACTCTGATGTGGCTGAAGTTCCGCAGCAGTATCTCGATTGTTTGACAATAAACGGTGGAGAGGAGAATGTGCCGGAGTTCTGTCTCCAGGATCTGCCCAGGCTGCGAGACTGGGGCTGGAAAATCGAGTTTTCCGAAGAGTGGCCATGGCACTTTGTTGGCGAACCTGACAACTGGTATGCCGAACTGGATGATTCTGAAAGTGAGTGGTTCAGTCTGGGGTTGGATGTCGATATTGGTGGAGAGCGCACCTCACTGCTGCCTCCACTACTGGAGTTTGTCTCCCAACTGCCGGATGAAGTGACGCTGGAACAGCTCAATGAGCTGCCGGATGATTTTCAGTTGATGATGGGGTTGGACGATGGGCGCATTCTTCCGGTTCCAATCAGTAAGATTCGTACCATACTGGCGACCTTGATCGAGCTATATGATGAGCACCCGCTGGATGAATCGGGCCGTATCCGTTTCAGCCGGTTGGAGGCGGTACGTATGGCAGAGCTGCAGGCGGCAGAGGGAGCGGCCCATCTGCGTTGGTTGGGCGGGGAGCGTTTGCTGGAGTTGGGGAGAAAACTGAGGGACTTCAGCGGTATCCAGCCGGTTGCCGCTTCCAGGCAGTTTCAGGCTGAGTTGCGTGACTACCAGAAAGAGGGACTCTCCTGGTTGCAGTTCCTGCGAGAGATGGGGCTGGGGGGGATTCTGGCTGATGACATGGGGTTGGGAAAAACGGTACAGACTCTGGCCCATCTGCAGTTGGAGAAGCAGAGTGGACGTATGCAGTACCCCTGTCTGGTGATTGCCCCGACCAGTCTGATGGTCAACTGGCGTAGCGAGGCGGCCCGTTTTGCACCGGATCTGAAGGTCACGGTGCTGCATGGTGCAGATCGAAAAGAGCGCTTTGACCAGATCGCTGACAGTGATCTGGTACTCACCACCTATCCACTGGTGCCGCGTGACCATGAGGTGCTGCTGCAGCAGGAGTATCACCAGTTGATTTTGGATGAGGCGCAGGTGATCAAGAATCCCAAGGCGCGGGTAACCCAGCTGGTACACCAGATCAGGGCACAGTATCGACTCTGTCTCAGCGGTACCCCGATGGAGAATCATCTGGGTGAACTCTGGTCATTGATGCACTTCCTCAACCCAGGGTTGTTGGGCGATGAGAAACAGTTCCGGCGTCAATACCGTACCCCGATAGAGAAGCGGGGAGACAGCTATCGACAGCAGCTTCTGCAGCGCAAGGTGGCCCCCTTCCTGCTGCGCAGAACCAAGCAGCAGGTGGTGTTGGAGCTACCGGAAAAGAGTGAGATCATCCGTTCGATTGAGCTGGATGGGGCGCAGCGGAAGCTTTATGAGTCGATCCGCCTTGCCATGCATGAAAAGATCAAGAAAGAGGTTGAGCGCAAGGGGATCAGCCGCAGCCATATCGTCATTCTGGATGCGCTGCTCAAGCTGCGTCAGGCTTGCTGTGACCCAAGGTTGCTCAAGCTGGATGCGGCGAAAAAGGTCAAAGGTTCGGTCAAACTGGAAATGTTGATGCAGCTGCTGCCGGAGATGCTGGAAGAGGGGCGGCGGATACTGCTCTTCTCCCAGTTCACCTCGATGCTCAAGCTGATCGAGGCTGAGTTGAAGAAGAGGAAGATCGATTACCTCAAGCTGACGGGTCAAACCAGAGACCGTGCTACGCCGGTAGAGCGTTTTCAGGCGGGTGAGATTCCCCTGTTTCTGATCAGTCTCAAAGCTGGAGGTACCGGACTCAACCTTACCGCAGCCGATACGGTGATCCACTATGATCCCTGGTGGAATCCGGCGGTTGAAAACCAGGCAACGGATCG
>CAYFOR010000191.1:0-3156 GCA_964344785.1 uncultured Piscirickettsiaceae bacterium
TGTTTTATGCAGTCAAATGAGTTTTTGGCCTGTAACGTTGGGACACCAGTGATAAAAAATACCGATGATTCGATACTTTTCGATTGATATGAAGAGTATTGGCGCAGCCAGCCCGTTGATGGAACAACTCGATGTTCCATCAGAAGAAGTCTAGATATCTTATATTGACCCTCATCTCAACAGCGTCAGCACAGCAAGACTAGGTCGGTCAATACATGATGTCTAGGCAGCCCGTCCGGCCCGTTTACGATCATTCTCTGACAACAGCTTCTTGCGAATACGGACAGACTGCGGCGTCACCTCGACCAGTTCATCATCATTGATAAACTCCAATGCTTGCTCCAGAGTCATGCGGACCGGTGGGGAGAGAATCAGATTTTCATCCGATCCAGCCGCCCGGATATTGGTCAGCTGCTTCGCCTTGAGCGGATTGACCACCAAGTCGTTGTCTCTGGAGTGGATGCCGATGATCATCCCCTCATAGACTGCCTCACCATGGCCGATAAAGAGGCGCCCCCGCTCCTGCAGATTGAATAGCGCATAGGCCAGTGCCTTGCCCTTATCTTTCGATATCAATACCCCATTGTGGCGCTCTCCAATCCTCCCCTCCACTCTCGGTCCATAGTGGTCGAAGGTGTGGTAGATCAGACCGGTTCCCGAAGTGGTGGTCAGGAATTCGGTGCGGAAGCCAATCAGGCCACGGGACGGAATCACATAGTCGAGCCGCACCCGCCCCTTGCCATCGGGCACCATATCGGCCAGCTCCCCCTTGCGCTCTCCCAACTTCTCCATCACCCCCCCCTGGTGACTCTCTTCCACATCGACGGTCAGGCTCTCATAGGGTTCACATTCGATCCCATCGATCTCACGAATAATCACTTCCGGTCTCGAAATGCCCAGTTCGTACCCCTCTCTACGCATATTTTCAATCAAGATGGAAAGATGCAGCTCACCACGCCCTGAAACCCGGAACTTGTCCGGATCTTCGGTCTCCTCTACCCGTAACGCCACATTGTGAATCAACTCCTGCTCCAGCCGTTCACGGATGTTGCGACTGGTGATGTACTTCCCCTCCAGACCTGCAAAGGGCGAGTTGTTGACCTGAAAAGTCATGCTCAGGGTCGGCTCGTCTACGGTCAGCGGTGGTAGCGCCTCTACATAGTTGGGATCACAGACCGTATCCGAGATCTTCAGCTTATCGATACCGGTAAAGGCGATGATATCGCCAGCAGTGGCATGATCCACCTCAACCCGTTCCAGCCCATCAAAGCCAAGTATCTGCAACATCCGCCCATTGCGTCGGCTCTCATCGACGGAGAGGACGGTTACACTGGCGTTGCTGCGTACACTGCCACGCTCAATCCGGCCCACTCCGATCACCCCAACATAGCTGGAGTAGTCGAGTGCACTCACCTGCATCCGGAACGGCCCCACGACATCAACGTCCGGATGTGAAACATGTTCAACAATCGCCTCAAAGAGTGGTGTCATGTCGCCTTCGCGAACCTCGGAATCATTGCTGGCAAATCCCTGTAGTGCGGAGGCGTAGATCACCGGAAAATCGAGCTGTTCATCATCCGCACCCAGACGATCAAACAGATCAAAAGTCTGGTCGACCACCCAGTCGGGGCGCGCACCGGGTCGGTCGACCTTATTGACCACAACTACCGGTCTCAGCCCCTGCTCCAGCGCCTTCTGGGTAACAAAACGGGTCTGTGGCATCGGTCCTTCCACCGCATCCACCAACAGCAGTACCGAATCCACCATCGACAGTACCCGCTCCACCTCTCCCCCAAAGTCGGCATGACCCGGTGTATCCACAATGTTGATCCGGTAATCATTCCAGCGAATTGCGGTATTCTTGGAGAGGATGGTAATACCACGCTCTTTTTCCAAATCATTGGAGTCCATGACCCGCTCTTCTGCCTCACCCCGGACATTTAGTGTTCCGGATTGCTGCAACAGCTGGTCTACCAGTGTAGTCTTCCCATGGTCAACATGGGCTATGATCGCGACATTTCGCAGATTTTCAATCGAGTCTGGCATAGTGAATTATTCGTTAATAGGCATTTACATAAACGCTCAATTATACTTGTAAGTTATGAATCGAGCCCCTAATTTCAGTAAAAATCCCGGCTGCTGGGAACAGCAGCTGATCCGAAGGTACAACAACCCGCTTTTTCCCGAGTCATTGAGTGTAATTATTCACCAACAGGTGGTAGAGGCACGGGAACGGGACAAAAGGGAGCAGCAGACCTTTCAGAAACGGTTCCAGGATGTGGTTGAAAAGGTATCCAGGCTACCTGAGAAGGCCGAGGCTGAGCAGTTGCTGACACTAATTCCTGAACTCAGTCAATGCTACAGTGACTGTATGACACTTTGCATCGATCTACCCAAAGAGCAGCAGGCGCTGAGCCGATTGCTGACACTGTTTGAGGAGACCCTACTGAAGCATGCAAGTGATGACAGCGCCTTTCTACAGAAGCTTGAACAGGATCGCTCAGAACGAAAAATTCATCACAACATCCTGAATAACCGTCTGATTGCAGCAATGATGCGTGATAACAGCCCAATCTCCATTGACGAGATGCCGGCCACCCTGCTTTCATCCAGCCCAACCGAGGTGGAGCTACTGCTCAAATTTCTTGATCCACCACAACTGACGGCACTGCAACTGCAGTGCAGCGAGTTACTGGAGGGACTCCCGTCAGTCGATGACCTGGTAACTGCCGTCTATAAGATGATCAACCAAGCAGCCAATAAGGAGGTTAACTCGCCTTCAGATGGTGCCTAAGCACCCGCCTCAACTCCTCCTTGTCGATCGGTTTCGGCAGTAGCCCTTCACAGCCCGCCTGCTCAAACTGTTCCCGATGCTTCTGCATGACATTGGCTGTAAGTGCATAGATCGGCGCGGGATTCCCACTCTCCTTGATCCGCCGTGTGGCCTCGATGCCATCCATCACCGGCATCTGCATATCCATCAGGATCAGACTGAAGCGGTGCTCTGCCGCCAGCTCAACTGCCTGCTTGCCATCATCCGCAGTGATTACCGTAGCACCCATCTTTTCAAGAATACGACGTTCCAACAACTGTAATGCAGGACACTGGTGTCCCAACGTTACAGGCCAAAAACTCATTTGACTGCATAAAACACTG
>CAYFOR010000192.1:0-3110 GCA_964344785.1 uncultured Piscirickettsiaceae bacterium
AGTTGGGCGGTGCCACTGTCTCCTTGCTCACTCAATCATTCGGAGATGAGCCGGAGGATGCATTCAGGACCGGTGATCCTTTTGATGTGACGTATCGGGTGATCGTAAGTGGTGATCAAGTCAAATATGTTCACGAGCAAGGGGTCATCTTTTTTGACCGTGATCGTCGAAAACCCGAAAGGTCGATGGGGGTTGTTCAGGATATCACTATCCAGGAGTGCTCAAGACAGGATCTGGAGCAGGCGTTGCTGGATGTTGAGGAGTCTGAGCATCGTCAACATCAGCTGTTCGATAATATGAATGATGGTGTAGCAGTATACCGGGCAGTTGATGAAGGTGACGATTTCGTATTTGTCGATTACAACCAGGCGGCAGAACAGAGTACCCAGATCAAGCATGAAGATATTGTCGGGCGAAGGTTGACAGAGGTTTTTCCATCGGTTGAGGAGATGGGATTGCTTGATGCGTTACGCAGGGTCTGGAAAAGTGGCATTGCTGAACATCTTCCCGTATCCCACTATATCGACGATCAACTGGATGCATGGTATGACAACTATGTCTATCGACTTTCGGGCGGTGAGGTTGTAGCCATCTTCAAGGATGAATCCATGCAGAAAATCACCGAGTCAAAACTGCGTGCGGCCCTGGAGGATGCCAATGTGGCGGCAGTCACAAAGGATGAGTTTCTTGCCTCGATGAGCCATGAACTGCGAACCCCGCTCACATCGATCATTGGAAACAGTGAACTGATTGCGGAACAGACGGATGATAAAGCAATTTTGGAGTTGATTGGATCGGTAAAAGTGGCCGGACAAAGCCAATTGACACTGGTGGATGATCTGCTGGATATGTCCAAGATTGAGGCAGGCAAATTCACCATCGAGGAGCGTACCTACAATTTTGATGATTTACTGCAGGAACTCGGACAGATGTTCACTGTCCAGGCTGAGGATACCGGTCTGGAGTTTGCTATCGAGCAGCATAATCGTGAGGCGTGTTTACTCATTGGAGATGATCAGCGCATTCGACAAATCCTGATTAACCTGATTGGAAACGCGCTGAAATTTACTTCGAAAGGAAGCGTAACGGTTACCTCTCGACGAACTGAAGATCATCTTGTCTTTACCGTTGAAGATACGGGTATCGGAATGTCACCGGAGGTGATGGAGAAATTGTTCTCCCGATTCGAGCAGGCAGATGGCTCCATTTCCCGGCGGTTTGGGGGAAGTGGGCTGGGGCTGTTTATTTCATTGAATTTGGCAGAGATGATGGGGGGGACCATTGATGCCTCCAGCAAGGAGAGAGTGGGTTCCATTTTTGAGCTGAAGTTGCCCTATCGTCCCAGTGAGATGCCGGTGGACAGGCCGGTTGGTGAACCGGCAGTAACGAGAGGATTTGATGGGAAGTTGGAAGGGCGTGTCCTGATTGCAGAAGATACGCCTGCGCTACAGACGCTGGAAAAGAGAATGCTTGAGAAGATGGGGTTGGAGGTCACATTGGCAAATAATGGAATAGAAGCCGTCAATCTGGCTGCCGAGCAGGACTTTGATCTGATCCTGATGGATATGCAGATGCCGGAAATGGATGGTATCAAGGCATGTCGAAGAATCCGGGAGAGTGGTAGCAGAATCCCCGTAGTTGCGCTGACAGCCAATGTGTTGCAAAAACACCGAGAACAGTTTGAGAAGGCCGGGTGCGATGGTTTTATTGCCAAGCCAATTGATCGGCAAGTTCTCTTTGAGACGATCAGGCGCTACTGCAGAACATGTCTCGGGCTGGATGTGAAGATGTAAATGGGCAATCAGAAGAGGCGGTTGATGAGGAGCTGACATCGATTGGCCGGGAGCGTACGGCCAGCTACAAACAGTAGTTGCAAGAGGCTCTGAAACAGCAAAGAGTGGAAACGGTGGTGTGCCTAATCAAAGGTAGTGTATCCAAAAGTGAAAAGAGTGCGTACCATGAGTGGCTTGCAACAGAAGACGAGTGAAGAGATCCGAACCATGCTGGAGCAAGGGGAATCCCAATCACTGGGAGAGTCTTACGAAGCAGTAGCGGATGACCCTGATAATCCGGATATGACAAATGCTATCCAGCAGGCTATCGCAAAGAAGAACAAAGGCGGTAGACCCAAATCAACCAATCCTAAGGTGTTCACAGGGATACGGCTTGATCCCGATATTCTAGAGCGTTTTAAGGCTGAAGGGAAAGGATGGCAGACCCGAATAAACGCAGTATTGCGGGAGTGGGTGGATACTCATCCAGTGAGGTGATTTCAGTTGCTTCGATATTTTAAGAGACTGTGAAAATAACTGTGTACCTGCTCTAATCCGAAGAGAAGGGGAAGAGCAATGGAGCAATCTGAACTAGCCAAGGGTTTGGCCAAAAATATCAAGACCCAGGATGATCTGGGAGAATTCACCAGCCAGCTGATGAAGATGGCTGGTGAGACTGTGTTGGGTGCTGAGAGGGAAGAGCATCTTGGCTATTCCCCTGGCGATCGATCATCCACTCGTCGCAGCAATCACCGCAATGGTAGAAGCAAGAAGTGTCTGATCGGTGAGCATGGTGAAGTGGAGATCACCACTCCCAGAGACCGTGACGGCTCTTTTGAACCGAAAATCGTAGGTAAGCACCCGCCTGACTCAATTCGATGATCAGATCCTGTCCCTCTACGCCAAGGGAATGAGTACTCGAGATATCGTATCTACCTTCCAGGAGATGTATGGGGCAGAGGTCTCCCCAATCCTGATCTCCAAGGTGACCGATGCTGTCCATGAGCAGGTAGCTGAGTGGCAGAGCCGCCCCCCTGGATAGCATCTATCCAATTCTCTATCTGGACTGCATTGTATTGAAAGAGGTGTCCCTATTTCCCCGCAGCCCCCAAAAATGGATGACATCTGTTCGAATGGGTGGTTAGTCGTTGCCTCAGACGAAGCAATAGTCAAAATCAGAGAAAACATTGGTAATGCAGTTAAGGTTAATGCTGTTGTACGGAGTTATGGCCGTGATACATATGAACCCATAACCCAGCAAACTCAGCGAAGAAATAGATGGTAACTCACTGGTGTCCCAACGTTTAATCGAATAAATTCAATTGGTTATTGATGACG
>CAYFOR010000193.1:0-3035 GCA_964344785.1 uncultured Piscirickettsiaceae bacterium
ACGTCATCAATAACCAATTGAATTTATTCGATTAAACGTTGGGACACCAGTGACATTGTACACCTTTGCTTTTGCCTGCACCTGTGTGGCCTTGGCCGCCCATGGTGGCACCGTGTCGGTTGAGTTTGGTGTTCCCTACAACCTGGAGCAGAAGCTGGAGACCCGGTTTCAGACCATTTCTACAACGGTTGAGGTGCCCTATAAACCAAGCTTTTTCAGCTCCACCCCAAGTGATCGTTTTCTGAAGAAGGCCACCGAAGATATTTCTCATGAGAGCAAGATGAAGGTCTGGAAGAAGTTTCTGGCACAGGAGAAGTCGGCACGTGTCCTGCAAAAGACTCGAGAGATGGATGCTCGGATAGAAGATCTGGTCAACGATGTATCCATTACCCATTCGGTGGCCGTTGAGGATCAGATGATCGTCTTTACCATTCGAGGGAAAGTTAATCGTAACCTGGTCTCCCAGATTGCAGGTTATCAGCCTTCTGCTGCCGACCTTGAAAAGGCACGTGTGATGGGTAAGAACAAAGCCCTGGAACGTTATATCTCAAAGCTCGATAGCTCAAAGATTCGCAAGGTTGAGAGCAGTCGAGATTTGATCTTCTCCCGAATGGACGACCTGGTCTATGAGATCGGTGTGCGGGACTTTGCAGCCATCCCCGAGCAGAGTCTGATTCAATACCGGGTCAAGGCATCGATTGATGACAATCTGTTCAACCAGATCCTGTTCTCCGATGTTGAGATCAATGAGACAGGAGAAGGTGCCCTGTTCGGCTTTCTGGTGCTGCCGAGAATCCAGGAGAGTGTTGAACAGTTTGGTGACACCATCAAGGAGCGTACAAGCGAAAAGAGTGGTGTGGTCAGCGAGAGCGGTCGTGATGAAATGATTGCTGATGAGGGTGAAACCCTATCAGAGAGCACCTCCGAGCGAATGAAAGCCAAAATTGCACACTCATCGGCTCGCACCTCCTCCAAGATCAGGCAGTCGCAGAAGACACTATGGCGGGTTGCCGATGCGACGGCCATTGATGCACAAATCAACAAGCACTTCACCAATCATGGTTATGAAACCATAGACTTCAACGACATCATGGATGCTTGCGGAGGTGATGAATTCTCTGCAGATGTGGTTCGGGATGACCTGCTTGAGTCCAAGTCAGGCACACTCTCAAGAAACGTAAATCGCAACCTTTCAGGTGTTGTAAAGGCGTGTGATGTTCCGTTATTTGGTGTTGGTGTGATCAATATCGACAGCATCATGGAGGACCGTAACAGTGGCGGTATCAGTGCGGGTGTCGTTGTCAATATCCAGGTGAAAGACTATTCAAGAAGGCTGCCCAAGAAGGTTGCCTCTGTTGGCCCCGTGCGTTTCAAAGGGCTTGGCAGTACAGAGGATGAGGCGATTGATGCGGCACTGGTCAGAGCTGCTTCCGAGGCATCAGATCTGATCCTCTCGCAACTGAAAACCAAGCGGATTCGCTAGAAGGTTACAGAGGCGTGATCTCCATGCCTCTCTCTGCCCAACCATGGAGGATGGCACTCTGTTGCCATAGTTGGATATGATCAAAAGATATGTGTTTGCATTTTTTGTTGTGTTGACTGCATCGGTTCATGCGTCATCCATCGAATACAAGACGGTTTCGGTTTCGTCTGTAGGCAGTACCGAGCGGGAGGCCATTGATAATGCGTTGGTTCGTGCCATTGAACGGGTCAACGGTCAGGAGATTGATTCCAGGCGGGCCATTGAGCAGAGGGTCTTGATCAGCTCTGGTGACGAAGGCAGTACGATGGCGGTAGATGAACTGACAAGCAAGAGTCTACGTACCTCTGCCAAGGGGTTCATCAAAAGCTGGAGATTGCTCTCTTCAGCCTCCTATGATGCCCATTCCCACAAGGTCAGAATTGAAGCCGATATCGCGGTGCTGAAAAAGCCAAAATCGATCAACCGAATGAAACTGGCGGTGGTGCAGAAAGGGATGGTTGATAAGAGTGAGGGAATGCAAAGTACTGCACAGAGCGGTGACCGTGTAGTAATCATGATTGACTCTTCCGGTTCGATGCGTGGTAAGCCATTCTCCTCCGCGACAAGAGCACTCGCTTCTGTGGTAGATAGTGCGCTTGGCAACCATCAGGAGGTGGCACTACTCTTCTGGTCGGGCCCCTGTGGTGCCCCAAAAGTGGTCAACTCCGGCTTTTCAACGGACAAGCAATTTCTATTAAATTTTGCAGATAAGGTGGTGGTTGGTAGTGGAACCCCGCTGGGTGATGCCATCGTTTTCGGGGCAGATCTGTTCGGTAGTCAAAAGGGGGGGACGGTGATCTTCCTGGCTGATGGCCAGAGCAGTTGTGGAGATGAAGATCTGACTCAGGCGCTGCAGAAGGTGAAATCTCGTAGGCAGCCTCCCCAGTATCAGACCATCGGTTTCAACATCGCCAAAGGTTCCAAGGCCGAAATGGATCTGCAACGTATCTCCAGTGAGACCGCTGGCCTCTATTCACATGTGGTGGAGAGTCAGGATCTGGCTCTGGCATTCAACTCATCCCTGTCAAAGAGCACGGCATACCGTGAGACGACCCCCTATCTCGCGAAAAAAATAACGGCCATGCTGGTCAATAGTCGTAAGTTCGCTGTGCTGGACCGCCTGAATAGTGAGGCGATCCATAGTGAGCTCAGTAGAGTAAAAAAGACAGGAAAGAGAGAGGACCTTGTCCGACTCAATCAAGAGGTGCTGCCCGACTATCTGGTGGTTCTGGATGAGTTCAGTGGTGATGATGACAGGGTCATCCATATGGAGATGAGTGTCATCGACTATGCAACCAGGCAGGTCACGTTTGTTGCCAGTGAGAAGGTAAGAGTACGTCCATCCGATGATAAGAGGAAAAGAAACCACAAGACGGACCTTTCGTTGAATAAGCTCTACAAGAAGCTGGTCGATAAGGTCGCCATCCCGTTGGTGCTCTCTTACGAGAATGATATTGCTTATCACTGGTGTCCCAACGTTACAGGCCAAAAACTCATTTGACTGCATAAAACA
>CAYFOR010000194.1:0-2978 GCA_964344785.1 uncultured Piscirickettsiaceae bacterium
GGGAACTCACTCTTACCCTCTCTGTTCAGGGCCATTTATGGATTGGAATAGACTTGAAGGTCAACCGCTCAACCCTGCTGCTATTGCTCCTGCTGCTACCCGCTCCACTACGGGCCGATATCACCATACAGGATCAACGGGAAAACGAACTCCATATTGAGGTGATGGAGAGTGATGGTGACCTTCTGACACTCTGGATCAGCGACCTGGTCGATGAGCAGCGCCCTCCACTCCGGGCACTGTTCGATACACTCCAACAGAACAACATCGAGGTGTGGAACAACCGCCTGCTGGAAGATCTGTTTCTGACCCGAAGCGATGCATCGATCCTCAGCCTGGATGGTGCCGGGATCGCTGCCTTGATCGAGGCCGCACACCGCCACTCCGACAAGCAGATTCTGTTGGTCTCATATGACAAAATGTCGATCGCACTACTGCGCGGCATCCGCTACTGGCAACAGCACTACCCCAACCGGAACCGTATTAGTGGTGCGGTACTGCTCTATCCCAACCTATTCCTTGCACCATCACGTGCCGGCGAAGAGGCAACGCCGGTGCCAATCCTCAGTCGGACCAATATTCCACTGATCCTGTTTCAACCGGAACAGGGCCAGCATGCAAAACGGATCACCCAGGCGATGGAGAAGTTGTGGGATGCCGGTGCTGCAGCGACACTGATCCGCCTGCCCGATGTGCGGGACTGGTACATCATGCACGAGCCTGGTCGCTATCCGGCTGAGGCCCCGGTACGCAAGGCGTTGCCCCACCAACTGAAGCAACTCGACCGACAGATGCGTCGTACCCCTTTTCCAGACGCGCCCCTGGCGATGACTGAAGCGACTGCAGAGGTTCCGCACTCCTCTCCATATCAATTGATCGAACTGCCGGAACCGGTAGCCGCTTCCGACTTTACACTTGCCGATCAGACCGGTGAAGCCATCCGGCTCTCATCACTGCAGGGACAGGTGGTACTACTCAATTTCTGGGCGAGCTGGTGTCGCCCATGTGTTGAGGAGCTACCCTCAATGAACCGTCTCTATCAACAGTTCGGCAAGGCAGGGCTGGAGATCCTTGCACTCAACTTTCAGGAGCGTGAAGAGGATATCCAGCGCTTCAGAGAGAAGGTCCAGATCGATTTTCCGGTACTGTATGACCACAATGGTGCAGTTGCCGAGAAATGGAATGTGTTTGGAATGCCCACCTCATTTCTACTTGACCGGAGCGGACAGGTACGATATTCCCTCAGTGGTTCCATCTATTGGGACCAACCCGAGTCGGTAGCCATCATTGAGCAGTTGATCGCTGAGCCATAGCTTCAGGAGAGTACAGTGAAAACAGGACCAAGAGAGATCACCACACCATTTCGCCCCATTCCACTGGATGTACCCGAAGGGATGAAACCGAATGAGTTTTTCAACAGCACCGAAAATCTGAACGACCTTGAACACAACAATGGTCTGTTACGAAACCCGGAAAACCTGCTGCTCTATCGCAAGGCACTGGGGCACAGCACCACCTTTGATACTTCCATCATCTACAACACCTCGAAGGTCATCCTCAATCCACTTGGTCGCCCGGTGCGTCGCACCCAGGTGCCTGAAGATGTGAAGCATGTCTGGAACCGGATGAACCAGATCATCATTGATTACATGCTGGAGCAGTTTCCCGACCCGGAGCAGGCACTGGTACTGGCTGGTGAAGCAAGCCTGGATGCCACCTGGTCACTGACCTCTCCCGGCGTACCCAGTATCCGCATGCTGCACAACCACTTCATCGTCTTCGATATGGAGCAGTTACGCAATGCAGAGCTGGCCAACCCTGCCAACCCGAATCTGACCGATGGTGGCCAACACAGCCTCTTTCAGGCCTATATACGTGATGTCTATCTCGACTTTTTCCGCTTTCTGGATCTCAAGATACTCAAGCCTGCCGCAGAGCAGTCTGCCACCATCGGCCTGACCGGCTATCCGCAGGGACTTCCCTGCTGGGAGATTCAAGGTGGTGCCGACGCACTCAAGGATATCGACTTCTGGCATGAATATGATCTCATTCTCAAGGGGTTCATCGACTTCTATCGAACCTTCTTCTGCCAGGTCTCAACCCGCAATGCACCGATCCCGAAAGACACCTGGTTCCCCCAACAGGTTGAGAGAAAGCTGCTGTTCAACAATGATTTCCTTGCCGCAGCCAAAAAGGTGCGTGACCAGTGTATCGTCAATGCCAAGTATGCCAATGCGATCCGCTGGCAGCCCGCATTCAAACAACTGATCTACCGTAACGATGAAGGCAAGCTGATTGTCACCATCAGCCAGAACTCGATCGGCAATGCCATCACCGAGCTGCTGGGGGTTGTAGTTCAACGCGCTCCCGATCCTGAAAAGTATGCTGCTGCCGAGCCTGCACTGATCGAACATCTGCTTGAGGTACGGCGCAGGCTGGTTGAAGCTGATCTGGGGGAAGGAGTCGCTACAGACCACTGGCCCGCCTGAGGGTATATCACTCGAACAGCATCGTATTGGTGGGGGCTATTTTTTCACCCCATCAATCGCCTGGTTGAGTGCATCAATCAGCGCCTCTACCTTGGCGGGGAGCGCACCGAGATTACCCGCCTCAATATCATCACAGACCCGCTTGCCCAGCCCAGACAGTTCCGTAAAGCCAAATAGAGCGGCACTTCCCTTGATATTGTGTGTTGTCCTCTTGACTGAACTCCACTCCTTGGTTGCCAGTGCCTGCAACAGCTCCTCTCTCATCTGCACCAACCGTTTTCTGAACAGTGGCAGCGCCTTGGCCTGTATGGCCGGATCAACCAGAGGCTCCTCTCCGTTGTTCCCTTCACCATTCTCTTTCTGCAGATACTCCTTCAGTATCAACTTCAGGCTGCGCTGATTAATCGGCTTTGCCAGAAATCCGTTGCAGCCCGCCAGTCTATTCCAATCCATAAATGGCCCTGAACAGAGAGGGTAAGAGTGAGTTCC
>CAYFOR010000195.1:0-2916 GCA_964344785.1 uncultured Piscirickettsiaceae bacterium
AAATATGTGCGAGTCAGCCGTTGAAATGACCGTTTGGTGAATAAGGCGGGATAACTTGATGAGCCTTTCAGTTAAGTGTGAGGGTTTCAAGGTAGGAATCTTGTTGCGCTTCTATGCCTTCAATCATTCTCGCTTTCCAATAGAAGAGCGTCAATGTCGTATTACGTCGTAAAGTGTCGACTAACTTGTCTGTCCCCTTTTTGATTGGATACCTATCATCCCTGCAATGGGTAACTCATCCTCTCCTTCCATCTCGGATCTATTACGACTTCAGCAGCAAATTCATGGGGCTGAAAGCAGTGCTGAAGCAAGCTATATCATCGTTAATGAAACTCGCTCACTTGCCGAATATGAACAGGCCACCCTGTTACAAGGCTCTCAGGAGCGTGGATTGAGCGTTATCCGGATCTCTAATTTGGTCGATGTGGATCTAACCACTCCATTTGTGAGTTGGTGTGAAAAATTGGCACAATCAAACCTGGCTTCCGAACAATTTAATCAAGCGCATATTGTTTCAGCGACTCAATTGAGTCCCGAACTACGCCGTGACTGGTCGGATTTGGCTCCGCCACAATTACTATGGTTACCCCTGAAGGCAGGATTACAAGGGATGCAGGGAGCATTGATTCTAGGTCGCAATAGCCCATGGCCTCCTGATGAAATCACATTACTGGAACATCTTGCCAACAGTTACGGGCATGCCCTGCTTTCTCATGGCTCGCGCTTTCAGTTCCGTTTCAACAGAGCCTTGATGCGTCCTGCTGTTGGCATCGCGATTGGCCTGCTGCTATTTTCACTGCTACTGCAGGTACGATTATCTGTGCTCTCCCCTACAGAGGTTGTGCCGCGTGATCCATTGATTATTACCGCTCCCTTTGATGGCGTAGTCTCTGAGGTGCTGGTTCAACCCAACCAGACGATCAACCCAGGGACCCCATTGGTTCAATTTGAGGATACCGAGCTGAAAAGCCGTTACAAGGTGGCACAACGCGCATTGGCTGTAGCCGAAGCGGAATTTCATCAGGTGCGACAGGCTGGCTTTTCCGACCCCAGTAACAAACGGAAACTGAGCGAGCGACAGGCCCAGGTAAAACTCAAGAAAATAGAGCTGGAGTGGGCCAAAGAGCGATTCGAGCGCTCTCATATCACTGCACTACAGTCTGGTATTGCCATTGTAGAGCGCCCACAGGAGTGGCGTGGCCGTCCGGTTCAGATTGGTGAACGCATTATGCAAATTGCGAATCCTGAACAAGTCGAGCTGTCCATACAGGTAGCTGTACGGGATGCCATCACATTGGAAGAGGGTAGCAAGGTACGCCTGTTCCTGGATACTGATCCACTAAATGCCATGCCGGCAAGGATTGTTCACGCCGCACATGAACCGGTTCCTGGTATCGATAACACCCCTTCCTATCAGGTGATTGCCTCACTGGATAGTGATGAACAGTTACCTCGTATTGGGCTTCGTGGTATTGCCAAGATCTATGGTGAAGAGGTGTCACTATTCTATTATCTGTTTCGCAGACCGATTACCGCGCTACGACAGTGGCTGGGGTGGTAGATGGTGAGTCTACAGCCCACTGGGGCGCTCACCCTTCCCCCTTTACGACAGGACGTGCAACTACTACCTGGCGCTACCGATGAGGATGGCTCACCGGGATGGTTGATCTATGACCCGTTACGCAACAGCTATTTTCGCATTGGCCTGGATGCCTTCAACCTTTTGAAAATATGGGAAGGCGGAATGGAGTTATCCACTTTTCTCAAGCAGGCGTCTGCCCAGGGAGGGGATGTGGATGAGGAGACACTGTCCGATATGCTTCATTTTCTCCAGCTTAATCAGCTTCTGCAAGTTCATGATGAGTCTGGCCGCAATCTGCTGCAACAGATCAATCAAGGGAACCAGCAACACTGGTTCAAGTGGTTGATACACCACTATCTGTTCATCAAGATTCCACTCTGGCGGCCAGACCACTTCCTGAGCCGTACCCTGCCCTGGGTTGAGCCACTGTTTGACCGCCGCCTACTCATGATAGTCCGCTTATTGGGGATTATTGGTATCTTTCTGGTGGTTCGCCAATGGGACCTGTTTACAGCAACTTTTCTCCACTTCTTCAGTTGGCAGGGTCTGGCGCTGTATGGGATCACCCTGGCAGTGATCAAGTCCGCACATGAACTGGGCCATGCCTATACCGCTCGAAGGCGAGGTTGCCGTGTCTCATCGATTGGAGTTGCCTTTCTGGTGCTATTCCCTGTGTTATACACGGACACTACCGATGCCTACCGTCTGCGCAGCCGACATGATCGCCTTTCGATTGTATTGGCCGGGATGAAAACAGAACTCCATATCGCACTACTGGCCACCTTCCTCTGGAGCTTTCTGCCAGATGGTCCGATGCGTAGTGTCGCCTTTTTTGTTGCAACCACCAGTTGGCTGACCTCACTGACAGTAAATATCACCCCATTCATGCGCTTTGATGGCTACTTTGCGCTGGCTGACTGGCTTGGGGCTGATAACCTGCAGCCTCGGGCCTTCGCGCTGGGGCGTTGGAAGTTACGTGAATGGCTGTTCGGATTGGGTGAGGCACCGCCTGAAGTTTTGACACCGGAGAGAGAAAAGATCTTTATCCTCTATGCATGGATGACCTGGGTCTATCGCCTGTTTCTGTTTCTGGGCATTGCACTGCTTGTCTATTACTTCACTTTCAAGGTTCTGGGTATTGTGCTTTTCCTGGTGGAGATTGTCTGGTTTATCGGTTTACCCATCAGCAGAGAGATGAAGGAGTGGTGGATGCGCAAGGGGCAACTTCGGTTCAATCGAAATAGCTGGATCTCACTGAGTGGGCTGGCTGTTATATCAGGTCACTGGTGTCCCAACGTTACAGGCCAAAAACTCATTTGACTGCATAAAACACT
>CAYFOR010000196.1:0-2828 GCA_964344785.1 uncultured Piscirickettsiaceae bacterium
TAGAGGGCGCGCCTCCTTGTTTTATGGGTTATTTGGTGAATAAGGCGGGTTTACACGACGGAGAGACAGCCTTCATAGCACCAGAGTATAACAACAATAACTTTCACCTTTCTCTAGCTATGATTAGTTGAGTCGAAAGGCTCTTCACTCTACCTTGTATAAGGTTCTTTTTCTGGTGGGGTATGGCAGTACCCCACCAGATCATTTTTTCGACTACCTTTTTTATCGGCAATCGACCGGTTTTCTGAAGCGCTATTGTGCGCATACAACCATTTTTTGCATGATAGCGGTATTACCGTTTGATCTGAGCTCTCATCTCAACATATCATCCCCTCTGTAACTTAATATCTAATTGGTTATCTAAGGGGGAATCACAATGATGAAAAACAGTAACGGCATGCTGAACAGGAGAAACACTCCAGGAGCTGCCATTTTTGCCGGATTATTATTGCTGCCGGAGGCAGCATTTGCCGCTGGTGGGGTCGCTCAAGATTTCACCCTTACCTGGATCGGCATGTTCTGCCTCGCAGTCTTTATACTGGCCTACTCGCTGGTCATTGCCGAAGAGGCCCTACACCTGCGCAAATCAAAACCGGTCATGGTGGCCGCAGGCATTATCTGGGCGTTGACCGCCATCGCCTATGCACAACATGGCGATACCCACTTTGCCGAAAATGCGATGCGCCACAATCTGTTGGAGTTTGCCGAGCTATTCCTCTTCCTGCTCGCCGCGATGACCTACATCAACACCATGGAGGAGCGCGGTGTCTTCAATGTGTTGCGCGTCTGGCTGGTGACTCAGGGTTTTTCACTGCGCGCCATCTTCTGGCTAACCGGTGTTCTCGCCTTCTTTATCTCACCGATTGCAGATAACCTGACAACCGCACTGCTGATGGCAACCGTGGTGATGGCCGTAGGCAGGGACAATACCAGTTTTGTTGTGGTTTCCTGTATCAACGTGGTGGTTGCTGCAAACGCCGGTGGTGCCTTCTCGCCCTTTGGCGATATCACGACACTGATGGTGTGGCAGAAGGGCATTGTTCAGTTCGAAGAGTTCTTTGTGCTGTTCGTCCCCTCTCTGGTCAACTGGCTGATACCCGCTGTCATCATGTCGCTCACCATCCCCAAGGAGCAGCCGGAAGCGACACAGGAAGAGGCCCATTTGCGTCATGGCGCAATAGTGGTGATCGTGCTCTTTATCGGCACCATTGCGATGGCGGTTTCTGCTCACAACTTCCTCCATATGCCTCCGGTTCTGGGCATGATGACCGGTCTTGGACTGCTGAAGTTCTACAGCTACTACCTGACTCGTCAGGATCGCAAGAGAGCACTGGAAGGAGATGGTGCAATCCAGATGCGCCGTGCAACCGACGGGATAGAGGAGTCCTCCCAGGCCGACCTCGGCGAGAGTGCCATGGAGGTCGAGCAGGAGCAGGCGGTTGTACCGGCTCGTGGCTTCGATGCATTCAAATCTCTGGAGCGGGCCGAGTGGGATACCCTGATGTTCTTCTACGGCATCATTCTCTGCGTCGGCGGCCTTGGAGCTCTGGGATATCTGTCCATCATGTCCCAGATGATGTACGGTGATCTCGGTCCAACCGGAGCCAATATCCTGGTTGGTGTACTTTCTGCCATCATTGACAACATTCCTGTGATGTTTGCGGTACTTACCATGATGCCGGATATGAGCCATGGTCAATGGCTGCTGGTGACATTGACTGCCGGTGTCGGTGGTTCCATGCTATCGATCGGTTCAGCGGCCGGTGTTGCCGTGATGGGACAGGCACGCGGCGTCTACACCTTTTTTGCACATCTGCGCTGGTCTTGGGCCATTGCCTTGGGCTACGCCGCCAGTATCTGGGCGCACTTCCTGTTAAATGGGGATGCCTTCTCGATACCTGCTTGATACCTTCCAAGAGCGGTCCTGGTGCTCCGTAAGATTTATGACGGAGCACCCAGGACCTTGGTCAGAGAGGGCTATTGAAACTGCTGGAGCGCGTTTCTATCTTCGAGTATTACCTTACGCCCACTGACCTGGATCAGCCCTGAAGTTTTCAACTTCTGAAAGGATCGGCTTACGGTCTCTACCGCAAGTCCCAGATAGTTGGCAATATCATCCCGAGACATCGGCAAACGCAATTCCATCGGATCAAAACCGTGATACTCCCGCCGCTTGGATACCATGTAGAGAAACAGCGCGACCCGCTGTTCTGCCCGATGAGCCGCCATCAACCCAGTCCACTGTTCATTCCTGATCTGATGGCTCATCGCAACCAGTAATCCCTGGTGAATCTGTTGTCCACCAGCATCGTCGGCAGAGAACGACGACTTGGGAATATAGCAAACCTCACTGGTCTGAAGGGCCACTACTGACCGCCCATATTGGCCACTACTGACCCCTTCTGCTCCAATCACCTCTCCCGCAAAGTAGAAACCGGTCACCCGTTCTGTCTCATCAGGAAGTACGACGATACTCTTGAAAGCTCCCTCATGTATTGCGAACAGCGACTCAAAAGGGGCACCTGCGACACAAGCCTCTTCACCTTTCTGAACAGGGCTTCTGGGGACATCGTCAAACTGCATTCCATCGTGGCCGACCTGAACCCCATAGTGCTGGCAAACATCGCCCAGCTGACAGTGCGCACAGACAACCGTATTTGATTTGGAATGAGTCATGATGGTGCTCTCTTTTCCAGAAGAAATTACCTCTTTAAGGTTACTGTTGACGCCGTTCCATTACACTGATCTTAGTCAATTTTCATATGTTTGACTACACAATGGAGTCTATTCCAATCCATAAATGGCCCTGAACAGAGAGGGTAAGAGTG
>CAYFOR010000197.1:0-2735 GCA_964344785.1 uncultured Piscirickettsiaceae bacterium
TGTTTTATGCAGTCAAATGAGTTTTTGGCCTGTAACGTTGGGACACCAGTGAATATAAACAAGTAATAATTCACATTGCAACCTCCACCATACTGGACATATTGGTATATCCAAAGAGGCACTTCAGTGGAAGTTCTGCAGGAGTTGAGAATCAAATCAAATTGAGACCATGAGACGCTCGGGGATAGCACTTGTCTTTATTGGTATTCTCAACACCGTTATCATGCTGATTGATGGCACTTTCGTTGCAAGCGGCATTTACATGGCCCTTTTCGGGGCCTTCCTCATGTACCTTGGTGACCCATTGATGCTTTCACATAGAGACGAGAATGGTGAAGAGGTTGATCATTCTTCTGACTCATTGGACGATGGCGATTAGCTACGATGCGGTCAAGCTCTCAGGCACGGCATAAATAGCAGAGATTTTCTGTTACTTTTTCGTAATATTTTAAAATATTGAGAAATATATTCACTCAATATATTTCTCAATACCATAACAGTTCTCATTTAATCTTTAATAACAATATGTTATATAACTTCAACAAACAATAAAATAAATAATATCAACCAATCATAAAAAATAATGAATTGATCAAAAATATCGATCCATAGCAATATCAGAAAATACTAACTCAAGGATGAGATTGTTATGTTGCCTTCAAAGTTTGAAATCGTACAGCAAGTCAATCAGGTCAATGCTGCTGAAATTGATAAACGCATACCTGTTGTAAAAGCCGAGAAAATCTTTTCAGTCTCCAACCCTGTTGAAGACAAAAATGCTTTCCCTGTCGATAGCGTTCACAATCTTGGTGAGACCATTATCGTCATGTTCAAAAGTGGAAATCGCTATCTGACGGAACGAAAGGCTCATTCATACATACGTGAGTGGAGCTACATTGTCAGTAACTGACCAGTAGATTGTTACCAGTTTACCTTGCGGGACTGTATGTATAATTCCACCAAAGTCCCGGATCTCAATACGCTCACCACGGCCAAGGGCATCCTGCATGGTGTCGAGAATGGTGTTGTCCAGTATTGTGGCATCTTCTTGAGAGAGATCACTATTCAGGTAGAGCTGGTTGATCAGTTCGGATTTGGTCATGCTGTACGCTGCTCAATTTCACCAACCAGGCTCTCCAGAGGAATATGGAGACCCGCATGAAGATTTCGGATCATACCCAGAGACAATTTCCGTCGACGGTTCAAAATTTCAGATACACGCCCGCGTGGACCGATCATCTTCTCTAAATCCTTACGAGCCAATCCCATTTGCTCCATACGGAACTTGATCGCCTCAACCGGATCGGGTGGATCAATTGGGTGGTGCTTGCTCTCATAGTCCTCTACCAGTACAAGCAGCACATCCAGTTTGTCGCCATGCTCTGTACCCTCTTCAGCACCCCACAATCTTTCTACTTCAGACAAGGCACGCTCATAATCTGCTTCGGTTTTGATTGGTTGAATATCCATTACACTGTCTCCGCATCAACTTCGTCATATTGCTTGTGAGTGCCAATAAACTTCACAAAGCAAGCCTGTCTACTGTAATCAACAGCCACAATCAGCCGGTACTTGTTTCCACCAATATTGAAAACCACCCGATTACCTTTCAGAATACTGGCAGAACGGAATTGGGCTTTGATCTCTTGTGGTGTTTTCCATGCAGCTTTCAATACCTCTGCATGCCATGCCTCCAGTGGTGCCTTGGCATCCTGATATTGGGATAACTGCCAAAACTCCCTTAAAGTTCGCTTTGCGATTATTCTCATATACCTTAACAGTATAGCTCGATCCCAAAACGGGATCAATCACCCTATATGGTATCGAGAACGATGTTTGCCATTGTTGTGACAGATTGCCATCAAAAGACGAATGTGGACTCTTTGTCAGTTGGCACGTAAACCAATACAGGGTCATTGCACCCGTGGGCAAGAGCCTCATTGTAAGCCTGATCTGCATCGGCACCTGAGCCCACTACCTCATTATCAAGGTCGCGCAAAGCTACATATTGCCCTTCGTAACTGCAATCTTCTACCAAACAAGTGCCCACTTGGTTCACCTTGTCCATTTGTTCCGACTTAAACCAATCCAATGTATCTGTAACGAAATCAGCAAAGCGGACGAAGCACTCTGGCCGTTGCTGACAGACCAATTGAAGCGGGTTGGCCGGCAAGGAACCCCAGTCCTGTTATCGCACCGGGGCTCTACCATGCATTTGTCGATGGTGCTCGATATACCAATCCGGTATTGGTGTTCCTTCATCGAAGAGGTATTCAGCAACCAACCGCACCTGCTCAGAGTCATATCCCAGCTTCGGCATTACCCCAAACCTACGCAACGCACCAGGCATCAAAGACTGGGAAGCATCCGGCTCCCACACCCAATCCACAATACGCTCGATAAACTCGTCCCGATCCGGGTAGGTACCTTTCACATGGTTGATAACCGCAAACATCGGTGGAGCTTGCGTCGGCATGCCTTCGGACACATGGCAACTTGCACACAGCTTCTCATACAACGCCTTGCCCGTCTCATTTGCTGATACCGGGCTTACTGCCAAAGATAAGGCGGACAAGCCAAATAGCAGCCTCTGAATTGTGGTCATCAGTCAACCTCCATGTATTTGCCATTCCCTTGCAGAGTATAACCTCGGCTGGCCCACTATCCCGGCACTCATCTTCAATCACTGGTGTCCCAACGTTTAATCGAATAAATTCAATTGGTTATTGATGACG
>CAYFOR010000198.1:0-2615 GCA_964344785.1 uncultured Piscirickettsiaceae bacterium
GGTTAAGTGCAGACGGTACGGGCTCCTTTTCTGTACAGAAGGGTTGGGAGTCAGGCGATACCATGAATGTCGGAATCACTTCATTGCAGACAGGTAATGTGGCTACTGTAACAGGAACCATCACCAGTGCGACCGGTGCAGCACAGTTCAGTTCACTTGGAAATGCTGCGGTTACCTTGACCAATATTGATGCGGCATTGGATACGGTCAATAATGCGCGAGTTGAGTTGGGTGCCCAGCAGAATCGCCTGGAGCACAACATCTCCAACGCCAAGAATGTTTCCGAGAATATTTCGGCCTCGCGCTCCCGTATTCTGGATGCAGACTTTGCGGCCGAATCGGCGGAACTTTCCCGCACCAATGTGCTGCAGCAGGCCGGAATGGCCATGCTGAGTCAGGCCAATCAGTCACCACAGCAGGTGCTATCGCTGCTCAAGTAGCCGAGTGGTGAGTAAAGGCTTCCTTCTTCAGGAAGGAAGCCTTTTTAAGTGATTGATTTTATGATGTGTGGCGGTCTTTCCGAAAGGAGGGATGGCCTGGAGGTGTTTTTTTGAAAAAAAACCTAAAGAGTTTTGAGAGGGGGACGTTAATAGGGGTGTACAAGATAAAAAACACCACACAACAGAAGTGGTGAAACAATAAAAAGCTGCAAAAGCAGCGACATAATAACAATAAATAAGAAGAGTTCCTCAGGAACCGGGAGAGACAGCAATGCAGGTAATCAATACCAATATGGGTTCGCTCAACGCACAGCGTGCGATCAGCAGCGTCCAGGATGCCCAACAGGTCGCCATGGAGCGCCTCTCCTCGGGCAAGAGAGTCAACAGAGCAAGTGATGATGCGGCAGGTCTGGCGATTGCCGAGACCATGACCTCGCAGATTCGTGGCGCCAATCAAGCGGTTCGTAATTCCAATGATGCCATTTCTCTGGTCCAGACCACAGAAGGTGCGATGGCTGAGATCAGTGATATGCTTCAGCGCATTCGTGAATTGAAAGTCCAGTATGAGAATGACACCAACAACAGTACCCAGAGAGGGTATCTGGATGAGGAGTTCGAGCAGCTTGCCGACGAGATCGGTGGTGTCATCGAGGGTACCAAGTTCAACGGCTTCAATGTGCTCAGTGGTGGTACCGCTGCGGTCAGTGGTTACACCGGATTCAGCATCCAGACCGGCTGGGAGAGTGGAGATACCATGACGGTAGGCATTGGTGCGACACTGCAGTCAACGGCATCGATCACCAATGTGGTGGGCACAATCACAAGTGCTACAGGTGCGGCAACCGCTACTTCGTTGACCAGCGCACAGGTGACATTGACGGAGATTGATGCGGCACTGGATACCATCAACGATGCCCGTACCAAGCTGGGTGCGCAGCAGAATCGTCTGGAACATAACATCGCCAATTTGAAGAATGTTTCCGAGAATGTCTCGGCTGCCCGTTCACGGATTGTAGATGCAGACTTTGCTGCCGAATCGGCAGAACTGTCCCGCACCAATGTGCTGCAGCAGGCAGGCATGGCCATGCTGAGCCAGGCCAACCAGGCACCACAGCAGGTGCTGTCTCTACTCAAGTAGTAGCATTGTGGTACTGAATGGAGTCAGGGTGAAATAAATAAGGAACGATAATAGCTGGTGGGCAGTGATCTTCCCACCAGATAGGTAGAGAGGATTATGGTTGGATAATTGTGGTCGGTAATCGCCGAAATATCTTTAGCAAAAACTTTTTGAAAAAAATCTTAAAGTCTCTCCAGCAGTGGCCGATAGAGCTACTGGAGGTGGATTATTGGAGGAATGAACGGGCTGCCACTCGCTCATTTCAGTTGTTCCAATAGCCGCCGGAGTGAAACTAAGAGACAAAAGGTGAAAGCTAATGCAAGTTATCAATACGAATATTGCATCGCTTAACGCGCAGCGTGCGTTAAGTCAGACTGCAAATGCGCAGCAAACTGCTATGGCACGTCTCTCGTCAGGGTTGAGAATCAACACTGCGAAAGATGATGCAGCGGGTCTTGCTATTTCCAGCAGCATGACAGGACAGATCAACGGGTTGAACCAGGCGGTCCGTAATGCAAATGACGGAATTTCCCTGGTTCAGGTTGCAGAAGGTGCATTGGTCGAAGTGACCGATATGCTGCAGCGTATTCGTGAGCTGAAGACGCAGTACGAAAATGGTACCAACAATAGTACCCAGAAAGGGTATCTGGATGAGGAGTTTGCCCAGTTGGTCGACGAGATTGGTGGGGTGATCGAGACCACCAAATTCAATGGTCTGAATATTCTCAGTGGTGGAAGTTCCGGGATGAGTGTTCAGAAAGGGTGGGCCTCCGGTGATTCCATGACCATCGGTATCGATTCATTGCAGTCTACTGCGGCGATCACGAATGTGACCGGTACTATTGACAGTGACACTGGTTCAGCGGCAACCACATCCATGGCAGGTGTAGACCTGGGTGAAGTCGACGCCGCGATCGACAAGATCAATGAGTCGCGAGTCAAACTGGGTTCTCAGCAGAACCGTCTGGAGAGCAGTGTCAGCAGCGCAAAGAATATGGCTGAGAACACTGGTGTCCCAACGTTTAATCGAATAAATTCAATTGGTTATTGATGACGTC
>CAYFOR010000199.1:0-2484 GCA_964344785.1 uncultured Piscirickettsiaceae bacterium
TACCGTAACAGACTGTTTTCTTATGATAACAATCTGACAAAGTAGAATTAAGCCATGCTTATATTTCCAAAATGTTACAATTCTGTAAAATTTCACTCTGAACACAGTTAACGGCATCCATTGTCACTTCTGGTCTTCTGCCGGATAAACCATTCCAAATACATAACCATCCCCTGATTTTGGGGCTGCCTGGATAGAAATTCAGAAGGCATTGAGTTGCTCACTTCCTGCCATGAAATGACAAAGTCAGATGGATAGAACGCAAATACAACTCTATTGACACTACTGGTACCGCTCAGTTGTCTGCATCTGAGCCAGCAGACAGATCATGTACCGATTATCAAGGTACCGAACGGTAGATAGAGATGCACCTAAGCGGCTTCACCCTCACTCATCTCACGCATCTCGTTGATTGCTCTCATCGCCTGGTCAATAACCTTCAAGTCATCGGTTGTAACCAACTCACGAGTGGACATCTCTCTGAGCATGGATATGGCTGACGAGTAATTATTGCTCAATGCCGCTTCAGTAGCCTGGTAGACCACATGAGACACGAGACGAGCATGATCAAGATTGGATGCCAGAATCATCTTATCAATTTCATTTTGATCATTATCCATTGATCTATCTCTCTGATATTATTTATACAGACCATTTCTTGTTTCACATCGATGAGACAGACCTGTCGGCTTGCCTACGCATCAATCCACCAAAATAAGCATTATATTATTCTATAGAATACATTCTTTCGATTCTAAGAAAAATGATTTATCCATGATCAGAAATATTTTTCAAGGTAACCGAACTTGTGCGACACCCCCTTCCTATATCATTACGAGGGTATGCTGACATATCTATAGAGGATGAAAGTGGTATGTCACCAGCAGCAATCGCCCTGATACCAGACTGTTGCCATATAGAAATTGAGGCGTGATAACTTTATGGTTCACAAGACGGTATGTGAGACATTACATGTCGTTCCAATATTAATGGCATATTATCTCTCAGATTCAAAAGCGATTGGTGGCGTCAGCAAGACAATCTTGCTCCTTCTATCAGCAGAAATATATATCCAGACATATACAAATTCAGTTTATTTAATAATATGCTGTATTCAAATAATAATAAATCCATGATTAATGCAAACCATAGAATTCTAGCCATCGATGATGATGAGAGTGTTCTGGATACTTATCGAGTCATCTTTTCCGGAGAGGATATGATCGATAGCAACCTGAATGACCTCTATCAGGATATTGGTGAATCACCTGAAAGCACCAAAACTGTATTTAATCTGACAACAGCCAGTAATGGTGAAACCGGGATTGAATATGCGCGCCACTACAAGGAGAACAACACTCCTTTTGCACTCGCATTCATTGACATGAGAATGCCAAATGGCATCGATGGCCTGGAAACGGCTAAGCAACTTCGAAAAATAGATAACCAACTCTATATTGTTATTGTGTCTGCCTACTCCGACCATGACTTTGATACAATACGAAATGCTCTGGATCAACGAGTTATTTATATCTCCAAACCTTTTCATCATATAGAAATAGAACAAATCGCATTTCATCACTGTAATAGCTGGCAACGTGACCGGATGCTCGACTCTTTATTACAGAAAAGAGAAGAGACCATTCGGCAACAGGGCCAGATGTTTGAACTTTTTAAAACAACCAGCAGTTCTGTTAAAAATTCAATTCAGTTCTTAAACTTTCTTTCCGAGAGCATTATTCGATATAAAGATGAAGAGAAGAGCCTGGATGATCTGATTTCAAGAGAGAGGGCCGAGATGATGAATGGCCAGATCCAGAAAATATTGAATTTGATGGAATCATCATTACTGGGAGCACGGTCCGATGCACCGGAAGCCTCTCCCCTTCCTGTTAAGTCCACAATTTCACAGATTTCTGAAGTGTTTGATGTAACCACTTTGGGGCGCTCTGCACCGCATATTCTGGAATGTAATATTCCTGAGAATACCACCATATTGATGAGCCTGGTCAATCTACAGACGATTCTATTGAATCTCCTCAATAATGCCGCTGAAGCTGCAAAAAAATATGTCGATGAGCTACATGGCTCGGTGCGTCAGCTTGAACATTTTACCGATTTAGACCATATTCTGGACCAACCATTAATCATATTGAGCTGTGACAGTAGCAATGACAGCCTGACCATCTCAGTAAAAAATACCGGGAAGCCTATTCCAGAGGATGTCACCCACCATCTGTTTGAACGAAATTTCACTACCAAACCCGATGGAAATGGGCTCGGCCTCAACGATGTTTACCAGCTTGTCACCGAAGCAGGCGGAAGTGTTCACCATGAAAACAGCCCACGCAGCGTGACCTTCAAGGTCATTCTGCCACTCAGGAAACACACCTTATGATTGAACTTCCAGTGTATGCCCTACCACAACCATTCAACCCGCCTTATTCACCAAATAACCCATAAAACAAGGAGGCGCGCCCTCTA
>CAYFOR010000200.1:0-2355 GCA_964344785.1 uncultured Piscirickettsiaceae bacterium
AAAATATGTGCGAGTCAGCCGTTGAAATGACCGTTTGGTGAATAAGGCGGGCTGAAGTGTCATTGGGCCGGAGTATCCCTGCGCTCGTCCGCTCAGGAAAAAGGATAGTGCCGAGTTGATTGCGTGTGTCATTTAAGGCTCTCTCTGGGATCTCTGGAAGCTGAGGAAGCGCCTTGGCTAGCTCAAGTATAGGGTCATCACGACCATCAAAACGATCTCCGCTACGTCGTAGCTCTGCTTCAACTTCTGCGGTGACACAAATCTTAAAATTCCCAGATAGTGATGCTGTAAGGACAGCTTTTACAGGTTCGTAGTATTTTCGATGTCGGTAGAGATCTATTAGGACGTTTATATCAAGAGCATAGGTATCTGGTCTTAACAGTGGAGCTGGGTGAAGTGTTAAATCGTGGTGTGACTGTTCATCATCAAAATCAAACAAGCCCGGCAGGTTGAGGTCTTTATTGTAGATGTTGATAATGCGGTCACGTTGTTGGCTGCCTGGCTGCTGCTGGATGACTGAAAATCTTTGCTGTTGCCAGAACTTATTTGCAGGCAGATCGGCAGCAACACGCGCAGTAATGGAACGGTAATGCTGGTTGTTTCCATGCTCCTCCATTTCATTCACCAGCATCTTCGCCAACCCCTTTCCTCTATGGTTAGGATGCACAAGAAGCTGCCCCACTTTCATAACGGGATGTCGCCCACCTCTTAGGAGGTGCCCACAATATGTATTGTTGTTGTCAACGGCAACCCATAAACGTCCGTTACGTGCGTTCTCTTCGTATGCGGTCTTTGGAAGAAAGCCAAATGACTCTCGATGCTTGTCAGCCTCTTCAGCAACGCGATCAATAAACGGTTCAACCTCATCGAAATTTTTGAAAATTTTGTACTGAGCCATCATTTTTGAATGTGGTTTCAAGTTAGATCATACAACAGCATTGAGGATGGGATGAACTACGTTTTCTGAAGCTAAGGTAATGTATAGCTGTGTTTAATCATAGTTCTATCAGTGTCAGCTATAAGCCAAGTTCGGAAGTGGGTTTTGATCCAATCTGACACTGCATGTCAGAGTCAAGTCTAGATTTCTACAGTTAAAGCGGTATCCAGACGTCTACGCCTTGCAGTGAATTTCATTACTATCTGATGGTGCCTGATCCCGCTCACTCATCCCGTAATCTCTGCTCACCTGAGCCACTCTTAATCGGTAGTTGGAAAACACGCCCTTGCGCCCTTGATCCTGTGCGAGCCGATGGGCCTCGATATTCCTCCACTGGCGCACCGCCTCCTCATCGCGCCAGAATGACAGCGATAGAATCTTGCCCTCATCAACCAGACTGGCGAATCGCTCTATCGATATGAAACCGTCAACATCTTTCAATAACGGCCTCAAGTCGGAGGCGATCTCCAGATATTCATCCATCTTTCCGTCTGCAGGAAATACTTCAAAAATGACTGCAATCATCATTCATCCCGATCTTGGTGTTGCGGATATGAAAACATGAAAACAGCCGTTCATCAACGCACACTCACCTCACTGAACAGCTCATCATTACCGATGGTGAAGATGGCATGCATCGCCTGCTTGTTATCGATATCAAGGCGCTCGATATACTGCTCTTTGACAAAGATCAGTCTGCCATTGGCAGGGATCGGAACTCCCGGCACATAGACGGCTACCTTGCCCTCTCCGGTAAAGGGGTGGTTCTCCTTGGTAATAAAACCGATCTCCTGACTGTCACACAGATCAATCAGCACAGGCTGCTTGAAGATTGACTCGCCCTCTTTCGAAAGCCCAAAGGTATCCATTACCCGAAGGTAGATTGCACCGATAAACGGCATCTTCTCGAACAGAGCATGCAACCGCTCAAAGATCCGCTTACCCGAGATGGATGTCACTCCCCAGCCGATCAGCAGACAGAAGGTGATGCCCAAAATCACAGTCACCATCGGTTCAATCCGGATACCGAACAGTGCCACATAATCCGGCACCATAAACCCAAACAGGGAGTGAAACAGCACCTTGAAGTAACTGCCGATCTCGATGATGCCAATGATAGGGATCAGTGTGACAAATCCGGTCAATGTGGTACCCAATACCTTTTTCATAATAGTCCCCTGACCCGCAGTTACTGAGTCTGTACGTAGTACGGCAGATAGTAGATTGCGGTATAGAGCAGAATCAGCCCAACAATCTTGGCTACCCATTTCCACCACAATACACGCTTATCCTTGGCAATCCACTCTGCCGTCACCCATAGAGTGGTCACCCCGATCCAGACCAGCCAGCTCTCTACCTCCAGTGAGCCCGCCTTATTCACCAAACGGTCATTTCAACGGCTGACTCGCACATATTTT
>CAYFOR010000201.1:0-2345 GCA_964344785.1 uncultured Piscirickettsiaceae bacterium
AGTGTTTTATGCAGTCAAATGAGTTTTTGGCCTGTAACGTTGGGACACCAGTGGAACATACCGCTTTTGTGCATTACGCAGCCGATTGAGGGTATCCGCATCCCCAATCAGCAGTGCAATATCCGGTGCCGCAGTCTGTAGCTCATAGAACGTATCGACAAGAGAATCGATCTCAGCCTCCATATACGGCTTGGCCTTTTTCAGGCACTCCGCATCATCCGCAGTAATGGAGAACAGACCCTTGCGACCAGCAATCTCAAAGTCGGTTATTCGCATCTGCTCAATCAGCGTCTTGTCAGTATTTTTCATACGAGCCACACACTCCAGTATTCCTCCCCGATCTGGGCATTGCAATGGCTACTGCTATCCCATGCCTTCACAGCCGTAGCCTGTCAACCTGTCCCGCAGCACCTTGTCTGGGTACTCATGTTGGTTTGAACACCATGAAATATAAATTGGCCAATGGCAACAATGTGGCAATGCCCCCAAATACAATCCAGTATTTCGACAGAGCCCAATAAATTTCCGGTATTTCACTCCCAGTGGAGAATTCTTTAGCCAATTTTGCCTGTTTTATTTGTACCGGAATCAGAACCAATACCCAAATAATGCCGGATGCGATAAAGAGCCACCATCCCCATGACAGCCATAGCACCTCACTAATTGCACCAAATCTTGACGACATCATCATCCCTGAAATCAGTATCAAAAGGACACCCAACGCTGTAAACACAAAATCGGTAATCGTCACAAGTTTTTGTGCATATTCAACGACAGCTGGATACTTCGTTTCATCCGCCAACATTTTCCATACCGCTGTAACAATAATATTCCCGAGAAAAATCATCACTCCAAACAGGTGAATCGATTTTAATAATTGATAACTGAGCATGGTTTCCCGATTACCCTCGTATTTTCTCTTTCAGTGATCGAACGCCCCCATATAATGACTTATCTTTTATGGAATCACATGCTGTAATCCATATTTTCCTCTTTCCGTGACAGGTTGGTGTCCGGGATTGGTTAATCAATCAACATGTCAAAGAAGGTCTTGCGTTCGACACCAGACATCGCGCGATAGGTATCGAATGTGACGTGCTCATTAGGCGCATCGAAGTTCAATCCAATCCCCCATAGCGGATGAATACTGGTCGGCAGCATCGCGTAGCGTATATCACCCAGGACATTGGCTTGCCCCGGATGCCAGGCCAAAAAGCCATCCGAGAACACATCAAAGCGCTCAATATCACGATAGACCCTCAT
Source organism: uncultured Piscirickettsiaceae bacterium (assembly GCA_964344785.1). Taxonomy (GTDB): domain Bacteria; phylum Pseudomonadota; class Gammaproteobacteria; genus Thiopontia. The sequence goes on from CAYFOR010000201.1 coordinate 1,264, forward strand.
CTGATCCGTCAATTGAGGCAGGTCACGGTTGACATCAAAGGTCGGCACCTTGCCACCCGTAAACACCCTGGCATTTCCGGGCAGTCCCACACGTACTGCATCGACATAGTACATGCCACCTACCTCATATATCGAACGCCATAACAGCAGATTACCCATGGTGGGTTTGACAACCAGACGTTCAACGATGTGACCACGTTGTTTCGCCTGTAACTGTGCAAGCGATTCAGCACGATCCTGCTGGATCACCCCGAATGATAAATAGGCGGCAGCGAACATCAACCCTGCCCGTGCTACAAGTGGTTGATATTTTACAGCGCCAATGACAACAGCCATGATCAGCACCAATGAAAATACAGGGTCAAAGATGGAAATAATGCTCCACGCGATTCGTTCGTCACTGAACGGCCATAGCAAATGGGTACCGTAACTGGTGCAGGCATCCAGAAAACCGGCTGTGGCATATCCAAACAGCGCGTAAAGATAGATCCTCTTGAATGCCAACCGATTTCTCAATAGCGGCCAAAGCAGCAACGACGCAACGAGAGCCCCAAAGGGAACAAAGAGCAGAGCATGGCTGAAATGGCGGTGGTACTCCAGAAACAGGAGCGGATCTTCGGCTGAACGAATCAGTGCATCCGCATCGGCAAGCAATGGTGCACAAAAGCCAACCAACGAGGCCAGCCGTACCTCATCGGGCCTCGCACCACCTTGTGCAACTGTTGCACCAACCAATCCCTGGGTAACTATGTCCATAGCAAGTATCTTGATCTGGATTCAACACAATCCAATATATTCTGGGTACATTTCAGCGATTATGGCAAACGGTAAAGACAGATAAAATCGCGCTGACTGCCTGTATGTGAAGGATAAGTACCATCCTCAATGCCATGCTCCGTAATCAGTCCAGATGGAATGAAAAATATGCTTGATAGGTTGACTTGGGATCACAGTCGCTTGTTAGCACTTTTTATGCTGTGCAACATATTCATCAAGCAATTGACGAATTATTCTTTGATATTGCATATGATTCTTTTTTGCTATTTCCTTGAAGAACTCAATGCTGTCACTACTCAATGATA
>CAYFOR010000202.1:0-2161 GCA_964344785.1 uncultured Piscirickettsiaceae bacterium
CGACACATTAAATATCGGGTCATCAACAAGATTATGCCGTTGATTGATGGTCTGCGCAGTGTGGCGGATGGCAAGCTGGATACGCGCTTAAATGTTTCGGATGAACGGCCAAAAGATGCCAATGAGATTGCCATGATGCAACAGAACTTCAATCTGATGGTGGAGCAGTTGGAGCAGGCCAATGATGAGCTGATGAAGTTGGCAATTACCGATGGTCTGACTGGACTCCACAACCGTCGACGTTTTGATGATGTGCTACAGCGTGAATATGAGAGACATCTGCGTTCAGAGAAGGAGATTGCGGTCATCTTGTTGGATATTGACCACTTCAAACCCTTCAATGACCACTATGGTCACCCGGAGGGGGATACCTGTCTGCGCAAGGTATCTGCGACCATCCATCAAACCATCCATCGGCATTCAGACCTCTGTGCTCGTTATGGTGGAGAGGAGTTTGCCTGTGTGCTGGTTGAAACAGGGGCAAAAGGTGCGTTTGTGGTGGCTGAAAAGATTCGTCAAAACATTGAATCACTCTCCATTCCACACCAATGGTCCAGTGTCTCCAGTGTGGTGACTGTCAGTGTGGGAGTTTGTGTTAGCCATTGCACCACAGATGACAATAGCACTTCTTTGGTACAGCAGGCAGATGAACAGTTATACCTAGCGAAAAAATCTGGGCGAAATGCGGTGTCACTGATCGACAAGACAACAGAGGATGAATGAAGGGGTAATATGAAAAAAATACAACGATATGGTCTGCTCCTATGGGTTTTTTCTCCACTGGTATTGGCTGCAAACTGGCTGGAGATGCAGAACAATGTTCCACCGCTGTTTGATGAGGTTCAGGTTTTTGGTTTTGTGCAACCGACCTATACGCTGAATCGGGGGGATACAGTCAATCTGCCTGCTACGGCTACTTCGCCAGTGAATGGTGCAACGTTAACAATACCGGCAGGCTCTTCAAGCTATGATGGTCAAACTGCACTGTCCAATTTGGTAGGTCCCGATTTTGAGAAAGAGGAAGAGCTGAGAGTTTTGCGTACACGGGTTGGGGTACGTGGCGTAGTTCCTGAGACGGATGAGCGGATGAATTATTTTCTGCTGGCTGAAATTGCGGGCAAGAACGGTTTGACCCGTGAAGACAAGATCGTCTTGAGTGATGCAACGGTCACGTTCAACTATTTTCCCGGCGGACGGATTCGTTATCTTCCCGGTGCGCGAGTTCGATTGGGGCTGGGGCGATTGCCAATGGGTGAAGAGGCGATGCAGGGGATCAAGAATATGGACTACATCAACTTTTCTGCTGTTACCGCACAACTGTTGAATGAACGTTTTGTTGAGGCCTATGATGTGCCGACAGGTAGAACCACATCTCCTTCCGCCGGTGTCTCTTTGACCGACTCCAGTGTGGTTGGCCCCAGTGGAGGCTTTCGTGATCTGGGTATTGAGGTCTATGACTGGTATAACGAGGGGGCCTGGGAATACGCCTATGCAGTTATGCTCAGTCAGGCCAATGGCATCAATCTGAATCAGGATCTGAATAGTGGTAACAGTGACCTGACTACACGGCTGCAGGCTTCGTATGTATTTGAGGGGGTGGGGCCTAAAAGGGAGGATGTGACGGTTTTTCTGTGGCGACAAGACGGGCAACGTGAATTTTCCGGCAGTGACTATGGACGAAGACGTCAAGGGTTGGGGTTTACCTACAGAGAAGACTCCATTCGTTTCAGCGGTGAATATATTGAAGGAGAGGGGATGATCCTGGTCTCTACCACTCCACCGTTCAATGATGTAGGTGCACCAGGTTTTATACCGACAACAAAAGTGGCACTGGATCGCAGTAACACTGCAGATGGTTATTATCTTGAAACAGGGTGGGAGTTTGCTCCCGACTGGGAACTGGATTTGCGTTACGATGAACTGAACAAGCTGACCAACTCTGATTATGATGAGACCCGTTTCAGTACCTGGACGCTGGGGTTGCAGCACCGTTATAGTGAAGAGATGCGTTTTACCCTCAACTACGAGGTTCGAAACAGTGAGGCAGCACACTCTGAAGCTCGCTCGAGCAATATACAGGCAATTCAGGGGGCTGTGGGGGATGCAATACGGGACTCTATCGGGGATCGTGTCAGTGCACAGTTGACCTGGTATTTTTAGC
>CAYFOR010000203.1:0-2024 GCA_964344785.1 uncultured Piscirickettsiaceae bacterium
CGTCATCAATAACCAATTGAATTTATTCGATTAAACGTTGGGACACCAGTGACTGCTGGATACTCTGGAGTCGAAGGGGTTGAGTTATGAAGATCTGATCTTTGCACTGGAGGGGTCCTGATGAACATCATCCATACTGTCTGGTTGTTGGGGGTAATCGGTCTGGGCGCATCCGTCTATGGTGTTGCGGTTACCGGGGGTGCGGTGTTGTCGATCCTGTTTGTGCTGGTACTGCTGGCGGTACTGGGGCTGGCACTCTATACGATGAGAAAGGATACCGAGTTATTGGAGCAGATGGAGCGGGTGGCGATGGATGCCAACCGTGGGATTCTGGAGTCACGAATCACCATGATTCCGATTGGGCACCGCTACGAGCAGTGCGCCTGGGCCATCAATGAGATGATGGACCAGACAGAGACCGTTTTCCGTGATACCTCTACCGTACTGCAACGGATGGTTGTCGGTGAATATGGGCGTATGCCTCAGCCGGTCGGCTTGAGAGGGGTATTCCCGCAACTGCTGGAGACGGTGGCGGATGTGCAGCATCGGGTTCAGCTCACGATGGATTCACTGGCCCATGTGATGAAAGGGATTGGAGAGGGAGACCTGAGCGTACGCATGAGCGATGATGTCGAGAAACTGTTTCGTGAGCAGGTCAATGGTGCAATGGTGTCCCTGGAGGGTATTCTGAAGCAGTTTGATGAGATCATGCAGCGGTTGGCAAATGGGGACTGTACCGAGAGTGTTGATCTGGAAGGGGTGAAAGGGGATTTTCTCTCCTTGGGGAACAATATCAACCACTCGATTTCGCAGTTGAAGGACGCGATTATTGAAACGGTCAGTATCACCGAGATGATCGGGCAGGGAGATCTCTCCAGGAATATCGAGGGGGATTACAAGGGGGCACTGGGCAGAATGCGAGACTCGGTCAACAGTGCGCAGGCACGCCTCTCAGAAACGGTTTCCCAGGTTCGTAATGTTGCAAACCAGGTGAAGGATGGGGCCAATGAGGTCTCCAAGGGGAGTCTGGATCTATCCGATCGGACCTCGCAGCAGGCGGCAAATCTGGCAGAGACCTCAGCCAGCATGAGCGAGATCGCCAGCATGGTCAATATGAGTTCGGAAAATGCAAGTCTGGCCAGTGAGCTGGCAGAGGCATCCGTCGAGCGTGTAACAGAGGGTACAACGGTCATCACCAATGCGGTCGAGGCAATGGAGGGGATCAACGACTCCAGTAACAAGATCTCCGAGATCATTACATTGATCGACGGGATCGCCTTTCAGACGAACCTGCTGGCACTTAATGCAGCAGTAGAGGCGGCCCGTGCAGGTGAACATGGCCGTGGTTTTGCAGTGGTTGCAGGAGAGGTCAGAAGCTTGGCCCAACGTTCTGCGGAGGCGGCCAAGGATATCAAATCACTCATTGAGGATAGTACCGCTCGTATCGAATCGGGGTCAAAACTGGTGAGTGAAAGTGGTGGTGCGCTGGGAGCGGTTCAGGATGCGATCAACAAGATGAACGGTATCGCTGGTGAGATTGCCTCGGTCGCCAAGGAGCAGACCGCGGGAATTGCACAGATCAATACATCCATCACCACCCTCGACAGTACGACCCAGAGTAATGCCGCTCTTGTGGAAGAGACCGCTGCGGCCAGTGCCAATCTGAGTGAATTGTCGGATCAATTGGAGAGTATGGTCTCATTCTTCAAGCTGCAGGATCGGTACAAGGGGGCATCTCGTGCGACTGCGACAGGTGGAGAGACAGCAGATTCCGCCGAGTCTGGATCTACATCGTTAGCTGATCTGGATAAAAAGTTCATGAAACCACCATCAGCCCCCTCCAGGCCGGTTGAGCGTAGCAGCAAGATGGCAGTACCGGAGAAGCGTGTGCAGACCAGTGCTGCCGTGTCGGGTGACAGTGAATGGTCTGAGTTTTAAAGATCGTTGGTGGAGGAGGCTCTGGTGTGAGTCAGTCTATTCCAATCCATAAATGGCCCTGAACAGAGAGGGTAAGAGTGAGTTCC
>CAYFOR010000204.1:0-2012 GCA_964344785.1 uncultured Piscirickettsiaceae bacterium
GACGTCATCAATAACCAATTGAATTTATTCGATTAAACGTTGGGACACCAGTGAGGTGATCCCTTAATAAATGTCGCTTCGTCTATTGGGCATTTACCGGGTATCAATAATAAATTGAGAACGAGAGACAGGAACCATTATGTGGTTGGATAACAATAATATACACTGCTTTGGCTTCTTTGAGGTGTCCGAGCGCTATCAGGAGGTTTTCCATCAGACACCCAAAGTGCCATGCTCTGTGAATGAGTATCAGGTTAGGCACGCTATGGAAGAAGCCATTTTTCTGGGGCGAGCCATTCCTGATGACTACTGCTGGAAAACCGGCTGTATACCTGAGTAATCGATACTGTTGAAGCTGGGCTCAGGCTCACCCCTGTCTGGGTATTCAGAAAGGTTTTGGTTTCACTTCACTGTCCGGTGACCTGATAACTCCAGGAATATCGACTCTATCCGTCACAATTTGGTGACTGGAGAAAACTGACTGATGCGGTTTGTACCACCCGGAAACCAAGTGGTTCTATGTGGATTTACGGATCATAACAAGGGATGTGTACGGACTAACCCAAGATCACGAGGCCAGTCGCTTCGGGGATGGGGCATTAGAACCCATCAAAAGATTGCAATTACGGCTGCTCCTAGTATGGCGAAGGCTGTCCCGAACAAGCCATAAAACGTAATCTCAGCCATCTTTTCCTGTTCAGACACCGCAATGCTCCTTCTACTTTTGTGATGATCTAATCTTGTAGAATATTGTATTGATTGAATGGATTTTTTATATACGCAATAGTACGTATTTATGAATGTTGCATGGATAGTGCGCGTTTGTGCGTATGGCGGCACATGTCGCTGTGTCTAAAAGAAGTACCCGCTTCTTGTGCGTTTATATTGTTGCAGCACGCCTCGTTAAAGAGGTTTGGCGGGGGAAAGAGAGCCATCCCATATTCGATCATGGTCTATCACACACATGAAATTTGTGTCATTACCTGACATCAACTGTAAACGGGGTAGCTGATTGGTCGTTGGTGACTGTAGTGCATATTATTCACGTCTTCTGTCTACTGCACTTACAAGTGATCCGTCTGGTTTGATCAGGATCGCAGTCAGTCCGCTATGCATTCTCCGCTCCACTACCTGGTGCCCCAATAACTCCAGTACCTCTTTGAAGAGTATAGCCTGTGTCTCTGCCTCCAGTTCAGTATGGCTGCTGTTGCGGTTGGCAAAGTGGCCCAAATCCAATGCTTGCTTGAGTGGGATCTGCCAGTCGAGTATTGCAATGATACTGCTGGCCACATATTCAATAATACGGCTGCCGCCTGGTGACCCGATTGCCAATATAGGGTTGTGGTCAGTATTAAACACGATGGTTGGAGACATTGAGCTTCTGGGGCGTTTGCCACCGGAAATTCGGTTGGCGACCTTCACACCATCAGATTCTGCCCGGAAAGAGAAATCGGTCAATTCATTGTTGAGCATGAATCCTCCCACCATGATGCCGCTCCCGAAACCCTGTTCAATTGTGGTCGTCATCGAAACGATATTGCCCCTGCTATCGACTATATTGAAGTGGCTGGTACTCGGATGTTCAGGCTGCGTATCGCTTGCGAACGTTGCGATACGATCATTGGGAAGTGTGCCAGGTTCAGCGGGTGCTGGTATGGTGCCGTCAGGATGGATCAATTGAGCACGTTGGCGCAGATAGCCCTGATCAAGGAGTCCCTCTACAGATACAACAACATGGTCACTGTCTGCCATGTAGCGTGCCCGGTCTGCGTAGGCCAATTTGCTCGCTTCAAGGAACAGATGGATGCCCGCTGGACTATGTCCAACTGATGGCATGTCAAAGTGCTGTAGCATGGAAAGAATCTGTCCAACAGTCAGTGCCCCTGAGCTGGGTGGGCCCATACCGCAGATCGTATAGATTCGGTATGGGCTGCAGACAGGCTGGCGAAGTTTCACTTGATATCACTGGTGTCCCAACGTTTAATCGAATAAATTCAATTGGTTATTGATGA
>CAYFOR010000205.1:0-1969 GCA_964344785.1 uncultured Piscirickettsiaceae bacterium
TCATCAATAACCAATTGAATTTATTCGATTAAACGTTGGGACACCAGTGATATTGGAGCTAAAAAGGCAACGGCATTTAGAAGAGACACCATGCAACAATTAATGTTGGGCAATGCAAAAACGCTATCCAAAGAAGCCATCGGAGTTGTGAGTGGGGCTTTGATAGCGGCTTTATTGATTGCAATACTCCTTGGTACCAAGTACCTGTTTACCGAAAGCAGTGCAGTTGTCTCTGAAGTCACGATAGCTGAACCAAATACTAGTCAAGGTTCTGATTCGAACAAGGCAAGCTCTGCTCCAAATGTCTCAGGCAGAATTGCGTTAAAGACCAAGCAGGAAAAGAAACAAGCGACGGTGCTTGACGTGCTTAAACAAGGCAACAGCAGCAAGCATATAAAGGACCATTTACGGCAGATCCGGGACAGCACTCGCTACTAATAGTTGATCTAGTTGATCGCTTGTGCCTCAATTTTGAACTGTCATTAATTTCGTTTATTTTTTAAAAAAATATGATATGCCTGTTGGTTATATATTGGTATTAGCTAACAAAGTGGATTAGTTGATTTGAGAATCATGTTTGAGAGGCAGCTCTACAAAACCACCAGTCTAAAAGCGAGGAATGGTTTAATGGCAGCAGGGTTGCCAGTCAATGTAGTGTGATTGGTGAATCTGGAAATGGAAAACTATACTAAATTTTTCTCCGATAGAGTGCTGGTGTTGGACGACTCGGCGTTAATACGGGTCTTGATAGAGAAGTTTCTGAAACAGCTGCATTTTAGAGTCCCCCGATAGGGGATCCGTAAACCCCTCGCCTTTAGGCGACGCAGGGTGAGCTGATAAGATGTCCAGATGGAGAGTTATAAACGAGGCAGTCATACAAGTATGGGACTGTAAGTACCATCTGGTGTGGACCACCAAGTACCGTTACACGGTGCTTGGTGGAGATGTAGGCCACCGATGTAGGGAGTTGCTCCGAGAGATAGCGAGGAGCAAAGAGATGACGATCTATGCTGGATCAATCAATCGAGATCATGTGCATATGTTGATCAGTATACCGCCGCAGTTGTCCGTATCGAAGGCGGTGCAATATTTGAAGGGCAAGAGTTCGCATAAGTTGCTATCGGAGTATGGTCATCTGAGGAAAAGGTATTGGGGTCAACACTTATGGGCGAGAGGGTATTGGGTTGCATCAAGTGGAAACGTGACTGATGAGGTATGGAAAGAATACATTAAGAACCAAACAGCGCCGGAGCCTGATGATGGCTTTACAGTTGTGTAGCGACAGCGATCGGCCGAAGTGCCGATTAATCCGGCTTTTAGCCGTAACTTCAAGCCACCGGCTTTAGCCGGTGGTCGTTGACTGATGTAAAGAGCACACAATCAGTGAACCGCGCAAAGGTCTGGTTTAATTACTGGCCCTATAACCCCCATGTTAATACGCTGACCATGATGCCGACCCGGTCACGCAAGAAATGGGATGGTCCTGACCTGATCTTTCTCGACATCGATCTGACCGGCAATGCAAAAGAAGAGCAAGAGAATGGTCTGGATGTACTCAAAGATATTCGGAAAATGCCAGGAGGGGAATCTCCCTATATTGTCATTGCGAGCGGGACTGATCCTCAAGAAGCTTCGGATCGAGCTTTCGAATTGGGGGCCGATAGCTATCTTCACAAGCCATTCAATAGCCACAGTTTTGTTGGAGTGATGAAAAGCTATTTTGCTCAGCGCAATGTTTGACTTTTTGAAACCCAGATACAAGAAACATTCAAAGGGGCAGTTGGTGCAGATATGCCCCGCCGATGATGACCTTGAAACCATGAAAGGTGCCATTGAGGAGAGTATGGATGTGTCGTGCTGACGGCAGATATTGAAAAATAGGATCAGAAAAATGCCTCATTACTTGGGTGTGGTAAGAAGTCTATTCCAATCCATAAATGGCCCTGAACAGAGAGGGTAAGAGTGAGTT
>CAYFOR010000206.1:0-1967 GCA_964344785.1 uncultured Piscirickettsiaceae bacterium
AGAGGCCCATTCATGCGCTCTGCAGCACGGGCAAGCAGCAGCCCCGGGGCGCTGCCATAGAGCTGGGTCCAGTGGATTTTCTCTCCGGTTGAGTCGGGAAGTGGGGGGTTGAGTAGCGGGTAGGTACTATTCTCGATCATGCGACATATTGTATACCCGCCATCAGTCAACGTTCAGCACTGGATACAGGTACTTGTCCATCGGTGAAACGTACTGTGCCTCAAGCGCTTTTTTCCAGAAAAGCTGTTTATGATTGTGCGTGCTTGCTTCTATAATCAAACACGATATGCAAATATCAGGATACCTGATACGGTAATTGAAAATGAGAGGAGGAATATGATGAACAGCATGGGGCACCTTACAGGCCGTTTTACAACCAACCTGACCACCTTTTTCACAAACCATTCCATCAAAGCTGCCATTGGACTCCTACTGGGGCTGGGGTCATCCACAGTGACCGCAGAGGTCACTCTCAACTTCGGACTCTACACCTCGGACAAGGCAACGACCGTTGTTGCACAGTTCCGCCCGTTGCTGAGCAAGCTGGAGAGCAAGCTGAGTGAAACACTGAATGAACCGGTCTCCATCCATACTCGAATTTCTCCTACCTATGAGCAGGCAATCAATAAGCTGGTGGACGGAGAGGTCGATTTTGCCCGTTTCGGCCCCGCATCCTATGTACTGGCCAAGGACAGGAACCCTGCCGTGACCCTGATTGCGATGGAGAGCAAAAAAGGCAAGAAGATGCGCAGTGGATATATCATTGCCCATGCAGAGAGTCCGATACAGCACATGAGTGAACTGAATGGAAAGCGTTTTGCCTTTGGAAGCGACAAGTCGACGATCGGGCGCTACTTTGCACAACTGCTGCTGGCAGAATCCGGAGTGCATGAGAAGGACCTGCAGGGGTATGACTATCTGGGACGACATGACAAGGTTGGTGAGGCGGTTGCCAGAGGCGACTATGACGCGGGCGCATTGAAATCAAGCACATTCAAGAAGCTGGTGAAGAAGGGGAGAGCGATTCGAATCCTCAAGGAGTTCACCCTGGCGACCAAGGCATGGGCCGTACGGGAGGGATTGTCTGACAGGGTACAGCAGGCACTGACCCAAACCCTGCTTCAATTTGATGACAAGGATGCCCTGAAAGTTTTGAAGAAGGATGGCTTTGTCGCAGCGGATGATGCAGCTTATGGTTCTGTGCGCAAGGCAATTCATAACAGTGACGCCTTCTTTCGGTAACTTCTCTGCGATACCCTGCTTTCATTTCCGGGATGGATCGATGATTGGCCGGGTCGATGCCAATGTGTGACAGCTCCGGAATCTTCCTGCTGCTTCCATGAAACGACTCACCTCCAACCACTGGTCGATCGGGACCCAGACCTTCTGGGTCATGCTTGGGGTCAGCTTGTTGCTGGTATGGGCTGGAGCAACCGCACTGTCACAGTTTCTGCACAGCAATCAGGTCAGCCAGATTCGCGAGGATATCGACAAGCGGACCGCGCTGTTTTCAACGACATTGTTGGATGCACTGTTGAGTGAAGATGTCCCGGTGCTGGAGACCTCACTGCAGGGATTGATCGGCATTCATGACAACCTGATCGGTGCGGAGTTCTGTAATTACCAGAATCGTCCGCTACTGCGCTGGGGGAGTGATATACCGGGTTGCAACCAGCAGCATCCGACCCAGGTGCAGGATGATGTACGAAACGGAGGGCAGATTGTTACCGCCTACCGGGAGATACAGTTCGAGGGGGAGCGCTTCGGAGCGATTGCACTGCGCTGGGACATGACCACTCCGTATCAACGGCTTGAACAGCAGATTCAGAATATCGTCAATTTGCTGGTGGCATCGGCCCTGTTCTTGGCGCTGGTGCTGTTTGGGCTGGTGCGAGGGATGGTGGTATACCCAATTCGGCGGATTGATCACTATCTGCGTCAGGTTGAGTCCAGTGAATCGATTACCA
>CAYFOR010000207.1:0-1838 GCA_964344785.1 uncultured Piscirickettsiaceae bacterium
GGACGTCATCAATAACCAATTGAATTTATTCGATTAAACGTTGGGACACCAGTGGAGTCATGCGTCTTGCGGTGGTCGACAAACCATGGATCATTTTTCAGGTGAGGTGACCAGTAGTTCTCTTCCGTCTTGAAGTGATAATCCGCGTAGTCCGAGAGCTGATCAAAGACGTGCTGCAGTTCAACCGCCTCCTCCTGTTGTGCAATCGCTGCGGCAAGATCATTCAGCATCTGTACAAGCCGCTGATGCTGCTCATCGATGACCGCTATCCCTGTCTCAAAGTTGGCATCCCAAGGAAAGACCTGATACAAACCATTGTCGCCCTGATCTGTTTGTTCCCCCATCATCCCCCCCACAATACTGAACGTAAATATCCCGCTGTTGGCATTTTCAGTTCAGGCAAACAGGCACCCTTCCATACACAGTATGCCCGGAACCGAATATCAGTGTTTCTGATATTGTAACTATTCACCGGTACCCGTAACTGATTCAGAGGTGAGCTGCTTCGCCCCGAACAGCCGCAGGCTGATAACAGTTACCTGATATTAAGGATATACAGCCCCCCGAAAGAGGCAAGAAAGATCAATACTGTACCATCCTCCCCTAACTGAACAGCTCCATGATGTTCTCTTTGCGAAATGGCTTCTGTATTTCCCGATAGCCATCGGTAAGCACATTCGATATTTCAGCAGCCGTATAGCGCGGATAGGCCCTGACAAAAACAATTTCAATCCTGGGGTCGATCTGACGCAACTGCCTTGCCGTCTCCAGGCCATCCATCCCCGGCATCTGCATATCGATCAGGGCGTGGGTATATGGGGCGCTGGTATTGAATGCATTCCGCGCCTCGGTTATGGCCCTTCTACCTTCGTTGAAAAGAGCGATATCGAAACAGGGGCAATCCTCCTCCCCGGTGCCCTTCTCATCCTGCTCAAGATAGTGATAGCACTCATCCAGCTCTGTAGCCGCCTTGGGCAGGTCATCCATCTGAAAAATGAGTCGATACAGATGAAGAACCATCGGGTCGTCATCAACAGCCAGTATCTTATAAGAGCCACTCATAAGCGCCAAACAGCATCCATTAACCATGATAGCAATATTGAACAGAGGCTATTCTCCACGAGAATGCGCTGCCATCTCAAGTTAACTATAGTTATAGATGATTGAAAGTTGAATAAGACACGCCTCATTTAGGATAATTTCATGATCAGGCATGGAGCCCAATCGTTTTCTCAACCCCTGCAGACACAGAACAGATCACTACTCAATGGTTAGCATATGGCAAGGATACTCACCGTAGACGACTCCGCATCCATCCGGAAGATTGTTGCCTTCTATGCGCAACTGAACAACCATGAAGCCGTTGAAGCCACCAATGGGGCTGAAGGGCTGGAAAAGCTGGGAGCACCCGGAGAATTCGACCTGATTTTGACAGATATCAATATGCCGGTCATGGATGGCTATGAGTTTATCCAACGTGTCAGACAGCTTGACGCATTCAAATATACGCCAGTCATCTGTCTGACCACCGTCAGCGACGAGGACAACCGGGTAAAGGCAAAGGATCTCGGGGCCAGTGGCTGGCTGGTCAAGCCATTTTCAGTGGAGAGGCTTGAGAGCCTCTTTGTCACATTGATTGGCAGCAAATAACGTAACTGTTATCAGCCTGAGGCTGTTCGGGGCGAAGCAGTGTCCCCCTGAAATCTGTCCTCTCTACGTGCGCCAATATCCATTTTGGATATACGCTCTGCCTGAAGGAAAAATCATCTTCCTGAACAAGCTTCTCAATCACTGGTGTCCCAACGTTACAGGCCAAAAACTCATTTGACTGCATAAAA
>CAYFOR010000208.1:0-1742 GCA_964344785.1 uncultured Piscirickettsiaceae bacterium
AGTGTTTTATGCAGTCAAATGAGTTTTTGGCCTGTAACGTTGGGACACCAGTGGCATGACTCATTTCTTGAAAAAGTGATGGTGTTGAAAGGGCGGCAACAGATGGAACCGACACTGGAGACAGCCGAGGAGATTGTCAGATTTCTTGTGGGCTGGCTTGCCTGCCATATTATCGATAGTGACAAGCGCATGGCCTATGCGGTTGAGGCGATCAACCAGGGGGCAACCATTGAGCAGGCCAAGGAGCAGGCCAATGAGGTAATGAGTGGCAAGTTGCATGAGATAGTCGAGGCGGTCTATGGCATGCATGAAAATATCTCGCCACGATCGCTACAGCAGTTGAAGAATCGTATCGAGAGAATGGAGTTTGTTGAAGCATTCAGATGCTTTGGGGATGAAGAGTAGCTTGTCAGCATCCGCCACGCAGGTCGGCATCTGTTGTTGGTAAAAGGTCTCGCTGTTGTGTCATTAACGAAGGGGGGGTGATGGAGTATATCTACCTGGCCATTGCCATTATTGCCGAGGTGGTTGCCACAAGTGCGTTGAAGGCATCAGAGGAGTTCACGAGGTTGATACCGAGTGTGATTGTCGTTGCGGGGTATGCGGTGGCATTCTACTTCATGACACTTGTTCTTCGGGTCATACCGGTGGGGATTACATATGCCGTGTGGTCCGGTGTGGGGATTGTCCTGATCACCGTTGTGGGGGCCATTCTGTATCAGCAGATTCCCGATCTTGCGGCCATCATCGGGATCGGTTTCATCGTTGCGGGTGTATTGATCATCCATCTTTTTTCAAAGAGTGTCGCCCACTGACGTCATGGAAGAGGGTAGATGCCTGCTTGCAAGCATAGAGAGGCGAGGTTCAGCAATATGAGAATCATCAAGACGATCACAGGGTTGTCCATTTTTGTCATGCTCATTTTCCCGACATTGGGATATTCGATGAATGGCTTTGACCTGAGCGGTTCAGAGGTTCCGCCCGGAAAGATCTACGCTGGTGGACCGCCGCGAGACGGGATACCTGCAATCAATTCACCACATTTTTTGAATACCCGGCAGGCCGGTGCCGAAATCACCGATGACATGTTGATATTGGGGGTTGAGATCGCAGGTGTCAGCAGAGCCTATCCCATAGCCATTCTCAACTGGCATGAGATTGTCAATGATGAGATTGCAGGGGACTCATTGGCCATCACCTACTGCCCCTTATGTGGCTCGGGAATGGCGTTCCTGTCCAGATCTCGGGAAGGAAAACAACTGAGGTTCGGTGTTTCCGGGTTGCTCTACAACAGTGATATGCTGCTATATGATCGGGAAACGGAATCACTCTGGTCTCAACTGTTGGGCAAGGCCATCAGTGGCCCGATGGTCGGAGAGCGTCTGAAGCAGGTTCCGGTCACGCATACCACCTGGAAAAACTGGAAGGAGAGGCACCCCGACACTGTATTGTTGTCGAAAGAGACCGGGTTCAGGAGGGATTACGGTCGCGATCCCTATGCAGGGTATAGCGATGAGGCGGGTACCTATTTCCCCGTAGAGAGGATTGATCCGAGATATCACCCCAAGGAGCGTGTGCTCGGGCTTGAGATCGAAGGGAAATACAAGGTGTATCCATACTCTGAACTCTCCCGTTCCGATCTTCCGGTGGTTGACCGTTTCAATGGAGCGAAGATCAGAATCGACTATGACCCCGCCTTATTCACCAAATAACCCATAAAACAAGGAGGCGCGCCCTCTATT
>CAYFOR010000209.1:0-1697 GCA_964344785.1 uncultured Piscirickettsiaceae bacterium
ACGTCATCAATAACCAATTGAATTTATTCGATTAAACGTTGGGACACCAGTGATGAGAGTTATTGATATAGTACGATTTTTGCCGTTCGGGAATGGGGAGTATGCAGCTCAATCGACGTGTGCTGGCTGCTGATGATGAAGTAGCGGTACTGAGACTCTATCAATCCTCACTGGTTGGTGAAGTGCGTGAAGCACGTCTCAATGATCTCTATGCCATGGTGGATGTGGTCGTTGAAGAGGCGGGTAGCGACGATCAGAGTGGAGAAAAGATCGAACTCACAACGGTCGAGAGTGGGCAAGCGGCCGTTGATGCCGTACGTCAGGCGACCGAGGCGGGCGTTCCCTATGCAGTGGCGCTGCTGGACATTCGGATGCCTCCGGGGATCGATGGAATGGAGACTGCCGTTCAATTACGGAAGATCGACCCCTCCATCCACATTGTCATTGTCAGTGCATATTCCGATTACAGCCCCGATGAGGTTCGTGATGCGCTCCGTCACAATATGCTGTTCTATCACAAACCGTTCCAGCAGGCCGAAATCCGGCAGGTGGTCTATAACGCCTGCATCAGTTGGGATCGGGATGCCGAATTGTGTGAGATGAGGGCTTCGCTGGAGCAACAGGTAGAGGAGCGTACCCGGAAGATTCATCGCCTGGCCCAGATGCAGCAGTACCAGGCCTTTCGCTCCGGAATGGAGGAGATGTCGATCTCGGTGATGCATGAGATCGGTAATGCATTGACAGCCGCACTGGTCATGGCACGTGAAATCGGACGACGAACCAACAAGGGGCTGGAGACCATTGAAAAGATCGTCAAGGCGCAGGCCAAGATGGAGGGTGCGCAGCTTCAACAGCTACAGATGGAGTCGATGCAGTGGGTCAAAGAGGAGCTGATGGAGGCGCAACAGCAAGATCTTTCCGAGGTGATACAGGGACTTCTCACCATTCAGGATGTGGTTCGTTACCATCAGCGCAGAGGCACCAAGGCCAACCGGATGGATGAGCTGCGTACGCTTCATCTGGGAGAGCTGTTGGGAGATCTTCAATTGGTTCTATTGCCGCAGTTGGAGAATCAGCAGGTGGAGTTGAAGCTGATTGGACACCCGGAACTGGGGCAGAGTTGTCACTGCAGACTGACACCCTATCACTTTGTCCAGATGATGATCCGGCTGATAGAGTATTTGCTGGAGCAGATTGAAAAGGCTCCGCATGCACATACACCGGTCATTACGATGGATGTAATCAGACGGCCACATCGGACGCACCTGCAAATCAGTTGGCCTGGTAGCAAGAATCTCTATGATGAAGAGTGTCAACAACTCTTTCGACACCCCTCTCTCGACTTTGTCTCCAATCTGCTGAAAAAGGTGGATGGGGATATGTGCTGTTACCAGGGTTTTTTGATATTGCTGCCGGATCATGTTGAACAGACAGGTCCACCAGGTGATGCCGCAGGTGAGTAGCGAGGGCGTGCGTCTGACCGATACAGACTGTATCGAGGGGATTATCGATACGATGTCCGACCCACTGGTTCTGGTGGATGAAAATGGGCGGTTGCTGGACGCCAATCCTGCATTTTTCCAGATGGTAGGAGAGGAATATTCGGTCTTGTCGGAAAGAGAGTTGAATACTCTTTTTGTGGACTCAAAGGGAGTTTGCGAAGGAGAACGGGCGGTTGTCGGGAAAACAGGTGAAGT
>CAYFOR010000210.1:0-1679 GCA_964344785.1 uncultured Piscirickettsiaceae bacterium
TTTTATGCAGTCAAATGAGTTTTTGGCCTGTAACGTTGGGACACCAGTGAATTATGGTAATTATCTTGTGCTGCAGTGTGGTGAAAGGCCGGGTATTTTCAATGTGGCAGCAGGGAGTTCTATTCCGGTTTACCGGCCCTCAAAATAAATGCAGGGGAGATGGGCGGTGCGGTAGCCACTCAATAGGAGTGGTGGCCAATACATATCAATGACGGCCTAAGGCAGTGACTTGACCTTGTTCAATTGCCATTTCAGGATTGGTGGTCCAATCAGTGTGGTGGCGATCGACATCATGACTACAGCGGCAAACAGGGTGGAGTCGAGCACCCCGATCGATTTTCCCAGCGAGGCAAGAATCAGGGCAACCTCCCCGCGGGGAACCATGCCGGCACCGATTGCTAAGCGGGGATAGTGGGCAGGGGCACCCAGCCCGCTTACCAGCTTTCCGATGACAGCCACTACGGTCAGTACCGATGCAAGCAGCACAACTTCCTGATCCATGAAGGCCTCAAGTTTTACCTGTGTGCCCATCAGTACAAAGAAAACGGGCGCCAGAATGGCTTCAAATGGCCTGATCTGGTGTTTGATTTCCTGATCCAGATAACAGGGTTCGCCGGGCTTGCAATCCCGCTTCCAGTAGGTGAAGGCGCTGTTGCTCAGAATCAGGCCCGCGGCAAAGGCACCCACAACAGCGGAGAGGCCGACCAGATCAGCCAGCCAGGAGAGGAAGGTCAGCAACAGAAAGGAGACAAAAAGTTCGGCCTCCCATAACTCGAAGGTGTGGAAGAAACGGATGACTCTGCGCAGGAGGATGGGAACCAACAGATAGATGGCTACAAGAAATATGACCGCCTGGGAGATGGAATATAGAATGGTGGCACTGCTGATATTGCCACGCAGGATGATATCGATGCCGATGGCAAGCATCAGCAGTCCGAGTACATCGTCGATGATGGCGGCACTGAGTACGATTTGCGCACTGTGGCTACGTTCGATCTTCAGTTCCAGAAAGACCTTGGCGGTGATGCCGATACTGGTGGCACAGAGGGCGATTGCCACCATGAGCGCTGAGGACCAATCGCTCTCCGGTGCCAGTATCTCCATGGTGGCGTATCCAAGAACGAAGGGGGCGATTACTCCAAGCGCGGCAACACGCAAGCCGGACTGAATGGATGCACGCAATTCATGGATTGAGGATTCAAGACCGACCACAAAAAGCAGGAACAGCAGGCCGATACGGGAGAAGATGTCGATGACCTGGATGACGTCAATCATCTGGTTACCATAATGGCAGCCCAATAGTGGTAGCAGTTCTGCAGCCCGAATCGGGTCAAGCTGTGCAGAGAGTGACTCCAGCAGTGGTATCCCCTGTTCGGATGCAGCCTGCAGTGCATTGAAGATTGCAGCTGAATCACGAAGCACAACGATCAGTTCAATGCCGAGCCAGTAACCGACATTACCGATCAGAATGCCAATGATCAGCTCTCCAAGTACAGATGGCTGACCGAGACGTTGGGCAAATTCACGCCCCATCAGTGCGGCCAGTATGATCAGCGTCAGTGCAAGCAGAATGGGGATGACAGGGTCACTATGGGTAACCCCCCCGTTCTGGTCAGCCCAACTGCTCGGGGTAACAAATAACCATAGTGTCAGCAGTGATAGTGTGCGCATGGTCCTGA
>CAYFOR010000211.1:0-1633 GCA_964344785.1 uncultured Piscirickettsiaceae bacterium
CGTCATCAATAACCAATTGAATTTATTCGATTAAACGTTGGGACACCAGTGAATATAATTGACAAAAGTAAATAAATGAATTATGAATCTGATAGTATGGGGATTCCGGGAGGATTGGTGATCTAGCCGACTTTCGGAAAACCTGTTATTCATGCTTTATCCAAAGGAGGATATCCAGTGTTCAAGAAAACTATTGCGATTGTTTCGGTCTTGTTGATTTCGTCAAGTGCGTTTGCTTTTATGGGGGGAGATGACAATCAGTCCGGCTATGGGGCGGGGTCAGCAGATGGTGCGATGGATACACGTGGTCGTGGAGCCGGCAAGGGACATGGGGATGCCGAAGGCAGCTTCAGCATGTCGGTCAATGCCTCGGGCAAGGGGTCATCTGAGGCACAGGCGGATATGGATGCTGCCGAGAATGCTCGAATGAAAGGTAATACGGATGTGAGAACAGAGTCCTCACCTTCACGTGTGCCGGTGATGCTACCGCCTGCTCAATAGGCCTCTTCCACCGATGCTGCCCTGTCCATATCCAATGGGCAGGGCAGTACAGATTGCTTGATGACGAGCCGGTATCTTCCCTGAACTGGAGTGGCGGCTCCACTGTTGAATTACCGATCCGTTATGATCGGCTAACCGCTCTTCGAAAGTCCCTCAAGCCTCTTTTCGTCCAGAATGGTCAGCGTATTACCACTCTTGGCAATGATCATGGCGTCACGCAGGCGTTTGAGTACCCGTGATACCGTTTCACGACTGGTAATCGTCATTGCAGCAATATCGCTCTGGTTGGGTAGTGGGTTGATGACCCTGGGTGTCTGGGCATTCTGTCCACAACGTATTGCACTTTTGAGGAGCAGCTTGTAGATCCGATGGGTGGCATCCTGCTCGTTGATGTCTACCAGAAACTCATTCTGTTCACGAATGATCGAAGTATAGCGCCGAATTATCTCCCAGGAGATATCCCTGTTTTCACGGATCATCTGCAGTGCGTGTCGGCGTGGCAGTGAGGCAACCAGCGAGGCAGTGAGTGCCTTGGTCGTTGCAGAACGCGGTAGCCCATCCATGATGGCAAGATCGCCGAATATCTCTCCGGGTTCGACAAATGCAAACCCCGTCTCGCGCTCACCATTTCTGGTTTTCTTGCTGACCTTGAGATAACCACTGATCAGAAACAGCAGATCCTCTGCAGATTGACCACTTTCAAGAATGATTTCATTCTTGCGGTAATAGTGAAATTGACACAGGGATTCAATGTGGCGACGCTGTTCGGCACTCAAGTGGCGGAGGAGAGTGATAGAGTCCAGACGACGGGGGGAGACCTTTTCCATCCGCGAAATATATTTTTGTAATAGTGCCGTGTCAATCGAGAGCATCTATGCGGTAGCTTGTCCGTTTTGCTCAAAACGTGATGAACCGCACACTATGGCTCGATAAAATGTAAACCGAACAGGCTGTAGTGACGATAATCCAGACGGTTGTTCGAACAGAGAGACAGCTGTTCTCGTTCAACGCCCATGCATCGAGAGATCAAATTGGTCATCCCGGACTGACAGATCAGAGTAGATGTGCTCTGGAAGTATCAATGTCATTCATAGGGTAGCCATGTTGCATGTTGTATATATCTGACTATTTA
>CAYFOR010000212.1:0-1612 GCA_964344785.1 uncultured Piscirickettsiaceae bacterium
GAAAATATGTGCGAGTCAGCCGTTGAAATGACCGTTTGGTGAATAAGGCGGGCTAGACTACAAGATGCCGGAGATGGATGGCCTTTCCGCACTGAAACAGATCAAGCAGAACCCCGAACTCAACAATATTCCCGTCATCATGCTGACCGGTTACAGTCAGGGTGGATTAGTCAAACAGAGTATGCAGGCAGGGGTGGCAGGATATATCGTCAAACCAGGAGACCGGGCGACTCTGATCAACAGAATCGAGGAGGCTCTTTCACCTGGTGATGGAAATTAAGATAGAGAGTAATCTTGTCTATGGGGTATGTGGCGCATAATATCATCCGTACATAACTTAACATAACGTACATTATGCGCAATCGACATGTAGAACCAATTTAGTATCGTCATTCACTCCTGTATTGAAATAATTTTATCAACTACAATCTAGCACTTGAAGTTATAGGCAGCATCGGTATTTTTAATGCTGGAACCCTTCAAATGACTTATCACACTCACCACATACCACCTTTAATCCAGGTTTGCCCCAGACCTTGGCCATACACTCAGGGCACTGGTAACAGATCTTCTGTTTCGCCTTGGCAATGGCCACTTTTTCTGGGGATACAACAACATCCGGAACCAGTTCAGAGATCACAGTTTCCAATAATCCACTTCATCTTGATCAAGCAGCCAACAGCACATCCATTCTAATGGTCCTGTTAACACGGGCAAGCATTCCGACCAGAGCGTCAATTGTGAAGAGATCCAGTTTTCCGCGTAATAGATCCGATACCCGTGGCTGAGTAATGCCAAACCGTTCAGCAGCCTCTTTTTGAGTCAATCCTTCACTTTTGATGTATTGCTCAATTTCAATGGCAAGCTGTGATTGAAGACGCAGTTTCTCTGCTTCAGCCGGGTCAAAACCCACTTGTTCAAAGACATTCTCATTGCTCATGGTCTGATCTCCTGTAGTCTCTGCTTGGCTAGATTGATATCACTCTGACGAGTTTTTTGATCCTTCTTTTGAAATGCATGGAGTACATGAATCTGATCCTTGATCTGTAAAACATAGATCACACGATAAATTTCTCTATGTTTAACTCGTATTTTACGCACTCCAGTGCCAATATTTTTCATCGGTTTCCAGTTGATAGGATCGAGGCCTGCCTGTAATCGATAGAGCTGACGACCAACATCCTTTCGAACCCCTTCAGGGAAAGCTCGAATATCGTCTTGAGAGCTTCCCACGAAAACCATTTTCTTCATAGGCTATAATTATACAAAATATTGTATATTGAGTCAATGATTTATGAGAAAGAGGATATTTCTAAATTGGAGGGATGGGGACACCTATAAACTGCATTGACATGTATGGGTGGACCGAATACGGAGAAGGCGCAACCGAGGTCAGCGGATGATCACATTTATAATAGGTGCAGACAGCCGCTATATTCTCTCTGCCATGAAATGGTCGGCATTCTAGGGTTGCGCCCAAAGTGGACTCAGTTGAGTATCTCCATCAGGATGGAACTCCATACACAAAGCTGTCATATTTCATCATTTCATTAGTTGTAAACCCGCCTTATTCACCAAACGGTCATTTCAACGGCTGACTCGCACATATTTT
>CAYFOR010000213.1:0-1588 GCA_964344785.1 uncultured Piscirickettsiaceae bacterium
CGGCAACAAGGTATTGGAGCAGATTGCCACCCAGATGCGGGCCAAGAAGTTGCCGATGGTGGATGATCTGCGTGATGAGTCGGATCATGAGAACCCGACACGCCTGGTGGTCGTGCCCCGCTCCAACCGGGTGGATCTCGACCAGTTGATGTCTCACCTGTTCGCCACTACCGATCTGGAGCGCACCTATCGGGTCAATCTCAACATGATTGGCATTGACGGACGCCCTGGGGTGAAAGACATTCGTCAGCTACTGATGGAATGGATCAGCTACCGGGAAGGTACGGTGCGCAAGAGGTTGGAGCACCGTTTGCAGAAGGTATTGCAACGACTCCATATTCTGGAGGGCTTGCTGGTTGCCTATCTGAATATTGATGAGGTGATTGCCATTATTCGCAACGAGGATAAGCCAAAGCCGGTTCTGATGGAGCGTTTTGGTCTGACCGATATCCAGGCCGAGGCAATTCTCAACCTCAAGCTACGCCATCTGGCCAAACTGGAAGAGATGAAGATCAGGGGAGAGCAGCAGGAGCTGGAGGAGGAGCGACAGTCTCTGGAGAAGACGCTTGGCTCCACGCGTCGCCTGCGTACCCTGATCCGCAAGGAGATCGCTGCAGATGCAGAAAAATACGGGGATGATCGTCGCTCTCCAATCGTCACCCGCAGTGCCGCACAGGCCATCGATCCAACCAGCCTGGTCCCTTCCGAGCCAGTGACGATCGTACTCTCTGAAAAAGGGTGGGTACGGGCAGCCAAGGGGCATGAGATCGATGTGGAGGGACTCAACTATAAAAGTGGGGACCGTTATCTTGCATCAGCGTTGGGGCGGAGCAATCAACCGGTCTATTTCCTCGACTCGTCTGGACGTAGTTATACGGTGCAGGCGAATACCCTGCCCTCTGCACGAGGGCAGGGTGAGCCGCTGACCGGGCGACTGTCCCCCCCTGCGGGTACACGATTTGTTGATGTGATTGCTGCAGATAGCAGCCAACATATCCTGGTGGCTTCGGATGCCGGTTACGGCTTTATTGCCACAGTCGGTGACCTTGCTTCCAACAAGAAGGCGGGCAAGGCATTTCTCACCTTGCCGAAAGGTGCAGAGATCGTTCCGCCACTGTCTGTTGCAGACGACAGCGAATGGGTTGCAGTGGCCAGCAGTGAGGGCAGGCTTCTGCTCTTCCCGCTGAAAGAGTTGCCCCAGTTGTCCAAGGGGAAGGGCAACAAGATGATCGGCATTCCCGCGAACAGGGCCTCGCAACGTGAGGAGGTGATGGTCGGCCTGGCTATTTTGAGGGATAACCAGGGATTGACTGTGCTATCCGGCAGACGTGTTTTGAAGGTCAAACCCGCGGATCTGGAAAACTATCATGGTGAACGTGGACGACGTGGTCAGAAGTTGCCGAGAGGTTTTCAGCGTGTAGACCGACTGATTGCTGGATTAGATTGACAAATGACAAAATAACCCCTTATTTATTGAATTTCTAATATTAGTAAACTATAATATTACGCATTATTTAGCTTTGTGAATGGTGTGTAATCACTGGTGTCCCAACGTTTAATCGAATAAATTCAATTGGTTATTGATGAC